>JBNVCE010000015.1:11560-22481 GCA_050410885.1 Thermoplasmatota archaeon | reverse complement strand
CCCAATTAGTTTTATTGACTTATAAATAATTACATTCTCTTTATAAGGTGAACTGTCATCATAGACAAAAACTGTATCACCATCTGTTGCTTTATCTATTGCATCCTGAATCTTTGTATAATTTTTTGGTCCAGAACCACCAACATATAACCAGTTACCTCCATTTCCAGGTTTTATTCTATTATCAAGGATAAAATTAAAAGCAGAAGCAAAACAAGAACTAACAAACAAAAAAGTTATTGTAAAGATGAAAAATTTCCTACAAATACTTTTTTGCATATCTTATTCTACCTCCCTTAACAAATATAAAAAGCGTTATATTTTATTTTAATTTAAACATTTCTAAATTAATCATTTGATTTAACAGAAGTAAAAAATGATTTATTAAATCTTTATATAAAAATCTCAATTTAAGATATTTGTAAATGATTGCATTGTTTTATAAGAAATAAACTTTTTTTAGTAATTAATTTAAATTTGTTAAAAAAAGAAAAAATAAATTAAAAAATAATGAAGGCAAGTAATGTAATATTATGCCTTCATAATTGCCAGTAGGAATATACCAAGTGCAATTGCTGCTCCAACTATTGCACCAACAATTGCAACGACTCCCTGAACAACAGTTCCTTGGAAGTTTAAGATCCCTTCAGGTACTCCTAGAAAACTATTTACAACTATTGCTGCTCCATATAAAAATATTATAAAGACCAGTAATCCTATTATTATTAATATTGCTCCGACAGCTCTGCTTTTTCCAGATCCAAAATATGCGGTAAATATTCCAGCTATTATACTTGCTATGGCAAATACCAGCGTCATCATACTTAAAAATTGACTTACTAAATTAACTTCTACCATTTTTATTCCTTCCTAAAATTTTGTTCCAGTTAAGGTTTTTGTATCTATTACACCTTCAATAGATCTTATTTTATCAACAACAATTTTACCAAGTTTTTCAAAATCATCAGCCTGTACTTTTGCTATTAAATCATATTCTCCAAACAAGGGATGTAATTCTATTATTTCAGGCACTTTTGAAAGTTTATTATAAACCTCGTATTCACGTGCAGGTGCTGCACTTATTAATACAAAGCCTATAGCCATTTTAGGTTTTCACCTTTTCACGTTATATTTTTTTATAATATAAATCTTTTCAAAAAGTATTAACATTTACCTTTACTGTTTTTTCTTTGTTTTTTTATTATTATCTTTTGTATTTTTAAACCTAATTTCAATTTTTTTCTTTTTTATAGAAACAAGTTTTTTTAGATTAAATGTAACATCTTTGTTAATAATATACTCATCTATTGGTTTTTTAGGTAGCTTGCCATTTATTTCGTAAATAAAATATCCGTTTTCACCATTAACAGAAGAAATGTAATAATGTTTCCCGACTTTTTTAATTTCTATATCTGGTAATTGTTTTAAAGCTTCAAAAATACTTTTTTTCTTATTAATCTCAATGATTGATTCATCTGTAAAAGGCTCTAGTAAAAGTTCTAGATTATTTGTTTTTGTTTTTAAAATGTATGTGTTACCATATATTTTTTTATCAATTAACTCAGCTTTTTCAAGAATCTTTATATGTCTTGATACAACAGGTATAGATATTTTTAATTCTCTTGCTAAACCTGATAAGTGCATGTCCTTATGAAGCAATGTTTTTAAAATTTTGATTCTTGTTGGGCTACTTAAAGCCCTAAATAATGTTATATTGCTCATTTTGATAAGAATCCTTATCTAAAATGTAAGATTTTAATCTTTTTATAACTATTTAGTTCTAATGAATCAGAAGCAAAAAGATAGATTAATCTTTGCTTTAAAATTACTAATTCCCTTAATAATTGTCGTATCCTTATTTATTGCAGGTGTAAGTACAGGAATCATCACATTTGAGTTACCTATAAAAAATGTTAATACAGAACAAATTAACGCGACAATAATAATAGATTTCGGAGATGGAGAACAATATTCAAAAGTAATGACAATTAGTAATTCAACCATTTATGATTTTCTATTAGAAGTTTCTAAAACCGGTGATATAACAGTAGAGACTTTTTATAGTGAGCAAAATAAGGCTTATGTGATAAAATCAATAACTTATCAAGAAAAAAATTATATACACGGTGAAAATGGTTGTTGGTGGCTATTTTATATAAATGATCAATTTGCAACAGATGCAGCAGATAAAATATATGTAAATAATAATGATGTAATCAAATGGAAATACGAAAAATTTTAAGATTAAAAAATAAAGAAAATTAATAAACGGAGAAAATATTAAGATAAAAAGGAGGTAAAAATTATGAAAAATATTTTTGAAAATAAAAATAGAATAATATATGCCATTTTATTAATTGCAATTGGAGTAATAACAAGAATAATTTTACATAATAATCTTCCAAGTCCACCATCAATTTATATTACTATTAATGGTCTTACTCAACCAATGTTCATGTTTGATTTATTCGTTGTAGTAGCAATAATATCTTTAATTAGTGGATTAATCTTAGGTGGATATTATTGTTTTATTGTTCCAATATCAGTAATGGTTATATCAGATATTTTTATTGGTAATAACTGGATTATCTTATTTACATGGTCTGGTTTTGCAATAATTGGATTTATCGGATTTATATTAAAAACAAAAAACAGAACAAGTATTAAACACATCCCAGGATTTCTTGGAGTTGGAATAGGTGGTATTTTATTATATGATCTTTGGACGAATTTTGGAACATGGTTAGGAGGATGGGGTTACAGTTACACATGGGAAGGTCTTGCTCTTTGTTACACAAAAGCTATTCCTTTTATGCTTTGGCATTTACTTTCAACAACAATTGCTATGATACTTGTAATAGTGCCAATTATATATTTGAAAGAACAAAAAATAACTTTACCTGAATTCAAAATAACTCAGATTGAAAAGAAAATAACAATAGCAATACCGGCATTATTAATGAGTCTATCTCTTGTAAGTTTATTGTTTTAATTTTTTTTCTTTTTTTGTAAAACCATTTAAATAATGTTTAATAATTCCAGTAACATATGATTTATCCTCTTAACCAAGCAAAATCAGAAATAATATCATCTATTGAAAAAGTTCTTTTAGACTTAAACTGTAAAAGTGAAATAAAACTTGAAACACCTCCATCTGAAGAAATGGGTGATTTTGCTTTCCCTTGTTTTTCATTAGCCTCTATTTTTAAAAAACCACCAGCTGATATCGCACAAGAAATATCAAATAAAATTGAGAAAACAAGATGGGTTGAAAAAATACAAGTGAAAGGAGCGTATGTAAATTTTTTTTTAGATAAAAATTATCTAAATAATTTAACATTAAAATTCATAATAAGTAAAAAAGAAAAATATGGTTTTTTAGAAAAAAGAAATAAAAAAGTTATTATTGAGCATACATCAGCAAATCCAAATGGTCCTTTACATGTAGGCAGAGCAAGAAATCCAATAATTGGTGACACCATGGTCAGAATTTTTAAAGCAGCAGGTTTTGATGTAGAATCACAATTTTATGTTGACGACATGGGTAAACAAGTTGCTATTTTAATGTGGGGTATAAATAATATAGATCCAAATAAAGTTAAAAAAAGTAAGATTAAAAAACCTGATCATAAGTTTGTTGGTTATTATCAACTAGCATACAAATTAATGGAAGAAGATGAAAATGTTTCCAAGCAAATAAGTGAAATAGTTCGAAGAATGGAACAAAAAGATAATAAAACAATTTTACTTGTAAAAAAGGCTTATACTCCTGTTTT
This sequence comes from Thermoplasmatota archaeon, assembly GCA_050410885.1. Classification (GTDB taxonomy): domain Archaea; phylum Thermoplasmatota; class E2; order DHVEG-1; family DHVEG-1; genus JBNVCE01. The sequence continues at coordinate 18,705 of JBNVCE010000015.1, read as the reverse complement.
AGAAGGAATAAAACAAAGTTTAAAACGTATAAATATAACTATTGATAAGTACATACCAGAATCAAAGTTTGTTAAAGATAAAAGTGTTGATTTTGTTGTTGATGAATTAAAAAAAACAAGATATTGTAATATTGAAAACGGTGCTTATTATTTAGATTTACAATCTTTTGGAATTAAAGGTAGAAATACAAAATTTATATTTTTAAGAAAGGATGGAACAACACTTTATGCCACTAGGGATATTGCTTATCATTTATGGAAAGCCAAAAAAGCTGATTTATTAGTTAATATACTTGGTGAAGATCATAAACTTGAAGCAAAACAAGTTGAAATTGCATTACATCTTCTTGGTGTAAAAGTAATTCCTAAGGTCATTTTTTATTCTTTTATTTCTCTTCCTGGTGGTAAAATGTCCACAAGAAAAGGAAGAGTTGTTTATTTAGATGATTTAATTGATGAATGTATTAAACGAGCATATAATGAAGTTAAAAAAAGAAGAAAAAAAGAACTTTCTGAAAAAAAGATGAAAGAAATTGCCGAGAAAATTGGTATTGGTGCATTAAGATATAACATAATTAAAGTTCAACCTGAGAAAGACATTGTTTTTAAATGGGAAGAAGCATTAAACTTTGAAGGAAACGCTTCACCTTTTATACAATATTCTCATGCGCGTGCATGCAGCATTCTTTCAAAAAAACAGGACAAGATAAAAAATTATGACACAAAATTATTAAAACATTATACAGAACTATCTTTAATAAAAAAACTAGCTACTTTCCCAATAATTATAAACGATGCATGTAAAGATTGTAGCCCTCATATTATCACCAATTATTTATTTGATGTAGCATCAAGTTTTAATCAATTTTACAGGGATTGCCCTGTTTTACCAGAAAAACAAAAGCATCTTAGAGTTGCAAGACTTGCATTAGTTGAAGCAACAAAAATTGTACTTAAAAATGGGTTAAACCTACTTGGTATAATAGCTCCTGAGGAAATGTAAAGGTCATAAAATACTTATGATAAAAATTATAAAAAATATAGTAAAAATTTATTAAAAATTAATAAAACTAAAACTGGTAATTAAGCAAAATTTATCTGATTTTTTTTTCTCTAAAATATCATATAAACTTTAAATGGTTTAAACATATTTATGATAACAATGATATATAAACAGATTGTTGTTAATTCATTATTAAAAAAAATAATGAAAACTGACAAACTTTTTAATGGAAACTATTCAGTTGATCCATATCAAAACTGCGAATTTGGTTGTTTATACTGTGATTCTTCAATAGATGAAACAATTTATGTAAAAACAAATACTTTAGATTTATTTAAAAAAGAATTAAAAAAAATTCCAAATGGAGTAATAGTTATTGGTTCAGTTAATGATCCTTACCAAAATGCAGAAAAAAAATTTAAAATTACAAGAAGTTTACTAGAAATTATAAAACAAAATAATTTTCCTTGCCACATTTTAACAAAATCAGAACTAATTTTTAGAGATATTGATATTTTATCTGAAATTAAAGACTGTTGTGTTACAATAAGTATTATTTCAAAAAAAAATAATATTTTAAAATTTTTTGAAGGTAACGTGCCTTCCACAATTAAAAGATTACAAATTATAAAAAAACTTTCAGATAAAGGTATTAAGACTGGATTAGCGATTATACCAATAATACCATTTTTAGTTGAAGATGAATTTGAAAGTATTATAAAATCTGCAAAAAAATACAATGCACATTATATTTTGTATAAACCATTGGAATTAAAGGGTGATCAAAAGAAGGTATTTTTAGATTTAATAAAAAATTATAAAAATGAGCTTATTGATAAATACAAACAATTGTACAAAGATAGTTATAGGCCAGATAAAAAATATGTAAATCGATTAAATAATAATTTAAATAAACTATGTAAAATGTATAATATAAAAAACAATGTTATTGATAATTAAGAAAACACTATAAATCTGAAAAATATGAATAGCGAATTTAGAAAAATTTTGGAAAAACAACATTATGCTATAGTCGGAGAGCATTCTGCTGTTAAGGTTTGTCATTGGGTAAGACAAAGTTTACTTTTTAAAAGGGAATGTTATAAACAAACTTTTTATGGAATAAAATCACATCGTTGTTTGCAGATGACTCCTTCTGTTAATCAATGTAACCATATGTGTCTTTTTTGTTGGCGATATCAAGGTTTTCCTGAAAAAAATTTTAAAGTAATTGATGAACCAAAGTTCATTTTAGATAAATCTATTGAAATGCATAAAAAATTGATAACTGGGTTTAAAGGAGATAAACGTTGTGACCAAAAAAAATTTAAAGAAGCAAATAAACCGAATATGATTGCTTGTTCACTTTCTGGTGAACCTACTTTATATCCAAGGCTTGGTGAATTTTTTGAAGAATGTAAAAAAAGAAAAATAACAACTTTTTTAGTAACAAATGGTACAAACCCTGAAGCATTGGAAAAACTAAATCCACTTCCAGATCAATTGTACATTTCCATTGTTGCACCTAATAAAGAGATTTATAAAAAAATATGTTCACCTATGATTCCTAATTTATGGGAAAAAATAATTCAGACATTGGAGTTAATTCCTTCTCTTAATACAAGAACTGTCATCCGTCATACGTTAGTAAAAGGTTGGAATATGGATAAAAAATATATAAAAGAATACTCTAAACTTGATGAAAAAGCAGATCCTATGTTCATAGAACCAAAAGGATATGTTTTTGTTGGATATTCAAGGAAGAGAATGAATCTTTCAAATATGCCTTCTCACAAAGATATATATGATTTTGGTATTACTTTGCAGGATTATTTGGGTTATAAACTTGTTATGGAAAAGCCAGATTCTAGAGTTGTTTTATTATCAAAAGAAGAAAAAATGGAAAGATTTGATAAATAAAATTAATATATATTATATTTAAAAATTATTATTAATGAAAGTAAATAAATATATTTGTCTAATAATTATTATTTTTTCTATTTTATCAATTACATATAACAATTACTCTTATGCGATTATAATAAAAAATAATAACAATGATTTTAATAAAAAAAAATTTGAAGGTTACATAATCCAGTTTATTAATGAGTCAGTTTTAGAATTCAAAAATAAATTAAAAATCAAAATTAAAAATGATTTATTATGTTTAACTGAAAAAATAGAAAACATGGTTTTAATTCAAAACATTAAAAATCATAAAAAACAATTATTATCAATACATAATAATGCAAAAAAAGAAATCATAAAAATATTAGAAAAAAAGAATTTATCAAATGAAATATTTTTAAAAGAATTTATAAATGTATTTAATGGTGTTTCTATAAAAAACATACCTGATGAATTTATTCAAAAAATTAAAGATTTACCATATGTAAAAAATATTATTCCAAATTATAAAATATCAGCAACCTTAGATGTATCTGTACCTTTGATTAATGCAGATGAGTTATGGAAAATGAAGGATTCAAATAATGTTAATATTACTGGAAAAGGTGTAAATATTGCTATTCTTGATACAGGGGTTGACTATAACCATCCTGATTTAAAAGATAATTACATAGAAGCAGGAAGTTATGATTTTATAAATAATGATACAGATCCTATGGATGATAATGGGCATGGTACACATTGTGCTGGAATAATTTGTGGAAAAGGTTATTCTTCAAATTTTAAATATGTTGGTGTTGCTCCAGATGCAAAATATTATGCAATTAAAATATTAGATGAAAATGGTAATGGAAATTTTGAAACTTATTTATCTGGTATGGAAAAAGCACTTGATCCAAATGGTGATGGAGACTACAGCGATCATGCAGATATTATTTCTTTAAGTTTTGGGACAAATACTCCAGGTAGACCTGATGATCAGTTTTGTGAAATTGTTGATAATGTTGTTAAAGAAGGTATAGTGGTAGTTGTTGCTGCTGGGAACAATGGATCTGATTTTAACACTATAACATCACCAGGATGTGCTAGGCTATCAATCTGTGTAGGAGCAACAGATAAAAACGATGTTATTGCTTCTTTTAGTTCCTGTGGACCAGTTGAATGGGATGGTAATTATTTAGTAAAACCTGATATAGTTGCACCAGGTGTTAATATAATTAGTACAAAAAAAGGCGGTGGTTATATTGCAAAAAGTGGGACCTCAATGTCTGCTCCACATGTAGCAGGAGCAGCTGCTTTGATTTTACAAGCAAGATCAGATTTTACCCCTGAACAAGTAAAACAAGTTTTAAAGGAAAAAGCTAAAAATTTAGGATATAATCAAAATATTCAAGGAAGTGGTAGAATAGATGTTTTAAATGTTTTAAAAAAAGATACATTGTACATAGAAGCACCTTCCATAATAAATGAATCCCAATGGTTCATGGTTAAAATTAAGAATAAAAACGGTGAACCAGTAAAAGCATTGATTTTATTTACCATTCATTTTCATTTAACTAGAATTAGATATGGTTCTAGTGTAATTTTTAAAGCACCTATAATTTATATAAATGATAAAGAATCATTAAATTGTAAAATCAGAATTTTTACAAAATATGATAAATTCGAAACTATTGAAAAAGAAATAATAGTTATAAATAAAAAAATATGAGACTAATCACTCATTAAATCTTCTCCGCCTGCAAATTGTAATTGTATCTGAGTATATATATCATCAATACCAAAAAAATTTTCTTTTCCTGTTGGAAAAAGTTTACTATGGGTTTTAAATTCTCTTATTAAATCTATTATTTTTTCATTTATTTCTCTATAAATAGAAGCTTTTTCATTAGTAACAGCATTATATAGTTCATCTGGATCTTCAGACCATTTCTGGATGTGTTTTAATTCATCATCTAATAATATATCTGTTTTACTTAGAACATTTATCTGAGGAAGACCTATTCTAAAGTTTGTATTAATAGATAAAAGTAATTGTGAAGCAAAACCAGAAGCTGTTTTTGCTAATGCTGGATCAATAATATAAGCAATAATAGATTTTTTTGGATTTAAAAATTTTATAATATACTTACCTGCTTCTCTGAATGCAAAAAGCTCAAGTTGACCAGGGGTATCCATTAGAATATAATCAGTTTTAAACAATTCAATACTTTCTTTTAAATCAGATATATTAAAGGCAAGCATGTCAGCACATACTATTTGAGCACCATTTGGCCCTAAACCATAAGAATCCATAACTTCTTCCAATGATATCCAGTCTCTGATATCAACATCTGGTTCATAAGGAAGGTTTTCAGCACCAGGATCTAAATTAACAGTAATAGCATCTAATTTTCTTAAATTCATCCATTGTTGAAAATTATATGTTAAAGTGGATTTTCCAGAACCAGCTGTACCAATAAAATAAACAAAAATCTCCTCCTTCATAATTCTATATCCCACGTAGATATTCCATGTGTTTAACACGTTTTTGAATAAGCTCTGTTGTACCTATATCATGTCTTATAAAAATATGATCACCTTTTACAAATGCTAATGCTTTTTCACACATTTTTTCAGCATTAGCTAAAGTATCAGATATACCAACAACAGCAAGGGCTCTAGATGAAGTAGTTTTAACATAATCATTTTCCTTATTAACAGAGGCATAAAAAAGTTTTGAACCTGTTGCCTCGATACTTTTTTCATCAATAAATATTTTTTCACCAACCATACTTTTTATTCCATATCCTTCTGGTACAACATACTTACAAACAGTGGATTTCTTTTTTATTTTTAGTTTTTTATTACTAAGATTGCCCTCAACCATGGAATTACATATTTCTACAAAATCTGATTCAAGTATTGGTAGAACATTCATTGCTTCAGGATCACCAAAACGTGCATTAATCTCTATTATCTTTGGTCCATCTGCTGTTAACATAAACTGCCCGTAAATCGGACCAATATATTTACAACCTTCTTTGTTTAATGCTTCTATAATTTTTTGTAAAATTGCTGCTCCTTCTTCATAATCACTTTTTGTTAAAAAAGGTAAAAGTCCATCTACACAAGAATAAGATCCCATTCCACCAGTATTAACACCTTTATCATCTGGAAGAAGTCTTTTATGATCTTGAACAGCATGTAATGGTAAAACAGTGTTTCCGTCTGAAAAAGCTTGTAAAGTAAACTCTTCACCAATTGCTTTTTCTTCAATTAAAATTTTTGGTTTTCCGCCAATTTTTTTTTCAATAACTTCTTTTACATATTCCATCGCTTCAGCTGTATTAGTAAAATGATCACCAAAAACCTTAACACCTTTACCACCTGTTAGACCAATTGGTTTTAATGCAACTTCATTATTCAAATCTTCAATAAATTTTTTAGCCTTTTTTAAATCAGTAAAAGTTTCATATTTCAGTTGACCAGGGATTTTATATTTTTTAAGTAAATTTCTCATCCATTGTTTATCTGTTTCAATTCTAGCTGCTTCTTTTGTTGGTGAACAAGTTTTGATTTTATTTTTATTTAATTCATTAACTATTCCAACTTCAAGAGGAGCTTCTGGTCCAATAATTGCTAAATCTATTTGTTTTTTTAATGCATAATCAACAATTTTCTCAACATTAGTTTCTTTTTCAAGTAAAAAATGTTTTGATAATCTTTGTATACCAGGATTTAAATTATTCATAACAGAAAAAAGTTCAATACCTTCTGATCGAAAAACAGCATCACAAATAGCATGTTCCCTTGCTCCTCCTCCAATAACCAATACTTTCATTTTTTTAATCTCCCCCCAGGAAAATTAGAAAATACAAAACTAATATTTAATCTAAGCTGTTTTTTAAAATTTCACTAACCGATATAAGTGGAATAAAATTAACATTTAGACTCTTTATCTTTTCTTCAGCACCACTTTCACGATCAACAACTGTTAAAACTTTGTCAACAATTCCTTGGCTTTCACGAATAACTTGTATAGTTTTTATAACTGAACCACCACTAGTTGTTACATCTTCTATAATTAAAACTTTTTTACCTTTTACATCATCTCCTTCTATTTGTTTACCTGTTCCATGCTCTTTTTTTTCTTTTCTAACAATGACATAAGGAATTTGTGTTTCTAAAGAAAGAGCAACAACTAATGGAACTTGGAGCTGTTCCATTAGTTGTTGCTCTTTCTTTAGAAACA
>JBNVCE010000015.1:8780-11550 GCA_050410885.1 Thermoplasmatota archaeon | reverse complement strand
AAGTTCCATACCAGCTAAAATTTCATAACCTGCAGTATATTCTGACATTGCCTCTGCTATTTTTTTTAATATTAAAGGATTTGTACTTGCTTTTTTAATATTAATATAATAATTACTGGTAGCACCAGATCTTAATACAAAATGTCCAAATTGTATTGCTTCACATTGTTTTAAAAGTCTGATTAAATCCTGTTTTTTCATAAATTTTGGTAATACATGAATATAATTTATAGTTTTACTTTCAAAATCCAATGCATACATAAAAAAATAATATAATTATATGAAAAAATTATATATTCTATCTTATTGGAATAAAATTGTTTGGTAAATTCCAAATGAAAACCAATAGTATTTAAATATTCAATAGTAATTAATAAAATATTATATGACAAAAATTACAATTGATATGAATACGTTTAAAGCTCTTGCCTCAGATACTAGATTAAATATTTTAAAAGCTTTAGATGGCAAAAAATTAAGTCTTAATGATATCTGTAAAGCTACAAATTTAAATAAAGCAACATTACATGAACATTTAAAAAAACTTTATGAAGCAGGCTTAGTAAAAAAAAATGAAAGAGAAGGGCACAAATGGGTCTATTATAAACTAACATGGAAAGGAGAAGGTCTACTGCATCCAGAAAATACGAAAATAGTTGTAATGTTTAGTATCACATTTATTTCGTTACTTATTGGAGTTATGCTTCTTGCGAATTTTGCTCAACCAATTATTTTAGGCATGGCTGAAACTTATCAAGACACTGTATTTATTTATAAAGCAGAAGATGAAGGTATCTTTTTGATTTCCAGAGATTATGATTATCAATATATTGGTGAGGTTGATGCAAAAGAAAAAACAGTAGCAAATATTACAAAAGAATTACAAATTAAAGCTCCAACAAGAAACATTTTTGGAGAGGTTTATAACGAAGAAGAAATACAATGGATTACACCTGATAATCAAATTATTGAAAACAATCAATATATTCTTTCAAGTGTTACTTATTTTTTAAACGAATCAACAAATAATTCGGATGATGAGTTTAACAATTTATTAAACGATATAGGTACCAATAATGATACAATTAATAATACAATAAATAATGTAGAAGATAATAAAACACTTGGGAGATCTTTTAATTTTTACCCAGCAGTACCAGAAATGATAGCGGTTGTTTATGATCAGAATTTACTATATTTAAGTATTTTTTGTTTAACATTTTTTGCATTTTTATTCATAATTTCAACATGGAAATTTATAAAAAATAGAAAATCAAAACTTTAGACGATTTTATAATCTATCTAATAAATAAGATTATTTTATTTTAAATTTTGGAATTTGATTTGAATCATTGTTTTCATCTAGAAAATCAAGGAGGGTTTTTTGCATCCTCATCACCATTTAACAGTATGTACAACTTAGTTAAATATTTTTTTGTATTATAATGTTAATTTAGATTGATAAATTTTTTCTAAAAAAAAAAATGTAATTGTAGAGTTAAAATTATACAATGGATAACTGGAATTTTTCAACAGTAATTTTTCATTTGATGATGTTTATTAATGTTGTTTTATTTTAAATAAATTTAGAGTTTTTATATCTTTTTTAAAATTAATAAAATGGGTCCGCTGAGATTTGAACTCAGGTTACCAGCACCCCAAGCTGGAAGGATGGCCAAGCTACCCCACGGACCCAGATTACAACCAGCATAAGCATTTTTTTATAGAAAAACTTATTCTTGTATTTTTGGAAAGATTTAATAGAATTCTATTTATGAATATTAAACTTTATGGATTCAACAACTCTTGAAATCCTTGGACTTATTGCTGGAGCAATTACATCCATAGGTTATTTACCACAGATATATAAAGGATATAAAACCAAAAAACTAAATGATGTTTCATATTATATGCCTGGAATTTTAGCTCTTGGAATGACGTTATGGTTAATTTATGGTATAATTTTAAATGCTATTGCTGTAATTGTTGCTAATTTTTTTGGAATAACTTTTAGTATCTTATTGATAATAATGAAAAAAAGATACAAAAATTTTTAATGTTCAAGTGTTGCATGCCTACTACGCATGGTATCCTCAGTTTCTTTTTTACTCCAAAGTAATTCAGCAACAAGACCATCAAATAAAATCCATACACTTGCTTCAAAAAGTGTACCAAGAGGAGCATATTTTTTTCTTTCTTCTTCATCACAAGAAGATGCAATAAATATGGAAACATTGGCAAATTTAGCTATTTCTGAATCTTTTTTCCCAGTTATAGAAACAACATATGCACCAATTTTATGAGCAATCTCAGCAGTCATAACAGCAGGGATTGTTTCGCCAGAACCTGAAACTATAATAACTAGATCACCTTTTTTTACAGGAGCTGTGATTGTTTCACCAATTACAAATGCTTGAAAACCAAGATGTATAAGTCTTATTGCAAATGCTTTTGCCACTAAACCTGATCTACCAGCTCCATAAACAAATATACGTTTTGATTTAAAAAATAGTTTTTCAACTTTTTTGATATCATCCAGAGAAACCTTATCTAAAATTTCTTTGATTTTTTTTTGAATATAATTTATCGATTGATTGAAAACTTTTTTTTCCATCATTTAATCTCAGATAAATCCCTATAATCTGCAACTTCTTTTCCAGTTCTTTTCATAATAGCTTTTTCAACTTGGAGTCTAATATATACAGCATCATGCTCAAGTAAAGGCGATTCAGATATAAGCGTAACATTATATTTATTATTTAATATTACA
>JBNVCE010000015.1:715-8770 GCA_050410885.1 Thermoplasmatota archaeon | reverse complement strand
GGCAAGAGGCATATCACCTTTTTTTAATGGAATGTGATAATATTCGTTACCATTTTCATAAAGAACACCTGTTACATGTATTAAATAATTTTTTAACTTAAGTGGTTTTAGTTTATTAAAAAGATTTTCAAAATCTTCCTCTTTTTTAAGCCCTCCATTAGTCCTTGCATGAATATGTCCTAAACCAATGGCAGGTACCACACCTTTTACCTTTTTACAAACCTCAATAACTTCATCTAAACTTCCAAAAACTTTTTGTTTACCCATTGTTTCTACACCTAATTGGGCTTGAATTTTTTGTTTTTTAAACATCATTTGTATTTTACTGATATTTTTAATAATTTTTTTTAAAGCTTTTTTTTCAGATAAACCATCATAATAACCAGGGTGAATAACAACAGTTTTAGCGCCCATTTTATCTGCTAATTTAGCAGAAAATAATATTTTTTCAAAACTGAGGTTTACTTCATCTGTATTATCAACCAAGTTAATATAATAAGGTGCATGAACGTGAAGTTCTATATCATTTTCTTTAGAATAATCCTTCATAAACTGTGCTTCTTCATCCTCCATTACATATAAACCACGAACAAATTGAACTTCCATAGCATTTAAACCAAGTACTTGTTTAGTATAAATTAGCCCATCTTTATTTGTACGACCTTTACAGGATAATGGAATACCAGCCTGTCCTATTCTGATTTTAAACATCTATCCTCCCAACCATATTTTTTATATATTCAAATTTAAATAATTTAGGTTTAAATTGTTAAGTAAAATTTATGCTATTTCTTCTAGTCGACTTATAATATTCCAAATAAGAGTTCTACCATGAAGTGGGATATTTGGATCATTTGCTAACTCATCAAGTTTCGAAGTTGCAGTAGCAACCCTGACATCTAGGGGGTCTGATTCATTTAATAAAGCGTTTTTAACTTCTTCTGCACCTCTTCTAATATTTCTGGGAATTGAATTATCTTCATGAAGCATTATTAATCCTTCACAAACTTGTGCAATTTTATCCGAGATCGACATAGTTATCACCATTTTTAATTTCAGCACAGTATATTTGATATAAATAAAAATATTTGGTATTATTCAATCTTCTAAATAATTACTATTTATAAGCTTTATGATATCAGAAGCTATATTTTTACCTATCCCCCGGATTTCCATTAATTCCTCTTCTGATGCGTTAACAATATCTTTAATGCTACCAAAATGATGAAGAAGCCTTTTTGCTAGTACAGCAGAAACATTTGGTAAACCTTCAACAATAAATTGCTGTCTTTGTTTTAGGGACATCTGTGGTTTTTCACCACGCATAACAATATCTTTTTTTCCATTCATCTGTTCTCTTTTTGCAATAATACTTAGTAAATCAGCAGTTTCAAGACTATTTTTAGTAGTTAAAATAGGAATACCATAATCAACCGTTATTGAAGCTAAACTTCCAAAAATAGCATTATGATTAATATTACGTTTCGTTAGAAGATTTTCACCTTCTAAAATAAACAAGGGACGGGAATAAGTATCTCGTAAATGTGCAATTTGTTTGAATAATTTACCATCAATTAGGGATTCTAAAAAATCATCAACATCCTTTCTTTCAACACCTATTCTTGAAGATAAAACATAATCTCCAATGTCTAATTGTTGTGATTCTATATTAATATTTTTTAAAGATAAATTTTTAACAACACTAGAACGATACTCCCTGTGATCAACAATTATTTTAATTTTTTTTTCATTTTTATTATTATCATAATCTTTTAAAGTCATTTGATTTAAATCAGGTTTTTTAGCAATTTTCTCATAAAGTGTTTGTGCATCCTCAATTTTTTTACAAAGTTTTGAACGTATTAATTCTAGTTCATATCTCATTTGTTTTTCTTTTCTTTTAGAGGTCCAATAATAAGCTTCATCTGGTGTTCCTTTTGTTATTAATATTATAACTTTACCTGCTGTTTTACGACCAGTTCTACCCCTTCTTTGAATAGCTCTTATTTCAGAAGGAATTGGTTCATAAAAAACTACTAAATCAGTAGAAGGAATATCTAAACCTTCTTCAGCAACAGAAGTAGCTACTAGAATGTTGTATTCACCATCTTTGAAATTTTGAATTATTTTTGCTTGTTCTTTTTGAGTTAAACCTTTATCTTTATCTTTTACAGCTTGGCCAATAAATCTAACTGGTTTTGCATTTTTTACATTCTGTAAAATCTGCAAAATATAAGAAGATGTATCACGATAATGTGTAAAAACAATAATTTTTGAATCAGGTTTTAAATTCAGCTGTTGTTCAATAATTTTAGCTATTTCTTGAATTTTAGGATGTTCAATGTTTAAGGATTTAATATATGTAATTGCTTCTATTATATCCTTATCAGAAATAATAGCTTTTGATGATTTACTAGCACCTTTTGAAACAGCTTCATGCCCAATTCTTTGAAAATAATTCTTAAATGCATTTACACCTTGTGTTTGTAATAATTCTAATGCATAATGTATTTTAATTGCTTCACTTTGTATTGAAGCCGCTTTGAATAATATTTTTGAAGGTTTGATATTATTTCTAATTTCTTCCTGAATTTTTTTCTGTGCATCTAAAAGTTGTTTACGTGTAATAGAATTAACAGAGGATGAATCAATAAAACCTAGGTTTTTTAAAACTTCTAATCTTTTAGTTAATGCTTTTCTAAGTAATTGAATGGTATAAGAAAAATCTCTTGGTAAATCTATTTCTTTCCAAATTATCTCTAAATAATGAACATAAGGTTTAACATCTGGATCAAATTTAGTCCTTATTTCTATATTATTAATATCAAGATTTTTACATATTTCTAAAATCTTTTTAACATCATTACCGGGAGAGGCGGTCATACCTAAAACAAGTCTATCTTTTCTTTGTTTTTGAAACATTTCCGATATAAAAACATAAGAATAATCTCCAACTGCATGATGACATTCATCAAAAATAATAAAAGAAACATCATTAAGATTAATTCTTTTAGATAAAATATCATTTTCTATAACCTGTGGAGTAGAAACAATGATTCTGCTTTTTTCCCACATTTTACATCGTTTTTCTAGTGGTAATTCTCCAGTAAAAGCAGCAATAAGTTCCTCATCTATTGTAATAAATTGTTTAATAAATTGAGCGTGTTGAATAACAAGTGGTTTTGTGGGAGCTAAAAATAAAATTTTATTGTAATCTTTTTTTAATTGTCTTGCTATTAAAATTAAGGCTATTACTGTTTTACCAAGACCTGTGGGTAAAACAACAAGTGTATTTTTTTTACTAGCAGAATTTGCAATATTTAGTTGGTATTCTCTATGTTCAATGGTATTAAATTTTATATATTCTTCGTTAATGTACACAAAAGACAGAATATAATTAGGGCTTTTAGTATATTTTGGAGTTTATTGAAAGTTATTTAAATTAATCAAAATTATTATATCATCGAAAAACAATTATAATTAATATGATTGATTTGGTTTTATTTGGTTTTGATTTTCCTTTATGGTTAATTTTTTTGGTTATTATTTTAATTATTATTGTTGCATGGAGATTTATTAAATTCGCAATTAAGTTATTGTTGATATTAATTTCGATATTTATCGTTGTTGCAGTACTTGATTATTTTAATGTATTTAATTGGATTAAAGAAATTTTTAATGCTATTATTTTTTAGTTGTCTCTAGTGTTAAATGCTATATAATAAATTTCTTTATCCACTAATTCTATTTTTCCAAAATTTTTTTTATTAGGGATTATTTCATCATATTCTAGCATAATTTTTGCCTCTCCCAAAAATGCAGAATAATAAAGTAATATAAATAATCTTTTATGCAGGTGAATATTGATTTGAATATATTTTTTTAAAATTCTATCTAAAAAACTTTTATTTTTTCATAAAAAAGTTCTATCAAAAACTATTTCAGATGATGGAATTGTGAAAAAAATAGTTGTACCGGTTCCGATTCCATGACTATCTGCCCATATTTTTCCATTATGTTTTTCAATAATGCTTTTACATATTGTCAAACCCAACCCTGTTGAATCCAGTTTATGTCTAGATTCATCTGTTTTATAGAAATCGTCAAATATACGATTAACCTGTTCTTTCATGAGCCCGATTCCAGTGTCTTTTACAGAAATTTGAACAAAGGGTTCTGATTTTATCATAACATGTTTAGATTCAAATGTTAATGTTCCACCTTTATTTATCATACTATTTACAGCATTTGAAATAATATGATCGAAAACCTGTATTAATTTTTTTTTCTCAGTTTTTACATAAACATTATTATCAATATTATTAAACACTTTTATGTTACAACTTTTAAACACAGCTTCGTATTTTTTGTGTATCTCATTCACAATATCAAATAAACTTTCTTTTTTTAAAAATAAATTTGTAGATATTATTTCGCCTAATTCCCTTGTGTTATTAACTACTCGTTTTATGTATTCAACATTTCTTATACAAATTTCGACCATTTCTTTTATTTCTGGATTTTTTACTTCTTCTTTTATTATTGGTAAAAGAGTCATGAGAGGTGTTAAAGGAGTAGCAAGATCATGACTTAGATTATTAATAAACATTGATTTTTGATTAATAAGTTTGTTAACTTCAACCGTTATATCAATTACTTTTTGCTCTAAATTTTTGTTAAGTTCATTTAGTTTTTTTTCAGTTTCATTCAATTTTTGTTCTAATTTTTTTATTTTTTCAGTTTTTTCTTTAAGTTCTTCACTATTTAAAAAAGAATAATCGTTCATTTATACATCCCAACTTATTTTATATTGATTACATAAATAAATTACAACTATTAAAACTTTTATAGATTATTTTTTTTCAAAATAACAATCTTTTAATACATATGGATTTATATAATATAATTGAATGAATAATCGAGAAAACTTTAAATCATATGTTTCAGCAGATAAATCTATACCGGAGTTAACAATAAAAGCAATTTTGGTTGGTGTTTTATTAGCAGTTATTTTAGGTGCAGCAAATGCTTATCTAGGTTTATATGCTGGTATGACAGTTTCTGCAATTATCCCTGGTGCTGTTGTTGCTTTAACTATTTTAAGACCTTTTAAAGGAACAATCCTTGAAATAAATTTAGCCACAATGGGTGCTTCAGCAGGTGAATGCGTAGCAGCAGGAGTAATTTTTACAATACCTGCACTTATTTTATTAGGAGTATGGAACGAGATTCATTATCTTGAAACAACGCTAATTTCATTACTTGGTGGTTTACTAGGAGTTCTTTGGATGGTTCCTTTACGCCGTGCTTTAGTAGTTAAAACAGATCTACCATTTCCTGAGGGAGTAGCTGTTGCTGCAGTTTTAACAACAACTGTTGGTGGAGAAACAGCTGTTAAAAGAAAAAAAGAAAGTGGAGTAAGAAGCATATGGTTAGTTGTAGGAGCTTTTATTGCTGCTTTTTATAAATTTGGTGAGTCAGCTTTAAATATTTTCAGTGGAAATATTGAAAATATTATCAGTGTAGGTAAATACAATATTTTTGGAAAAGTAAGGGAGGGATGGTTATATGGTGGTTTAACAACTTCCCCTGCTTTACTAGGTGTTGGATGGATAATAGGACCAGAAATTTCATCTTATGTAATGGTTGGGGGTTTAATTGGATGGGTGATTATAACTCCTCTTGTGATGCTTACTAGTGGCATGCCAGTAAACGCATTAAATCCCATGGATGGTTTTTTTATTATTTGGGGTGAACAGATTAGATACATTGGTGTTGGAGCAATGCTTGTAGGAGGACTTTGGGCAATCTGGAAAATTAGAAACAATCTTGCTGAAAGTATTAAAGAAGCAGTAACTGGTATAAAGGGTGGACAAATCAAAACAACAAAAAGAACTGATCAGGATCTTAGTTATAAACTTGTTTTTATTCTTATTATTTTAATAACAATCCCTATTTTTATTGTTTATATTTGGCTTTCAAACATGATTGAATTCTCATTATTTATGGCTATTGTTACAGTATTGTTTGCTTTTTTAGCAAGTGCTCTTGCAGGATATTTAACAGGTCTTGTTGGTTCATCAAACTGTCCTATCTCAGGTGTAACAGTTACAGTATTACTAATAGTAAGTGTTTTAATGTTAATTTTAGGAGTAACCAGTCCAGAAGCAATGGCAATAGCAATTTTCATTTCAGCGGTTATATGTATTGGTGGATCAATATCAGGTGATCTTCTACAATCTATGGCTTGCGGTCAGATGCTAGGTGCTACCCCAAAAAAATTACAAATTTCAATGACCTTTGGAGTAATAGCAGTATCACTTGTTGTAGGTCCAGTTATTGGTATTTTACATCAAGCATATGAAATTGGTAGTGCAAAACTTTCAGCCCCACAAGCATTTTTAATGAAGGGGATTGTAAAAGGAGTTTTAGGAGGAGAAATGTTATGGCCTTACATTATTGTGGGAATGGTACTTGCAATAGTATTAATTCTAATAAATCTACCAGTACTTCCTGTTGCTATTGGAATATATTTACCATTTACCTTGTCTATACCAATATTCACTGGTGGTGTAATTAGATATTTTACAGATAAAATGCTGAAAAAAAAATATCCATTAGAAAAAGAAGAAGAAATCTCAACGTGGGAATTAGCAATAAAACAAACAGCAATTAAACCCAAGGAAAAGGTAATTAGAACGGGTTTATTACTTACAGCAGGACTTGTTGCTGGGGAAGCTTTAATGGGTGTTTTTATTGCCCTTCTTTTTGTTGGTGGTGTAAATCTAAATGTTTTTAACACTGCACCATGGTTACCAGGTTTGTTAGTCTGGATATATATTGCAATATTATTGGCTTATATACCAATCAGGATAGTTACAAATAAGTAGAACATAATTAAAAAAAATTTTTTAATAATATACTATTTAATGATAATGATTTAAAAAACATTTAATAAAGCTTTCTTCATTTCAAAAAAGACAATTATGGGCCAAAAAACTTACAATTATATTGATGTAGAAAAAAAATGGCAGAAAAAATGGTTTGAAAACAAAGTTTTTGAATCAAAAAAAGAACGTAATAAAAAATTTTTTATCCATTTTGCTTACCCTGGTGTTTCTGGTTATTTACATGTAGGGCATATGAGGGGATTTACATACTGTGATATTATCTCTAGATACAAAAAAATGAAAGGATTTGACGTACTTTTTCCTGCTGGTTTTCATGCCTCAGGTATACCATCAATAGGATTTGCTAAAAAAGTTGAAAGAAAAGATCCTTTAACAATAAAATCACTTAAAGAAAACGGTTTAACAGAGAAGGAGATAGAAAAACTAAAAAATTCTTACGAGGTTGTTAATTATTTTAGTAAAGTTTATGTTGAGGATTATTGGAAAAGATTTGGTTTTTTAATAGATTATTCAAGACTCATGAGTACAATTAGTAAAGGATATAATAAATTCATACAATGGCAGTTTTATAAATTAAAAGAAAAAAATTTTCTTATACAAAAACCCCATTTTGCTCCATTTTGTCCTAATTGTGGTCCTGTTGCAGTAGATAAATCTGAAACAGATATTTTAAAAGGAGGTTCAGCAGAAATCCTTGAGTTTACAACCATAAAATTCAAGATGGATGATGGAGCAATTCTACCTGCTGCAACCCTTAGACCTGAGACCATTTTTGGTGTAACAAATATGTGGATAAATCCAGATGTTGAATATGAAAAAGTTAAGATAGATGATGAAATTTGGATTTGTTCAAAAGAATGTGTAAATAAGATTTCTTATCAAATTGAAAATGTGAAATTACTCAACGAAAAAATTCTTGGAAAAAATCTTATTGGAAAAACTTGTGAAATACCATTGGTTGAAAGAAAGATACCTATTTTACCTGGATCTTTTGCTGATCCAAATGTTGCAACAGGAATTGTAATGTCTGTTCCTGCTCATGCTCCATATGATTGGATAGCTCTTATTGAATCTGGTGAAAATATTGATCCTATAACAATCATAGACGTTCAAGGTTTTGGTACAAATCCAGCAAAAGAAATAT
>JBNVCE010000015.1:0-705 GCA_050410885.1 Thermoplasmatota archaeon | reverse complement strand
TATGTGACGAACTTGGAATAAAAAGTCAAAATGAAAAAGAAAAACTAGATATTGCTACTGAGATTGTTTATAAAAAAGAGTTTCACACCGGTTATTTAAATGAAAGATGTGGTGTTTATGCTGGAATAAAAATTTCAGATATAAAAGACGAGGTTAAAAACGAGCTAATTTCTAAAAATTATGCTGTTGTTATGCGTGAATTTTCTGAAGAAGTTATTTGTAGATGTGGTGAAAAAGTAGTAATAAAAAAAATACCTGATCAATGGTTCATAAAATATAGTGATAAAAATTTAACAGAAGAGTCAAAAAATCATGTTAATTTAATGAATATTTATCCAAAAGAATACAAGGATGAAATGCCTAGAGTTCTGGATTGGTTTGATGATCGTGCTTGTATAAGAAAAGGATCATGGTTAGGAACAGAGTTTCCCTTTAAAAAAGGTTGGATTATTGAACCTATCTCCGATTCTACTTTGTACCCAGCATATTATATTGTATCAAAATATGTTAATGAAGAAAAAATAAAACCAGATGAAATGACACAAGAGTTTTTTGATTATATATTTTTAGGTAAAGGTGAGCCGAAAAATAAGGTATGGGCTGAGATAAAAAATGATTTTGATTATTGGTATCCAGTTGATATTAATCTCGGTGGCAAAGAACATAAAACTGTGCATTTCCCTGTTTTTTTAATGAATCACGTCG
>JBNVCE010000152.1:0-1982 GCA_050410885.1 Thermoplasmatota archaeon | reverse complement strand
AAAAAATCCATTTTAGACCCTTAAAAATTTTCATTTTACCTTTTTTTTAAGGATTTTTTTAAACACCCTTTTAAACACCCATCTAAAATCAAAATAAAAATTAACAGGCATTATTAAAAAATCAATCATCGCAAAACCAAATTCAAAATCCTTCAAATCGTTAATAAAATATTTTAAACTGATGTAAAAATTAAATAAAAATCTTTTTATAAGTTTTTTCAGGTTTTCTGGTTCATTACCATAAAAACCCCAAGCCCAATTAGTTTTTAAAACACTCCACACAGTATCTTTTTTTATGTGATAAACAATAGCTCTTGGCTCATAAACCAATTTATAACCTTTTTGCATTAATCTTTTAGAAATATCCACATCCTCATAGTTTGATTTGTATCTTTCATCATAAAACCAACATTTTCTAAAACTTCTTTTTTAAACAGGGTGTTTGCTCCTATCAAATAAGGAGGGTTTATTAATTTTTTATTTCCAAAATCCTGTTTTAAGTGGGCAGCTCTCCAACTGTCTGACAAGCTCTTTTTTTGTTCTTGAAGCTCAACAACTCTACCACAAACGCCATCAGCATTCTCTTCTTCCATTGTTTTCATCAATTGAGCAAGCCAGTTTTTACTAGGCACACAATCAGCATCTAAGGCAGCTATCAAATTGGAATGTGAATTTTTAACTGCAATATTTCTTGCTTTTGCTAAACCAGGATTTTTCTGTCTTATTATTCTTAAATCTTTTTTAATTGTTTTCCTAACTAAATCTCTTATTTTTTTTAATTGATCGTAATAACATTTTTCAGAACCGTCTACTATTAGTATCTCATTTATAAATTCTTTAAGTTTAAGTGCGTTTATTCCATCCAAATTTTTTATTAAATACGTATTAGAATTTTTTGTTGGAATGTAAAGAGTGATCATTCGCGTTTCCTCAAGTTTCTTCTTGGTAATTAAATTCATTCCAAGATTATCACACCTTTCGTAACAATTTATTTCTTTGAAATATGGTTCTGATTTTTTTGATGTTTTTGCTTTTATCCTGAATTGATTGTATTTATCTGAAAACCATAACTCCTTGAATCTTTTTTCGTAGAGATTTCCTAAAGGGAATCTATGAGCTTTGCAGCAAGGTATCAAATTTCCATCTGCTAATATTCTAGAAAAGGTCCATCCAATATAGCAAGGCATAGAATCAACGATCTTTGAGTCATATCTATTGTTTTTGTTATTGGAAATTATTCTTGAAAGTCTTCTGTAAAAAGATCCAAAACCAAGAACGCTTAAATAATTTAATCTTAACGAACCATCTTCATCAACAGGGCATTTACTTTTTAGGTTGCACTCTCTACATAATTCGTCCTTGAACTTGAAAATTATTTGGTTTTTATCCTCACAAATGACAGGATTGTTTTCCGATTGTGGATAAGTTTTGTGATTTTCAGGACATTTTAAGACATAACGCAAAAATTTCTCCTCATTATTTTTCCCCTTCCAAACCTTGAGTAAAAATCCTTTTGGAAGTTTTATAAATCTTTTAGGAAATTCAATTTCTTCACTTTCTATCTTCCCTCCCTTATAATAATTCCGTCGCATATCAATGTTGGGATTGTAGACATAACTTTTTTTTGACATCAACAATTGGTTTATCTTTTTATATACTCTTGTCGCATCTTTTTTTGAAAGTGCTAAGAAATCGGTTTTTTTAGGTATTGTGTCAATTACTTGAAATTCTATGAATTCCGCATTAGTTTCTAGAGCGAAATCAATCATTTCTTTTATTTTATTATAATTTAATTTTGAAATGACATTGTAAATTTTGACTTTAGGCAGTCCGCTTTGTTTTTTCAAATTATAAAGTAATTTAAGATTTTCTTTTATTCTTTCAAATGTTTCTTTTTTTTGGTTTGGATGTGTTTTTACATATGTTTCTGCATCACCAGCCCACAAACTAACAGTAATATGATCTACTCCTAAATCAACAAG
>JBNVCE010000151.1:0-1982 GCA_050410885.1 Thermoplasmatota archaeon | reverse complement strand
CAAAGTAAAATATTGTTCAAGAGATGATTCTTCGACTCATTTCGGGATGTAGCCGTAAGTATATTAAAGAGCGTGAACTGATTCCTACTGGAAATCTTGTTGAAATAAAGTATGAGGATTTTATAAAAGAATCTTTAAAAGAAGTAAAAAAAAATTTATGATAGTTTAAGTTTAAATGATTTTGATAAATATAAAAAAAACTTTGAAGATTATTTAGCTACTCAAAAAAATATCAAATTATCAAATTATTATTTATCTGAAGAAACTAGGAAAAAAATTTATGACGGATGGAGTTTTACTTTTAAAGAATTTGGATATGAAAAATAATTTTTTTATTTAATAATTGTTTTTAATGATTAAATGATATAAGTTTTAAATTTATATTAATTAAAAAACTATTTTGGTGAATAAATGAAAATTATCGCATTTACAGGTATGCCTTTTTCTGGTAAATCAGTAGCTGTAAAAATTGCAAAAGATAAGGGAATAATGGTTGTTAGAATGGGAGATTTTGTTTGGGAAGAAACAAAACGTCAAGGTAAAAAACTTGATGATAAAAATGTTAGTGAAGTTGCAAACAGTATGCGTATAAAATTTGGTAAAAACATTTGGGCAAAAAGAACCATAGAGAAAATAAAATCACTTGGTGAAAAAGATCTAGTTATTATTGATGGTATTAGAAGTAATGAAGAAATCGAGACTTTTAAAAAAGAACTTGGTAATGATTTTATCCTTGTTGCTATAACCGCATCTGATGAGGTTAGGCTTCAGAGAGCGATGAATAGAAAAAGAGAGGATGACAGTAAAAATCTGGATGATATCAAAGAACGGGATCGTCGTGAGCTTAGCTGGGGTTTAGGTGATGCTATAGCATCTGCTGATATAGTGGTTTCAAATGAAGGCACCATAGAAGAATTTAGGGATAAAATAAAAAAATTGTTGAAATAGTTTCATGTTTTTTTCTTTTTGTACAAAAATATGGTTACTACTATTACAACAGCAGCCAGTATTTCAATTAAAGATATGATGATGATTTGGTTGATTATTTCTTTTTGCATTTGGTTTTGATTAATTTCTATTTGATTACCTGTTTTATTTTGTGTCTGATTTTGAATAACGCTTATTTTTTTGGTGTATCAATGTAAACCCTTATTGAATGCTCCCAGTTAAACAAACCGCTTGACCCGAGTCTAAAAGTAGCCCAAACTTCCCAACTCTGATTTAGGTTCTCCTCAGTTTCTGGTATATTTAGATGGATGTAAAAATATGCTTTTTTACCAGGTGCTGTGTTACACCATTTTGGTTCTATATCAAACCATGACAGGTTTGTAATATTTGTCCTATTTTGTCTTTTAGATGCTGGAGCTGGGTTCTCGATGTACCATGTGAAATTAATATCCTCGTCTTTGTTGTTTGTTATTATAATTTTCTTTGTAGTATTCCCTTTAATGAATTCTTGGTCCATTTTAATCCATATTTCGTACGGCTCTATTGGTACATTTTGTGCTGAACATATAAAAGATGATGTTGAGGAAAACAAAATTAATAGTGAAACGATAAAGATCATAACGTTTTTTATCATTTTTTATAACCTATTTTCCAATTTCTTTTATGACAATTATTTCTGCGTTTTCACCATTATAAACTACCAAATCAGTATTAACCTCCACCGATATAGTATTATTATCTTTTTTCAAAAACACAGTCTTGTAAGAATCAGTAACTGTACCCTTTAATCTATTTAGATAATGTTTTTTTACCTCCTCTATACCCTCTGGGGCGATAAAAACAAACAAGTTTTTGTTAACAAGTTCTTCTGGTTGGTAACCAAGTAAATTCGCGAAACAGTTGTTAACCTTCTTCAACACACCCCTCTGGGTGATAGCAACGCAATCAGTTTTATCGTCTATAATAAGATTATCCTTGATTTCTTCTTCAACAAGAATTTGATCTTCGGAAGGAATTTCTACGACAATTTCTTT
>JBNVCE010000150.1:0-1990 GCA_050410885.1 Thermoplasmatota archaeon | reverse complement strand
CACCCAGTACAGAATGCGACTATCATACAGGTAAAATCCTTCATGTTGCCAGATGTAGTCCCGTATTTTACTGAGAGATAATCCCTCTATATACAGATACTATACTTTGACAATAATTTCTTTCGGATTAGGTCATAAACTGGAACCCATCGTGCTCCACAAAATACTTCTTGCATCTGTTGCACCAGTACTGCTGTTTCGTCAACGTACTTATTCTTCCGAGTCCCTCGCTTTACCACCTTGTCATCCTTTTTACAGTATGGACAGTACATCCCAATACCCAAAAAAATGGGAGATATTTTAGATATTATTATATGTTACGATTTAGGAGGAATATCAATATTTAACATCTTCTAAAATAAATAATATAAAAAAAATTTAATATTTTTACTAAATATTTTATATAAAAAAATCTTTTTTTAAAAAACAAAAGGAGATAATAATTAAGATTAGGAATCAAACCCTGATTATTAAAAAAATGTATTTGAGAAAGCAATTTTTACAATACCAAAATTGAAATGGGTAAAGATATATACAAATAAATTATTTAGAGCTATAATAACAACATTCAGACAATATATGGTGAAAATAAAATGAAAATAAGAAGAAATAAACAAAAAATTGAAGAAGGAAAACAAAGGCTGAAAAGGATATCAGAAAAACGGATACGCTTACCAAGATTAGTCAGATATACAATAATTGGAGTAATTACAATAATACTACTTTTTTCAATTATAACAACCTATGCAGCATATAACAAACCTGAAAAAACAACAAGAACTTATGAAACCTTATCCTATAACCATAACGGAAATTTCGATTACAGGGTTTATTTAAAAAATAATACTGTCTATGAAGGAAGAGAATATTTAAATCCTGGTGAAGGTAAATATTTTAGAAAAATAGTAGATTATATAAACGCAAGTTTCACATACATTTTTTATATAAGTAAAATATCTAATATTTCTGGTTCGTATAGCTTAAATGGAGAAATACAAACCAATCAATGGACAAAAAAATATACTTTAATACCTGAAACAATAATAACCTCAAAAGCTACAACACTTAATTTTACAGAGGACTTTCAAATTGATTACCAGTATTACGAAAATGTTGTTAATCAAATTAATCAAGAAATAGGTATAACTACTACCAATCCAATTCTTTGTTTAAAATTTGATATAATTCTAAATGTAAACGTAGAAGGAAAAACAATTAAGCAATATTTTACTCCATCTATAAACCTCACATTAGGTAGCAGCATAATAGATATTTCAGAAAATTTATCAAAAACTCAAACTGGTGGAATTACAAAAACAGAAGAAATAATACATCAAGATGTAATTGATGAGAGAAACAAATGGGGCATATATTCGTTAATTTTTACTGTAATTGTTATAGTTGTTTTTTTAGGAACAAGAAACAAAAAAAAGGAACTTGATAAAATACAAAAACAGGTTAAAAAAATTTTGAAAAAACATGGTGAATGGATAGTAGAAGTAGATAATCCAATAAAAAAATCTTTTGATTCAGATATTGTAAATTGTAAAACAATTGAAGATTTAATGAAAATATCTGAAGAGATTGGAAAACCAGTTATTTATAATGTTCCTGAAAAAGATGTTCATATATTTAGTATTGTAGATAATAAAATTCATTACCAATATGTTTTATCAGAAAAAAAAAGAAAAAATCCTATTCATTATTCTAAAAAAAGTATACTGGATAAACAAGAGCATATTTTCAATGATAAACAGGTTCCAAAAATTAATCAAATTAAAAAGGATGAATAAGTAAAAAATCAAAGTATTTCTGAAGGTAAATCAACACAAATCCTAGATCAGTTCATTAATCAAATTGATATAAAATTAGAAAAAAGCCTAGTGTCCTAGCATAATTAAAATATTATAAATTGTATCACCTTCTTTGGTGATATGTGGATGGGATGCAGAAGGATGGTATTATTTTTAAAGATAAAGATTGGGATGAG
>JBNVCE010000149.1:0-1994 GCA_050410885.1 Thermoplasmatota archaeon | reverse complement strand
TTAACAAGGGATGGGTAGCCAATGGTACTGCAAATATTCTTGGAACAGTTGATGATGAGTTTTTAAAGCTAGCAAGGCGCTCTGGTTGTGTAGAATGGTTTGTTGGATTTGAATCTGTTTCGCAGGAGGCGTTAAATAATATAAAAAAAATACATAATAAGGTTGAGGATTTTAAAAAAATGATTGAAAGAGTGCATAAGCATGGAATGACAATCCAGGGTGGAATAATATTTGGTTTTGATGAAGATAAACCAGATATTTTTGATACAACAATTGATACAATAAAAGACTGGGGAATTGATGTACTTGAAGTAAACATTTTAACACCATATCCTGGAACTCCCCTGTTTGAAAGATTGGATAAAGAAGGCAGGATTCTCACAAGGGATTGGTCAAGGTATAATCAAGTTGATGTTGTTTTTCAACCAAAAAATATGACAGTCGAGGAGCTTTATAATGGTGCCAGAAAAGTGGCAAAGGAGTTTTATTCACCATTTAATTTGGCAAAGAAAATTCTCAATATGATTTTAACCACAAAAAAATTAGGCGGAATTCTTCCAGTAGGCACAAGTATTTCTTTTAGACGATATTATAAACGTGATTTTAATTTCTGATTTGTTTTTAGATTCAGGTGATGTAAATAAGTGAAAATATAAATAACAGTGAAATTACACAAAATATTTGGACACCGGAAGATGAAGGAGATCATTACCCTTCACAAAAAGAATGGTGGTGTTTTGAGGTACTTTTTAAAACTGTTGACGATGGTAAGAAATGGAATTTAAAATGCTCCATGGCTTATAGATACGAACCAGTAAAAGATTGTTTTATAACTTATTATCTTTTTAATATTACAGATAAAAAATTAGAAGTAGAAAAAGCATTAAATGATGATTTTAACAAATTATCATTTAAAAAAGGAAAAGTTGACATTAAATATGAAAATTTTACAATAACTGGTTTATATCCAGATTATAACATTAAAATAGAGGATAAAAAACAGGATTTTAAAATCAATATAAACATTAAAGCAAAAATACCTCCGCGCTGGTCTGCTGAAAATGTAACAAATGGGTATTTGCCACTTGGGCTTGGTTATTATAGATTTGGATGGATTTTAAACTCTGAAATAAATGGAACTTTGAATCTAAAAGGTAAAAATCATACTATAAAAGGCATAGCATATGGTGAACATGCATGGGGTAACTGGTCTTATAAAAATCCTTTTAAAGACATATCAAATGTGAAAAAAACAATTTCAATTTATGGAAATTTAGCACACCATTGGTTAACACAACATAAACCAAAAATACCAGATACTATAGAAATCAACTCAAATAATGATCCAGTTGGTTATGATTGGTTCTGGGGTGTATCAGAAAATAATATCAGTGTTTTTTTTGGTAACGCAATGTTTTGGCTAAGTAGAGGCCCTTCTTTTGGAATTTTAACTTTATTTAAGGATAATGAATTTCTAGATTTTTTTGATGTAGATTTTCAATACAATAAAATTGCTTTTATAAAGAAATACGACCTGGATTACCCAACAGATATAACAGTAAATGGAAGACTTGATGACAAAAAAATAAAATTACGAGTATGGTCAGAACTTAAAGCGTATGAATACGTTTATGATTTCCCCAATAAAGGTTATTATAAAGCTATAGTAATGTGTGAAATGCCAGCTAAAATGCAAGGAGTTTATCAGGATAAAGAAAATAATTTAGAAATATATGGTGATTGTAAACTTATTCCACAAAGACAACCAACAATTATTGGTCATAACTCATTAAAAATAGATTTTATTAAACCACCACAAGGCGTTGGAATATCATTAGATTTTGATTCTCATTTTTTAAAGAAACAAATGTATATTAAATTACAATTAGCACCAAAATTTAAAATGGATTACCATTTTTAATGTCATAACAATTTAATAATTGTATTTAAAAAATTATTAGTTTTAATCATAAAGGTTTCTTTTGTCTATTAAT
>JBNVCE010000148.1:0-2023 GCA_050410885.1 Thermoplasmatota archaeon | reverse complement strand
AAAAGGACTGAATGTGGAAGATGGTAAATTTATTCCTTTTGTTAACAATAGTGAAATTATAATAAATAACGATAAAGTTGTGTTAGAAGAATTCACTTTTATGAAGTCATCTCAAAATATTGATTTATCAAAAATAAAACTCAATGGTGTAAAATCAGACAAAGTTTTGATTCTTTCTGATAACGATTTCAAATATTTTGTTAACAATTCCACTGAAGTTATAACAAGGATAAAAATAAATAATGAAACAGGAACAGTCGATAAAAGAGCTTTGTTCAACGAAGAATTTTTACCTGCAGAAAGTGTCTTATATAATCAACTTTATTGTGATGATAAAGATATAAAAGGAAAGAATTTAAAAGATTTTATGAAAGAGAAAATGAACAGCGTGATGCAGATTGGTGGTGATGAAACAATTGGAAAAGGTATTGTAAAAGTTGTTTGTTAGGAGGTAAAAATGACAAATAGATATGGTATTGTTGAAACCGAAAATGCAAAATGGGCATTTGAAAAGGTTAAATCTGTGAGCAATGAAAGTTATTCTGGGAAATATAAATCGTATATTAAAAAAATGCCTATGCTTATAAAGGTAAATGGACTTGCTGCAACTCTGGCTTTTATTCTTTCAAAGAGTGGAGAGGATAATGATGATAAAAAGGCGTATAAGAAAATCGGCGATCAGATAATTGAATTTATAAATAAAAACAATAATTGGAATTGTAGAGAATTAAAAGAGGTCGTAGAGAAAATAGTTTCTTTGAATTCATTAGAATATAGAGAAACTGTTGAAAAAATAAACAACATTTTGTATTGGATGAAAAGATTTGTGGATGGTTTAATTAAAAAGGAAGGTGATTGATGCAAAATTACAATAACAATAATGGACGAAATAATTTTAACAGACCGAGACCGAATCAAAATAGTAATAGAAATCAAAACAATCAACAACAAATAACCATAATAAAATGTTATCCTCAAGATACTTCTAATTTAGTCAAAAGCGAACAGGTGAAAAACTTAAATATAAAATATCAAAAATTAATAGAATTAAAAATAAACAATAAGATTGAAATAGAGAAAAAAATATTAAAAGAAAGTGTAAACATTCAATTTAATAGTAAACTGGAATTACCAAATCTGGACAAAATAGAAATGATTGCAGAAACAAGACCTAAATTGATCATTGGATTAGGTAGTGAATCTGTTTATGAAATAAGTTTAACGCTCCATCATGTGTATGGTGTCCCGTATATTCCTGGAAGTGCTCTGAAAGGAAGTTTTAGAAGTTTTATCATAAAAAAATATTTTGAAAATAATGAAAAAGAAGCACTAACGGATGCTAAGTTTAGAAGTATTTTTGGAGGAAATGAACAACAGGAAAAACAAGAATCAAATTCAGAAAAAGGAAATATTGTCTTTTTTGATTCTTTCCCGGAAGGTTCAGTTGCAGTAGTTGTTGATATTTTAACTCCTCATTATAATAACTATTATCAACATCAAAATCCACCAACAGACACAGAAAATCCGAACCCAGTATCATTTTTAAGTGTAGAAGGTAAATTCAGGATTATAATAGGTATAAAAGAAAATTGTGATTCAATTCTCTTAGGTAAACCAAAAAAGGAATTTTTGAAAGAAGAATTAAAAGATATGCTCGAAAATTTTGGAGTAGGAGCTAAAACAGCAGTTGGATATGGTTATTTTAAGATAGTTGGCTAATTTTTAATGGACTTTTTTTATACAGGGAGTTTGGTTGGAGATTATCTTTTTTGTAAGAGAAAGTTTTATCTTATTACAAAAGGGATTTCTCCAGATGGAAAAAATGAGGATTTGATCATAGGGCAACTGATTGACAAAACGAGTTATCCAAGAGAAGAAAGAAATATACTTCTTGGAAAGAATATTATTGATTTTGTTGGTGCTGATGGAAAGATCCATGAAATTAAAAAATCATCCGCTTTTATAGAAAACCATATAATTCAACTAAAATTTTACCTTTTGATTTATAAAAAGATTTATAACA
>JBNVCE010000147.1:0-2057 GCA_050410885.1 Thermoplasmatota archaeon | reverse complement strand
AAGTAAAATATTGTTCAAGAGATGATTCTTCGACTCATTTCGGGATGTAGCCTATTATAGATATAAATATGAATTAAATCTGGAGATTTTTTAATAAACTTGTTACTAAAAATAAAATGAAAAATAGTAAAAACATTATTTTTAAAATCTTTTTATTAACCTTACAAAATATAAAAGTACTTAAGGAAGAAAAAGAATACTATAACTTGGTATAAACCGTGGAAAAAACAGATTCAAAGATTAAAATAAGAAAAGAATACGAAAAAACAATGAAAAGGGAGATTGCAAAAAAGGTCGGTAGTATAACAATTATTGTTATAGAAGACACTTATGATAAAGCCCTTACCGCTTTTAACATTGGAGTTGCTGGAGTAGAACTTGGAATGAAGGTAATAATGTTTTTCACATCACGTGGTGTAAACATTGTAAAAAAATCCTATAAACCAAGACGTGCTAGATGGGGAGAATCTCCTATTGGCTGGAAGGAAACGTTTATCAAAAAACATGGTGGAGCTACTCTTGCCAAGCTTATGTATCAAGCAAAGGATATGGGTGTTGAATTCAATGTTTGTTATACTTCAATGATATCAATGGGCATAAAAGAAGATATGCTTCTTGAAAATGTTCGTGTTATGAGAATGTCTGAGTTTTTAGGACTATCTGTTGGTACAGATATGCAATTTGTTATTGGTTGAGAGGAAAAAAATGGATATTGAAGATATTCTTAGACAAAAGGCATCAATATTTGATAGGGCTTTGAATGGTAATCTTACTCCTAGAGAACCAAAAATATTCTATGATGCTCTAAGATACATTCCACTATCAGGGGGAAAAAGGCTTAGACCAATTATTGCCATGCTTTCTTGTGAGGTTGTTGGTGGTGTACCAGAAAACACAATTCCTTTTGGAGTTTCACTTGAGTATATGCATAATGCAACGCTTGTGCATGATGATATCATAGACAATGATAAATGGAGAAGAGGAATGTCTACAACCCATGAAAAATTTGGCCTTCCTTTCGCTATTCTTGCAGGCGATGCTTTAATTGGTGAAACATACAAGATGCTTTCATATTTAGCACCTCCTGAGTTAAACTCTGTTACATACAAGGAGCTGATTCGTTCCATTGCTGATGCAGCAAAAAATTTCTATGAAGGAGAAGCAATGGACATAGAATTTGCAAATAGATTCGATGTTTCTATCCCAGAATATATGATAATGATTGAGAAAAAAACCGGACAGCTTTATTATCTTGCTGGTAAAGGTGGTGCATTAATTGGTAAAGGAAATAGAAAAGAAATTGAAAATCTTGCTAGATATGGTCTTTTGTTTGGTCTAATGTTTCAAATAAAAGATGATCTACTAAATATTTTAACAAAACAATCTTATTTGGGAAAACAGAAAATTGGTAGTGACATTTTAAATGGAAAACGTACTTTAATGGTTGTCCACTCTTTGTCAAAAGCTAGTGAAAAACAAAAAAAGAAATTAGTTAAAATTATCGGAAATCAAAAAGCAACACAGGAAGATGTTTTGGAGGTAATTGATATTTTCAAAAAACTTGGTTCAATTGATTATGCACAAAATAAGTTAAAAGAATTCAGCAGGCAGTCTAAAGAACTTTTAGAAATATTCGAAAAATCTGAAAGTAAAGATCTTTTATCTGCTCTTGCTGAATATAGTGTCACCAGAAAATACTAATTTTTTATAAAAAAAATATGCCCCATATAAGAAGTATTAACGCAATTATAATAATAATTCCCAACATTGTATAAGGATTATTGATTATCATTTTTAGGTCCATAATATTTTATTATTTTAACAATTATAAAAAGATTTTGATTTTTATATACTTAAATTATTTTATGGGCTTAGCCGGATTCGAACCGGCGAGCTCCGCCGTGTGAGGGCGACGTCATAACCTCTAGACTATAAGCCCTTTTTTTAATTCTAATAAAGCAACTTATCTAAAATGTTTTTCGATTCTATTTTTATAAAACATTAACTTGACAATGTCACATTATGAATAGCCTATCTCAATTTACCCCCTCATTATT
>JBNVCE010000146.1:0-2059 GCA_050410885.1 Thermoplasmatota archaeon | reverse complement strand
TTGAGCAACTAGAAGAATATTTGGCCAATTCTAATAATATTTTTTCTCGCTTTGACTGGTGGATGTTTTCAAAGCTTGATCAAACTCTGGATGAGGTTTTTATTCCTTATTACAACCCAAAAGAAAATAAAATCGCCAATTTCAAGCCGGATTTCATCTTTTGGGCGCAAAAAGGAAAACGATATTTGATTTTGTTTGTTGATCCAAAAGGGACCGAACATACGGACGGATACAGAAAAATTGACGGCTATTCAAGGATATTTGAAACTGGCGAGCAAAAAGAAAGCAGAGATTTTTCATATAACGGATTTACTATAAACACAAAACTATTGCTTAAGTCGAGACGAGGGATAGCCGAGGTTTTGGATAATTACAAAAGATACTGGTTTGATAACTTTGATGATTTTGCAAATAAAATCGCCCTTACGGAGAAAATTGAATGACTGAAAATAAGAAAAAACTACGGCAACAACATAATTTATGGCAGGTTTTCGAACTCTGCGGAAGCATTAGGCTTCCTTGCCACATTGCACTCTCGCCTGTCGGCTCGGGGCACATAACAGCGGATAAACGGTTAGGCTCTTGCAGAGCCTCACCCAAATTCCTCGCTCCGCTCGGACTTCGTTTATCCGCAAACGTTAAATGAAAATTTTTCTTATTTTTATGGGCACGGGCTTTTTATGGACTTAAAAACAAAAAGAGTTATAATAATGATAACTTTTAACTATAATGGTAGCTAATATGAAAGACAATAATATTACCTTATTTGATTTTAATAGCGGCTCTGATGAAAAAATAGATTGGAAAAAAGAAGCTATAATAAATCAAAACATGTTTTTAGAGGTTTTATCTAAAATTGAAGAGTTACAGGAAAATAATAAAATAAAACTTGAAATACATAAAATTATTGAGATTATTAAAAATCCAAGAAAAGATAATTTTGGGTTGTTAAATATTTCTCACAATGGTGACACTGCGAAAGTTAATAAAGAGGTACTTTTGGAAGATTTAAACCAAATAGTAGAAGCACAAACAATTGAAAGAGCAAAATATTATATTAATCGTTTAAAGAAAAGTTTAACAGAAATTAAAACAAGTAAAATAAATGATTTAAATCTCAATCGTTGGAAAGAATATAATGACATACTGACAGAAAGCTTATGGATTTTAGATAAACGAGACAAATCAGGAGCCCACAATGCAGGTTATTGGGGTAATTTTATACCGCAAATTCCAAACCAATTTTTACGAAGATACACCAAACAAGGCGAATGGATTTTAGATCCTTTTCTTGGAAGTGGAACAACTTTAATTGAATGTAAAAGGCTAGGTAGAAATGGAATAGGTGTAGAATTATTACCAGAAGTAGTAGATATAGCAAATAAAAACATATCTAACGAGGAAAATAAATTTAATGTTAGAATTGAAGTTATCAATGCCGATAGTACAGAATTGAATTTTAAGCAGGAATTAGAAAAAAGAAATATTAAATCTGTGCAATTTTTGATAATGCATCCTCCATATTGGGATATTATAAAATTTAGTAAGAATAATAAAGATTTATCAAACGCTAAAAGTATTGATGAATTTTTACGTTTATTTGGTAAAGTTGTAGATAACACTTATGATGTTTTGGATAAAAATAGATACTTCGCTGTAGTAATAGGAGACAAATATTCGCAAGGCGAATGGATTCCATTGGGATTTTATGTTATGAATGAAGTTTTAAAAAAAGGGTATATACTAAAATCTATAATAGTTAAAAATTTTGAAGAAACCAAAGGGAAAATGAATCAGAAAGAATTATGGAGATATAGGGCTTTGGTTGGTGGATTTTATATTTTCAAACACGAATATATATTTTTATTTAAAAAGGTGAAAAAATGACTACAACACATGTTTTTATTGTAGATACAACCACATTCAAGTATCATTTGGAATATCTTTTTGCAGGGACAGGCGCAAAAGATAACATTATTGATTTTAATAACAATCCCGATACATCATTAAATCATACAACCGAGAATAATCTGGTTGGGATGATAGCTGATTCCCAAAG
>JBNVCE010000145.1:0-2065 GCA_050410885.1 Thermoplasmatota archaeon | reverse complement strand
TAGCTATTATTGGTAATAAATTACCAATATTTTAAACTAATCTGACAAAGTCAAGTTATTATTAATATCCATTTTTTTATTTTTTGATATTTTATAATAAAAATAACTTCTAAGACAAGAAAATGCAAAAGGTTTAAAACCTAACTTTGAGCCCATGATTGTTCTACTTAAAGCTTTTTGTGGTGAATAGAAATCCTCCCACATTTTTTGAACACCATTTGCAAGTTCCTCTGGCGTCATTTGTTTTGGTTTAAAAACAACTTGGAATGAATCATATTTTTCCCATTCTCTTGTTAAAATCCTGTTTTCTTTTTCTAATTGTTTAAAAAGGGGAGTGCCAGGGTAAGGAGTTAATGTACTAAAATCTATTAAATCTAATTCCCAGTTTTGAATAGTATCTTTTGTTTTTTGAAAAATATCAGGTTTATCAGTATCAAAACCAAACATAAACGCTGCTTCTATACGCATACCATAATCATGTATTTTTTTTATTACTTTTTTATAATTTTCAACTTTATTAGTTGATTTTCCAATACTGTCTATTGTTTCCTGATTAATTGATTCAAAACCTACATACCATGATATACAACCTGCTTCTGCTGCTAATTTTAATAGCTCATCATCTCTTCCTAAAACATTTGCATTTCCTTCACATGCGAATATTTTGTTTAATCCCTTCATTTCTTTAAAAAGTTGTTTAGTATAATTTGGATTAATAGTTAATGATGGATCTGCAAATGATATTATTTTTTCCGGTATGGTTTTCATCTCTTTTATAACATTTTCAATAGATCTAGTTCTATGAATATTGCCAAATTTCATATTTGAGATTGCGCAAAAGTTACATCCAACTGGGCATCCTTTTGAAATCTGAATACTTTGTGAAAAATAACTGGATTTATAAAGCATTCTTTCTTTTTCTGTGAGAATTGGGATCTTATCAAGATCTACAGGTTTTTCTTGGACATAAAATGGTTTTAACTCATTTTTTTCTAGATCCTTTAATAACTGAGGAAATAAATCTTCAGCTTCACCAATTACAACACTATCTGCATGTTGTTTTGCTTCTTCTGGTAAGGCAGTAACATGCCATCCGCCTAAAACAACTTTTTTACCACGTTTTCTAAATTCATCAGCTATTTCATAAGCTCTGGGCGCTGTTCTTGTAAAAGTGGTTATAGCAACTAAATCAATATCTAAATCAAAATTGATTTTTTCTATGGCTTCGTCAACCATTTTAATTATATGATTTTTTGGAGTTACAGCAGCCAAGGTTTGACAGATTAGATCATTACCACTACTAAATAGTGTGTTGAATAAAGACAATTTACCAGATTTAGCAAACCAAGGGTTAACAAATAATATATCCATGTTTTAATCCTTTGAATACCAATATGATAAAAATAATTTATGGTAAATAACAAATCTAAATATTATTTTGTTTTACACTAAAAATTATTTAAAATTAGTCAAAAACAATAATCTATTGAAAAGATTTTTTTTATTAAAATGAATTTACATGATTTTAGAAATAATTCATTGAAAAACAATTTTATAACTTTAGACATAAGAAAGTGTCATAAGGTTAAAATATTGTGGATAATAAACCCAATAAAAAATCAAATGGGCCTGCTGAGATATGTACAGCCCAACAGGAGAGATTTACGGCAATAGAATGCCGTTTTTTACCTTATCGATTTTTTGTGTATAGCCAAGTTGTTCTCACTACCCTTTTTTTTATTTTTTTATTTTTTCTGAGGCATAACTATGAAAGAATCAGTATATAATCGCATGACATCCGCTGAAAAAGAAGTTGCAAATACTCTGAAAGAATTAGGAATTAAATGGTCCTTTGAAAAACCGGTATTTATCTGGGATGAAAATAGTAGACCACGGGTTTGGGTTCCTGATTTTTTTCTCGTTCACTTTGGTATATATGTTGAAGTATGTGGATCTGATAAATTCGATTATGAGTATAGAAAAAGTATTTTTGATAAAAACGGGTATCTTGTGATATTTTTGCATATATATAAGGAAAAAATAAAATGGAAACATCATCTTTTAC
>JBNVCE010000144.1:0-2070 GCA_050410885.1 Thermoplasmatota archaeon | reverse complement strand
GTCATACAAAAGAGGACAAACCTGTTTCTTTTGCTGGCGGAATAAATGAGTTAGAGGTTGAGTTTTTCAAGCAATATGGCCAATACAATATTGATATTATTGGTGATGCATGGGCTGGCGCAGTTAAATGGTACATTGATACTTATCCAGTTGATTGGAATTTAGAACTAACAAATGAATCATGGGTTGATGTTCAGGTTGTTTCAACATGGATCTTATTTGGTGATCCTACTTTAAAAATAGGTGGTTATTCTTAAAAATTTTTAATCTCTATTTTTTGCCCAATTGTAATGGCGAATTTTACTAGAAGCACCAAATCCACATGATGCACAAACTCTTTTTTGAACATGAAATGCATGTTTACCACATCTTCTGCAGATGGTATGAGTTTTTTTGCCTCCCATTTTTGATGCTGTTCCTTTAGTCATTAACAATCCCTCTTTTTATGGTGAAACATAAATAATATTATCTCCTCTTACTATGATCACACTGTGTTTTGCAGTTGATTGACCATTTATTATCTCTTCTGCATTTTTTAATACAAGGTTCATATGTGGTACATCATACCCATCTAATGTTCCATGGTAACCTCTTCCGCCTCGTAATTCCACCATTACACGGTTGTTTAAACTAGCATGTAATATTTTTAATGGTTTTTCCATTGTTTCATCCTTTTGCACCACGAAATAGATGTCTTATTTATAAGATTTTGGTAGTTTTGTTAAGTAGATAAAAATTATATATTTAATTAAAATCTCTATTTTTATGTCTTTGATAATTAAAAACAGGCATAATTTAAAATCAAAAGAAATTAAGTTTTTTCAAAATCAATTGAAAAACTTTTATGATGATATTTTTATTGATAAAAAATCATCAGTTGAAATAGGTGAAATGGAAGATTTAGTCCTTATTTTTGTTGATAATAAACCTAGTTTTATTTTTTATAAAGATAAAATTCTTTTTACATTGTTTGGGCTTAATAAATTTAAACCAAAAAAGAAATTTGTTATTGTTGACATGGGTGCAGTTAGATTTATTTCAAATGGTGCTGATGTTATGACACCTGGTATTGTTGATGCTGATAAGGGTATTACTGAAAATGATCCTGTATGGGTTTGTGATGAAAAATATCATAAACCATTGGCAACTGGTATTGCTGTTATTAATAGAGAAGAAATGATTAATAAAAACAAGGGAAAGGCAATAAAAATTATTCATTATGTTGGTGATAATTTATGGAATTTTTTTATTAAAAAGTAAATCTTTGTCTGCTAATTTTTCTCACAAGGTTTATAAACACAATTATATATTTACAATACACGTAAAAATCTGGAGTTGAGAATTATTATGGGAATGGTAAGTAAGATATTTGGTGATAAAAAAACATCTGATATTGAGGGATATATCGATTTAGAAAAATATGTGGAGTCTTCGGCTGATCAAACAGCTGGTGAGGCTAAAATGTTTGTGAGAGTTGGTGAGATTCAAAGATATGAGGATTTAAAGGAGTTTACAGATTATGTTTATGGTGGTAATGTCTTAATTCTTGATTTTACGCCTATTGCTGAGGAAGAGGTAATTTTGAAAAGAATTACAAATGATCTTAAGGAATTGGCAAAGGAAATAAATGGGGATATTGCTGGAATTGGAAATAACTTAATGATTGTTGCACCTGCAAATGTAAAGGTTGATAGGCGAAAACTTAGAGGAAAATACGCATAATTTTTTTTAATTCAATATAGAAGTTAATGCTATTTACATTAGAGAAGGGATGGGGAACCTGGAGGGTGGATGGATGAAAGGAAGAAAAACTAATTAATTCCAGATTCCTTAAGTAATACTCTTATTAATTTTATATATAAATTTTTCGTGTAAATTTGTCTTTTTGAGAAAAACAACATTTTTTTAAAAAGTACGGGTCTACGGGGATTCGAACCCCGGTATCCGGCTCCGAAGGCCGGAAGGATATCCAGACTACCTCATAGACCCATTTCATAGACCCATTTCATAGACCCATTTACTTAAACCTTAAAATTCAAAAACTTATTTTAAACTTGTCTAATAATTAAG
>JBNVCE010000143.1:0-2071 GCA_050410885.1 Thermoplasmatota archaeon | reverse complement strand
GAAGGAATCGGGCTGGTAGTTTTTGTTAGAGTGCATCCCATCCCCTCCTAGTGAGGCCAGCCATCCTTCCTTTTTGTTCTTTATTTACTAATAAAATTTAATTACTATTTGTTTATTTTATAATGATTTCTATGGAGAAAATTGTAAAAGCAAAAAGAGGTTATGATTTACGGTGTAAAGGATGGAAACAAGAAGCAATTTTAAGAATGCTTGAAAATAATTTAGAAAATGCTGAAATTCCTGAAGAACTAATAATCTATGGTGGTACTGGTAAAGCAGCTAGAAACTGGAAATGTTATAAAAAAATAGTTGAATCTCTAAAAAACCTTGAAAAAGATGAAACACTAGTAATACAATCTGGAAAACCTGTTGCTATTTTTAAAACCTGGAGTAAATCTCCAAGGGTTTTAATGGCAAACTCTAATATTGTTCCTCATTGGAGCGACTGGAAGAATTTTTATGAACTAGAAAAACTTGGGCTTATAATGTATGCTCAGATGACTGCTGGTGCTTGGTGTTATATTGGGACACAAGGGATTATACAAGGAACTTATGAAACTTTTTCTGCTGTTGCAAAAAAACATTATAATAGTAATTTAAAAGGAAAAATTGTTTTAACAGGTGGACTTGGTGGTATGGGTGGTGCTCAGCCTCTTGCTGTGAAAATGGCAGGAGGCATTTGTATTGCCGTTGAATGTGACGAAAAACGTATTAATAGAAGGTTAAAAACAGGTTTTTGTGATGAGAAATTAAAAGATCTTAAGGAAGCAATTGAGATGGCTAAAAATGCAAAAGAAGAAAAAAAAGCTTTATCAATTGGTTTTTTAGGTAACTGTGCGGACGTGTATCCATTACTTGTTAAACAAAATTTTGTTCCTGATATTGTTACTGATCAAACCTCTGCTCATGATGAACTAAATGGTTACATTCCATCTGGATTTTTTGGTGATTCTTTAAAAGACGCATTAAAACTTAGAAAAGAAAATCCGAAACAGTATATAAAAAAATCTCTGGAAAGCATGAAAAACCATTGTAAATCAATGCTAGATTTTATGAAAAAAGGTTCAATTGTTTTTGATTATGGCAATAATTTAAGAGGGCAGGCATTAAAAGCAGGATTAAAAAATTCATTTGATTATCCTGGGTTTGTACCAGCTTACATCAGACCAATGTTATGCGTTGGCCGAGGACCCTTTAGATGGATTGCTTTGTCTGGTAATCCTGATGATATTATTAAAACTGATAAAGTTGTCGTTAAAATGTTTCCCAAAGATTTTGTTTTATCAAACTGGATTGAACTTGCTGAAAAATATTTACCATGGGAAGGGCTACCGGCTCGTGTGTGCTGGTTAGGCTATGGTGAAAGAAATAAATTTGCATTGGAAATCAATAAAATGGTTAGAAATAAACAAATAGGTCCTATAGCAATAACTAGAGATCATTTAGATAGTGGTAGTGTTGCTTCTCCATATAGGGAAACAGAGGCGATGAAAGATGGAAGTGATGCCATTGCCGACTGGCCACTACTTAATGCATTACTAAACACAGCAGCTGGTGCTGATAGTGTACAAATTCATAATGGTGGTGGTGTTGGTATTGGTCTTTCAGTTCACGCTGGTATGGTTGTTATTTGTGATGGAACAAAAGAAACAGATGAACGGATTAAACGTGTTTTTAAAACAGACCCTGGCCTTGGAGTTATTAGACATGCTGATGCAGGATACAAGGAATCTATTGAATTGATAAAAAAAACTGATTTACAAGCACCAATGATTAAATAATAATTAATTTTATTCTAAACTTCCAACCAATTTTTCTACTTCTTTTAATATCTCACATGATTTAACTAGTTCTTTCATTTTTGTATGATCTGGATACAAGGGACGGTCTTTGTCTAAAAATTTTACATATTTTCTGATTACTTCCTTTGCCTTTGTAACACCTTTTCCAAATTTATAATCTCTAAAGTCTAATGCTTGTGCAGCAGCCAAAAATTCAATACCTAGAATTCCATAAGCATTATCAAGTATCTGAAAGTTTTTAATCGCTGTATTCATGCCCATTGAAACAA
>JBNVCE010000014.1:20230-25940 GCA_050410885.1 Thermoplasmatota archaeon | reverse complement strand
CATTTTTTATAGAAGAAGCAAAAAGAGCAGTTGAAAAAAAGGAACTAATGCCAGGGCGTTTTATTAGAGTCCGATGCATGAAAGAACAAGAAGAAGATGGTGATCTTTTAGCAATGGCAGCAGCTATGAAAATAATAGGGACAAGCTGGTGTGAAACACTTGATACAAGAGGTACAGATGGCTCAAATGTTCATTTGGGTGGACCTGAAACAATTACTGGATATTTTGGAGGAGTTGGTCAACCAAATGATTATCCTCTTAAATGGGTTGATGAATTTCTTTATTATTATACAAAATATGGTGTAAAACAGGTTTTAAATGTTAATCCTGGTACCATATTACTTGCATATCTTTTGCATAAACTTGGAATTGATATTGAATTCAAAATATCTGTTTACATGGGAAATGATAATCCCTATTCTGTTTTTTGGACTCTCATGGCTGCTAAACTGTTTTCTAGAGACGATGGTTCAACATCACTTATTGGTTTTAATTTTTCAAACTCTGTTAACAATACCACAATAGAATTAAGTAGTGAAATAAGAAAATATCTGGGTTTGGAAGATTTTGTTAGATTTGAGCATCATATTCTTGAAACATGGAAAAGTATAGTAAAACAACCTTATGATAGGAGAAATGAGCTTTTGGAACTTGCTTCAAAAGTTAAAAATATTAGTGCAAAACATGAGGGTGGAGAAATAGATGTTGATTCAAAAAGAGAACATCCAACAGATATTCTTGATTATTTCCTTTCAAAATCTGAAATAGAAGAAAAAGGGCTTATGCCACATCTATTAAGAAATTATCTTGATAAACATGAAGCAATTAATAACACAGCTAAGGCTTTAACAGAAAAAGGTTTAACATTTGTTGCAGCACCAAATCTTCATCATAGGAGGTAAAAAATTTATGCATTTTAAACTGGCATTTATTGGTTTTGGAACTGTTGGGCAAGGACTTGCAGAAATACTTATTGAAAAAAAACAAATGCTTTCAGAAAAATATGATTTTCATTATACTGTTGTTGCTATCTCTGATATTTTAAAAGGCTCTGTTTATGATGAAAATGGGCTTGATCTTCAAAAAATACTTGAACTTGTTAAAACTGGTAAAAAAATTGATGAATATCCATCTGGTAAAAAAGGTTTAGATAGTTTAACAACTATAAAAAAAACCAATGCTGATACCATTATTGAAATTACTTATACTGACATAAAAACAGGAGAACCTGCAACCACGCATATAAAAACAGCACTTAATGCTGGTAAAAATGTTGTATCAACAAATAAAGGCCCTGTTGTTAGGAATGTTAATGCTCTTTTGGATTTAGCTAAAAAGAAGAATGTTCATTATGGTTTTGAAGGTGTTGTTCTTGCAGGTACTCCTGCTTTGAATTTGGCAAAATTTACTCTTGCTGGAAATAAAATCAAAGGATTCAAGGGTATACTAAATGGTACGACAAATTATATTTTAACTCGTATGGGCGAGGGTATGTCTTATGCAGATGCATTGAAAAAAGCCCAAGAACTTGGTTATGCTGAAGCAGATCCAACAGCTGATGTTGAAGGATTTGATGCAATGGGAAAAGTTGTTATTTTAACTAACGTTGTTCTTGGAAAAAATATTACAATTGATGATGTACAAAGAAAAGGTATTACTGAAATTACAAAAAACGATGTTGAGGCAGCAAAAGCCGAAGGGAAAGTTTGGAAATTAATAGGTAGTGCTGAGATTCTAGAAGATGGTTTTGTAAAAGCAAAAGTCTGGCCTGAAAAATTACCACTTTCTGATCCACTTGCAGGGGTTAGTGGTGCTATAAATGCTTTAACATATTTTACTGATGAGCTAGGTCCTGTTACAATTGTTGGACCAGGGGCAGGTAAACGAGAAACAGGTTTTGCATTATTAATTGATTTATTAGAAATAAATAGAAAAAGTAAAGGTTGGTGATTGTATGGTTGGTGGATACACTGGAAAAATTTTAAATATAGATTTAAAAAATCAAACAACAAAAATTGAAAAAACA
Source organism: Thermoplasmatota archaeon (assembly GCA_050410885.1). Taxonomy (GTDB): domain Archaea; phylum Thermoplasmatota; class E2; order DHVEG-1; family DHVEG-1; genus JBNVCE01. The sequence continues at coordinate 23,914 of JBNVCE010000014.1, read as the reverse complement.
GATTTAAATGACGCAAGTAGTTTTATTGGTGCAAAAGGACTTGGTGCCAAAATTTTATTTGATAGATTACCAAAAAAAACAGATCCTCTTTCACCAAAAAACATTTTAATGTTTACAACAGGTCCTTTAACCGGTACATCAACGCAAACATCAGGTCGTGGTACTGTTGTTACAAAATCTCCTAAAACAGGACTTTTTTTAGATTCACATTTTGGTGGTTTTTTTGCAGCTGAAATCAAAAAAGCTGGTTGGGATGTAATAATAATTAGCGATAAATCAGAAAAACCTGTTTATTTGAAAATAAATAATGATGTAGTAGAGTTTAAGGACGCAAAAGACCTTTGGGGTAAAGAGTGTCTTGAAACACATGAAATACTTCAAAAAAAAGAAGGAAAAGTAAAAACAGCTGTAATTGGACCTGCTGGTGAAAATCTTGTGAAGTTTTCTTCTATTACTATTGACGGTCATCGTCATGCTGGTAGAGGTGGATCAGGTGCTGTGATGGGTTCTAAAAACCTTAAAGCAATAGCATTAACTGGTAGTAATAAAATTCCTTTGCATGATCCAGATGGTTTTAATAAAAAAACAAAAGAAGTTTTAAAACGTATTCAAGAAAACGATTTTATCCCAATAAGAAGAAAATTTGGTACTCCCTATTGGGTGAAAGTAGTTAATGATGAAGGTTTTATTCCCACAAGAAATTTCACTGAAGGAGAATTTGAATATGGTGATGAAATAAACGCAGAAACTATGCAAAAAAAAATTGTTGATGCAGGTGGTGCATGTTTTAACTGTGTTATTGCCTGTTGGAATAAATCATCAATAAAAAATGGTCCTTATAAAGGTGTTTCACTTGTTGGACCTGAATATGAAACTATTGCTCTTATGGGTTCTAATTTAGGTATGGCTTCTATTGAAGATCTTGCTTATATTACTAATATATGTAATGAACTAGGGATGGATACAATTTCCCTTGGTGGTGTACTTGGTTTTGCAATTGAAGCATACAAAAAAGGTGTAATAACAAAAAAAGATCTTGAAGGTATTGAACTTGATTGGGGTAAAACAGATGAAATTGCTAAACTGATAAAAGTTATTGCTTATAAAAAAACAAAACTAGGTGGTATTCTTACTGAGGGTGTGAATATTGCTGCAGAAAAACTTGGTAAAAACTCAGAAAACTTTTCAGTGCATATTAAAGGCTTAGAAGTTCCTGGTTATGATCCTAGGGGAACTTTTGGTATGGCAATTGCTTATGCAACGTCTGATAGGGGAGCATGTCATCAAAGAGCCTGGACTGTAAAAGCTGAGCTGAAAGATCCAAATCTTAATAGATTTTCTTTTAAAGATAAAGCAAAAATTGTAAAAGAAGTTCAAGATGAAAGAGCTGCATTTTTTTCTCTTGTTCTATGTGATTTTGCACCAATTTCTGAAGAAAACTGTGTTGAGATGTGGAATTTAGCAACAGGTTTTAATCACACTGTGGAAAGTTATTTAAAAGCAGGAGAAAGAATTTGGAACCTTATTAGATTATTTAATTTAAGAGAAGGAATGGATCCAAAAACAGATACCTTGCCTGTTAGATTTTTTAAAGAATCTTTTACAAAAGGCCGTTCTAAAGGTATTTTTATAAAAAAACAAGAATTTGAAAAAAGTTTAAAAGAATATTACACTCTGCGGGGTTGGAATGAAAAAGGTATACCAACTTCAGAGAAGTTAAAAGAGCTAGGTTTATCTAAATATGAAAAAATGATAGATTAAGAATCGGAGATTTTATTATGCCAGAATTAAGTCATGGAACATACAGAATTTATGGAGAAGCTGCTTTTGAAGTTCTTGCAAAAGCCCAGGAACTTGAACGCGAAGGTAAAAGTATTTTACATTTTGAAATTGGAGAGCCAGATATGGAAACTCCAGAAAACATTGCTGAGGCAGGAATACAAGCTATACGTAATAAAAAAACACATTATACTCCTTCTATTGGAATTTTGGAATTAAGAAAAGCTGTACAAGATGAAATTGAAATAACAAGAGGTTTTAGACCAGATTTAAAACAAGTTATAATAACTCCTGGTTTAAAACCTGGTATATTTTTTTCAATGCTTGCAACAGTAAATCCTGGTGATGAGGTAATATACCCTGATCCTGGTTATCCAACTTATGGTTCTGTAACATCTTTTTTAGGAGCAAAGGGTGTGATGGTTCCTCTTTTAGAAGAAAATGAATTCAGAATGGATCCAAATGATGTAAAAGAAAAAATAACTAGAAAAACTAAACTTATAATAGTAAACTCTCCTCAAAATCCAACAGGGTCTGTTATGACTGAAGAAGAACTGGAGGAAATAGCTGAGATTGCTGAAAAAAATGATATTTTTGTTATTTCAGATGAGATATATTCAAAAATGACATATCAAACCAAACATTTTACCCCAACAGCAAGAGATAAAGCAAAACAAAGAACTATTTTACTTGATGGTTTTTCAAAATACTATGCAATGACTGGTTGGAGACTCGGTTATATGATTTGCCCTATTGAGATGGCTGAAAGAATTCAAGATTTTCTTGTTAGTGCTATTTCATGTACTGCAGAATTTACTCAATGGGCGGGAGTTGAGGCATTAAAAGGTGATCAAAGTTTTATTCCTGAGATGATGAGCAGGTTTAAAGAAAAAAGAGATAAAATAGTTAGTGGTTTAAATTCTATTCCTGGTTTTAGTTGTTTAACACCAAAAGGTGCTTTTTATGCTTTTCCCAATATTGTAGATACAGGTATGACTTCAGAAGAATGTGCTGAATATATTCTTCAGAATGCAGGCGTTGCATGTTTACCAGGTACAGCTTTTGGTCCATATGGCGAAGGGTATCTAAGGTTTTCTTATGCAACATCTTTAGATATAATTTCAGAAGCAATAGAAAGAATTAAAAGAGCATTTGTATAACCTTTATGGGGGTAACAGTTATTACAAGCAAGAAGAACAATCCAGAAGATACAAAAAATAAAAAACTTAAAATTGCTTTTTATTGGGCTGCTAGTTGCGGTGGTTGTGAAATAGCTGTTCTTGATATTAATGAAAAAATATTGGATGTAATTAAAATTGCTGATATCCTTTTTTGGCCGGTTGCAATTGATACTAAATACAAAGATATAGAAAAAATGGCTGATAAAAATATAGATGTATGTTTTTTCAATGGAGCAATACGAACTGAGGAACAAGAGTATTTAGCAAAACTACTTCGTAAAAAATCAAAAATAATGATTGCATTTGGTGCATGTGCTGTAAATGGTGGTATTCCAGGTCTTGCCAATGTTGCAGACAGACAAGAGGTATTCAAGGTAGTATATTTGGATAATCAATCTACAGAAAACCCAAAAAAAATTTTACCAAAAAAATCTGTTAAAGTTAAGGAAGGAGAGCTAACTCTTCCTGAATTTTATGATACTGTTAAAAGTCTTGACCAAACAGTTGATGTTGATTACTATCTGCCAGGTTGTCCTCCAACACCAAATATTATAATGAATGCATTAGATGCCATTGCTGAAAACAAGCTGCCACCTAAAGGTTCTGTTATTGCTCCACTTAAATCTGTGTGTGATGAATGTAGATTTGAAAAATCTGAAAAAAAAATAAATAAAATTAAAAGGGTTCATGAAGTTGATAAGATAGAAGATAAATGTTTACTTGA
>JBNVCE010000014.1:11198-20220 GCA_050410885.1 Thermoplasmatota archaeon | reverse complement strand
TACAGGTTGTGGAGGACCTACCCCAAATTCAGTTGATCAAGGAGCAAAAATGATTTCAGCACTTGCTTCGATTCTTGGTCTTGAAAATGAAGAAAAAATGAGTGAAGAAGAAATTCAGAAGTTAATCGATCAAATTGTTGATCCTGTTGGTACATTTTATAAATATTGTCTTCCAACTTCTTTAATTAATAGGAAAGTGAAGAAATGAAGGTTGTTACAATAGACCCAATTACAAGACTTGAAGGTCATGGTAAAATTAGTATTTTTCTTAATGAGGAAGGGAATGTAGAAAACGCATATTTACAAATTCCAGAGCTGCGTGGTTTTGAACGCTTTTGTCAAGGTAGGCGTGCTGAGGATATGCCTCAGATAACTTCAAGAATTTGTGGCGTTTGTCCTGTTGCTCATCATTTTGCGTCAACAAAAGCACTTGATGCTGCTTTTAATATTGATCCTCCATCTGTTGCAAAAAAATTACGAGAGCTAATGTACTGTGGATATATAATTTATGATCATACTTTGCATTTTTATTATTTAGGTGGGCCTGATTTTATAGTTGGCCCTGATACACCTCCTGAAAAAAGAAATATTATTGGTGTTATTGAAAAAGCTGGTCTAGAAGTTGGAAAAGAGGTAATAAAACATAGGGCTTATGGTCAGAAGATAACAGCTATTTTAGGTGGTAAGGCAACGCATCCTGTTTGTGGGCTTCCAGGTGGTGTGTCTAAAGGGTTAAATAAAGAAGAAATAAAAGAAATAGAAAAAATGGTTTTGTCATGTATAGAATTTGCAAAATTTTCTTTAAAAATTTTTGATAATATAGTTTTGAAAAATAAAAAATATGTTGATTTTATAAAAAATGATGCTTATCAACAATCAACCTATAATATGGGACTTGTTGATAAAAATAATAAGGTTAATTTTTATGATGGTAAAATTCGTGTAACAGATCAAGACGGAAAAGAGTTTCTAAAATTTGATGTAAAGGATTATTACAAATATATAGCTGAACATGTTGAAGAATGGACTTTTATGAAATTTCCTTATATAAAAGAAATTGGTTGGAAAGGTTTTAAAGACGGTAAGGATAGTGGAATTTATAGGGTTGGTCCACTTGCTAGACTAAATGCATCTGAGGGAATGGCTACTACTTTTGCAGATAAAGAATATAAAAGATTTTATGAAACACTTGGCGGTAAACCAGTAAATAGTACTGTTGCTTTTCATTGGGCTAGGCTCATTGAATTACTTTATGCATCAGAAAGAGCATATGAACTAATAAAAGATCCAGAAATAACATCGCAGAAAGTAAGAAATCCTGTTGGGAAACCAGGTGAAGGAATAGGTGTTGTTGAAGCAGCAAGAGGCACTCTTATACATCATTATAAATTAGATAAAAACGGGTTAATTGAAAAAGCAAATCTTATTGTTGCAACAACAAATAATGCTGGTGCAATAAATATGTCTATTCGTAATGCAGCAAAAGGTGTAATAAAAAAAGGAAATGTTGACAATGCAACTTTAAATATGGTTGAAATGGCTTTTCGCGCTTATGATCCATGTTTTGCCTGTGCAACTCATAGCCTGCCAGGTGGTTTACCACTTGAAATAAAAATTTTCGATTCAAATAAAAAACTGTACAAAATACTTAAACAAAATATTTTGGGGTAAATGATGAAAACAATAATTCTTGGAGTTGGGAATCAGATACTTGGGGATGATGGTGTAGGAGTTCAAGTTGCAATTGAATTAAAAAAAAGAATTAAAGATCCAAATATTACAATAGAAGAGGCAACAACTGGCGGCTTTAATTTACTTGAATTAATACTTGGTTACGAAAAAGCAATAATTATTGATGCTGTTAAATCAGAAAATGGAAAAGATGGTGATGTTAAAAAAATCCCTTTAAAAGAATTTTCCACAATGCACTCTTGTAATCCGCACGATGTATCACTATTTGAAGCAATTAAAATGGCAAAAAAAATAGGTGAGAAAAGAATCCCAAATGAAATAATTATAGTTGGAATTTTTATGAAAAAAATTCCATGTGAGTTTTCAGAAAAACTAAGTCCTAAAATTCAAGAGGCAGTCCCAAAAGCTATAGCTTTTACAGTTGATGAAATTAAAAAGAGCCAAAAAAATCAAAGTTTTGGTGTTAAAAAATGAATAAAGATTTTGAACCAAACATTGTAGGATTTTTATGCAATTGGTGTTCATATGCTGGTGCTGATTTAGCAGGGACAAGTCGTATAAAATATCCACCAAATATTAAATCAATTCGTGTAATGTGTTCAGGACGTGTTGATCCAGTTTTTATTCTTCAAGCTTTAAAAAAAGGAGCTGACGGGGTTCTTATTGCTGGTTGTCATCCAGGAGATTGTCATTATCAATCAGGTAACTATAAAACAAATAGGCGTATAAAACTTTTAAAAAAACTATTATCTGATTTAGGTGTTGAACCAGAACGTGTTCGATTTGAGTATATTTCTGCATCTGAAGGTCAAAAGTTTGCAAGAGTTGTAACTGAGTTTGTTTACGATTTAAAAAAACTTGGTCCTAATCCGATTAAAGCTAATAAAAATTAATACATTTATATAAAATTTATTGAATTTATATGAGGAATTTTATGAATAAAATTAATGAAAAAAAACTTATAGAAAAAGCAAATAAACCTGGTAAAGAAGCAATAAAACTTCATCCTTTTTATAGAGGGAAGATAGAAATTATTCCAAAATGTTGTATTCGTGATTTTAATGATTTTGCTATTTGGTACACACCAGGTGTTGCAGAACCCTGTAAAGAAATTCAAAAAAACCCATTGAAGGTTTATGATTATACTAATAAATGGAACACAGTAGCAGTGGTTAGTGATGGTACTCGTGTTTTAGGTTTAGGAGACATAGGTCCTGAGGCAGGACTTCCTGTTATGGAAGGAAAATCACTTCTTTTCAAATATTTAGGTGGAGTAGATGCTTATCCAATTTGTTTAGATACAAAAAACCCAGATGAAATAATACAAGTTGTTAAATGGCTTAAACCTAGTTTCGGAGGAATTAATCTAGAAGATATTGAAAAACCAAAATGTTTCTACATATTGGATAAATTAAGAAAAGAAATGGATATACCTGTTTGGCATGATGACCAACAAGGAACAGCAACTATAGTAACTGCTGGGGTAATAAATGCATTAAAAATAGTAAATAAAAAAATGGAAAATGTTCTTGTTTCAATGATAGGTGCAGGATCTGCAAATGTTGCAATTGCTCGTATGCTTATTGCCGCTGGTGTAAAACAAAAAAATATTATAATGGTTGACAGCAAAGGAATATTAAATCCTCAAAGAAAAGATTTAGAAAAAGAAAAAAAAGTAAACCCTGAAAAATGGACTATGTGTTTGAAATCAAACAAAGAATGTAGAAGCGGCTCAGCAGAAGATGCGATAAAAGACACAGATATATGCATTGCAGCAAGTAAACCAGGACCTGGTACAATAAAAAAACAATGGATTTCTAAAATGGCGCAGGACTCAATTGTTTTTGCAACTGCAAATCCGATACCAGAAATTTGGCCTTGGGAAGCAAAGGAAGCTGGTGCAAGAATTGTGGCAACAGGTAGATCTGATTTTCCAAATCAGATAAATAATTCACTAGGTTTTCCAGGGATATTTAGAGGAACATTGGATGTTCGAGCAAAAACAATAACAGATGAAATGTGCATAGCAGCAGCATATGAAATTGCAAAAACTGCTGAAGACAAAAGGCTTAATGACGAATATATTGTTCCAACAATGGATTGCTGGGAGGTATTTCCAAGAGAGGCAGTGGCAGTGGGTTTAAAAGCAATATCACAAAAAATTGCCAGAATAAAACCATCAAAGCAAGAGCTATACGAACATGCAATGTCAATAATAAAAAAGGCAAGAAATGAGACAAATATTTTAATGAAAAAAGGATTTATAATAAATCCACCATAAATTATGAAAAAAGAAAATGTTATATTAAATGAGTTGTTAGCGGTTTTTAATTTTATAACCTAAATTAATAATATTTAATTTTGGTTAACAGGGGAAACTAAAAATGAATCAAATAAAAACTATTTCTAAAAATAATTTAAACAATTTTATAAACAAATTAATTTCTGATAAAGATTATGAAGTAGTAGGTGTTAAATCAAAAGGGAAACGTTTTGTTTTTGATAAACTTGAAAATGCTAGTGAACTTCGTTTAGATCATGATGTAACAATTATTTCCCCAAAAAAATATTTTCTTCCACAATATGAAAAACTAATGGAATTTAGCCTAGAAAAACAATTTGAAGTAAAACCAAACATTGAGTTAACCCCTATGATAATAATAGGTATTCATCCATATGATGTTATAGCATTAAAACAAATGGACAAGGTTTATTTAGATTCTCAAACAGATGATTTTTATAAAAAAAGACGTGAAGAAACAATAATTATCGCTTCAGATATTCAAAAGGTTTCAGATCGTTCTTTTGCTTCTAGTATGAAAACAAATGTAACTGACAAAGGTTTTGATTTGTTGCTTACAAAAATTGAAAATAACTATGCAATTACTATTGGTTCAGAAAAAGGAAAACAATTACTTGAAAAATATGCAGAAACTAAAGATGCAAAAGAATCTGATATTAAAAAGATAGATGAGGCTCGTAAAAAAATTTTACATAAATATAAGAAAAAAGTAATTTTGTCAAAAGAAGAATGGCCTTATATTCTAGCTGAGAATTATGATAGTGGCATTTGGGAAGAGCGTTCTGATAGATGCATTGAATGTAGTTCTTGTACTATAGTTTGCCCAACTTGTTACTGTTATGATGTTAAGGATGAAGTTACTCTTAATCTAAAGAAGGGTAATAGAATTCGCACATGGGACGGATGCTTATTGCATGATTTCACAAAAGTAGCAAGTGAAGAAATTTTTAGAGAAGAAATAAAAGAAAGATACAGACATAGATTTTTTAGAAAAGGAAGTTACTTACCAGCCAGATATGGATTTATTGCTTGTGTAGGCTGCGGACGTTGTGGGATTGCCTGTCTTCCAGATATTGCAGATCCTTCAGATGTTTTTAATAGTTTGTCTCATCATAAAAAATCATATGATACAAATAAGTTTTTTATTAAACAAGAAAGCAAAGTCGCTGAGACAAATATCATACATGTACCAAGAAAAGCAACAATTAAGAGAATAGAAAAATTAACAGATTCTGAGAGATTATTTGAAATAGAACTTGATGATAAAAAACCGTTAGGACATAAACCTGGTCAATTTGTTGAGGTTTCAATTTTTGGGGTTGGTGAAGCACCATTTGGACTTGCATCACCGCCAAATGATAAACCAACTTTTGAAATTGCTGTTAGAAAAGTAGGCAATGTTACTTCAAAACTACATGAGATGTCAATTGGTGATAAAATTGGTATACGAGGACCATTTGGTAATGGTTTTGATGTTAAAGCAATGGAAGGGAAAAACTTACTTTTAACATCTGGCGGAATAGGAATGTACCCTATGAGGTCACTGATAAACTATGTTCTAGATAAAAAAAATCGGAAAAAATTCAAACAGATAATAATTCTTTATGGAGCAAAACGTCCAAAAGAAATACTTTTTTTAAATGAGATAGAAGAATGGAAGAAATGTGATGATACAACTTGTAAATTAACTGTTGATAGATGCGAACAAGGAGAATGCTGGTCAGGCGAAATTGGGTTAATAACAACACTTTTTCCAAAAATACATGCACACAAATTAGATACAAAAAACACAATTTCTGTAGTTATTGGTCCACCTATTATGTATAAATTTGTAATTAAATGTTTACAAACTCTTGGTATACCAGACGAAAACATATTTGTTTCTTTAGAACGACGTATGAAATGTGGTGTTGGAAAATGTGGCCATTGTCAAATTAATGGGGTTTATGTTTGCAAAGAGGGACCTGTTTTTAATTATAATCAGATAAAAAATTTACCGGAGGCATTTGAATGAAACAAAAACCACGTGTTGCAGTGTTTGATTTTGCTGATTGTGAAGGATGTGAACTTCAGATAGCTAACCTAGAGGAGGAGATTCTTGATCTTATAGAAATTGTTGATATTGTTTCATTCCGTGAGGTAATGAAAGAGCATTCTGACAATTATGATATAGCAATTGTTGAAGGATCAATAATGAGACCAATGGATGAGGAAAGATTACGTGATATTCGTAATAAAGCAAAAATTCTTGTTGCACTTGGTGCATGTGCAACAATTGGTGGTGTTAATAAAATACGGAATCAATGGATGCATGATGAAGTAATTAAATCAGTTTATGGAGATGCCAAGGTTCATGGTAATAAACTTTTTGATGTTTTTAAAACAAAGGCATTAAACGAGATTGTTCCAGTAGATTACTATGTCCATGGTTGCCCAATTGATCGTGATGAATTCAAGCATGTAATAACTTCTATTGTTCTTGGAAAAAAACCTGAAATACCAAGATATCCTGTTTGTGTTGAGTGTAAAAAGAACGAAAATATTTGTCAATTTGAACTGGGCGCTTATTGTCTTGGCCCTATAACAAGGGCTGGTTGTAAAGCACTTTGTCCAACAAATAATAGCCCATGTGAAGGTTGCCGTGGTTTAATAAAAAAGGCTGAAACAGAATGTGTTTGGGAAGTGCTTGAGCGATATAATCTTACATATGAGGATATTCGAAGACGTTGTACAATGTATAATTATGGTAAAGAGGAGTGTAATGTAGATGAGTAATGATTTCTCTGTACATGTAGAACACTTAACGCGTGTTGAAGGTCATGGTAATATTGAATTAAATGTGAAAAATGGTAAAATTGAAAAACTTCAATGGAGTGTGATTGAAGCACCAAGATTTTTTGAAGCAATGTTAAGAGGTCAACACTATAATGAATTACGACCAATTACTTCAAGAATTTGCGGGATTTGTTCCATTGGACATTCACTTGCTTCCTTAAAAGCAACTGAGGATGCATTAGGTGTAAAAATCACAGAGCAAACAGCGTTATTACGTAGACTAGCTATTCATGGGGAAAACATGCAGAGTCATATACTGCATATAGGATATTTAGTTGCACCTGATTTATTTGGTGTAGGAAGTGTTTTTCATTTAATTGGTACAAAGTATAAAGAAACTGTATTAAAAATTGTAAAATTACATCGTTTAGCAAATGAAATGTCTGATATTATTTGTGGAAGAACTATTCATCCTATTAGATTAGTTGTAGGTGGTTTTTCTGTATTACCAAATAAAAAACAACTTTTGGATTTACGTAAAAGGCTTGAAGAAAGTAAAAATATAACAAATGATCTTGCTATGGTTATCAAAAGTGTTGCTGATAAATTTCCAAGTTTTAAAAGAGAAACAGAATATATTGGTCTAAGTGCTGAGGATGAATATGCTTTATATGATGGTGTAATCAACTCAACTGATACAGGGACTTTTAAGGATTATAAAAACTATCAAAAAATTACAAATGAATATGTTGTACCGCAATCAACAGCAAAATATACAAAGCATGCTCGGAAATCATATATGGTTGGAGCACTTGCTAGATTTAATTTAAATAGTAAAAATTTGCATCCTGCTGCAAAAGAAATTGCTAAGATGTTTAATTTAAAACCAATTAATTATAATCCATTTATGAATACAATTGCACAACTAGTTGAATTCGTGCATAGCACCAATGATTCAATAAATTTAATAGATAAAATACTTGAAAAAGGACTTAAAGAAGAAAAACCAATAAAACCAAAAGTTAAAGCATCTAAAGGAGTAGGTATAGTTGAGGTACCACGAGGTATTTTAATTCATGACTATACTTTAAATTCAAAGGGATATTGCATAAAAGCAAACTGTATTATTCCAACAAATCAAAATCATGCAAACATACAATTTGATATGGAAAAAATAGTCCCTGAAATCATTGATCGTCCTCAAAAAGAAATTGAATTAACATTAGAAATGCTTGTTCGTGCATATGATCCATGTATTTCCTGTTCAACTCATTACTTGGATGTGAAATTTGTCTAAAACATTTTATGAAAAAAATTTGTGTAATTGGAGTTGGAAACCCATTTCGATGTGATGATGGTATAGGTATTATTCTATTAAATAAATTAATAGAACAAAAAAATTTATTTCCTAAAAAAATAGATTTTATAGATGGTGGAACAGGTGGATTGAATCTTTTACATGTAATATCACGATACGATATTGTTTTTTTTATTGATGCGATGCAGTTAAATGCTGAACCTGGTTCTTTTCGTCTTTTTACTTTGGATGAAATAAAGTTATTCAAAAAAACAAAATCTTTTTCAACTCATACAGATCAATTACCTCAATTAATTGAAATTTCAAGACAATTAGGGGAATTGCCAAAACAACTTTTTATTTTTGGTATACAACCTAAAGACATGTCTTTTGGATCAGATCTAACAATAGAGCTTAAAGAAAAAATTAATATAATTTTTGATAATCTTATCACAAATATTAAAAATATTATATTAAAAAATCGAATTTTATAATATTTCTTTAATTATGATGTTTTTTATTATGAATCCCAATACTTAAGTATGGATATTTGATACTCCTCCTCATTCCTTAGTGAGGAATTTAAAATGAATCAAGAAGTAATAGATAATCTTGAAACAAGACTAAGTTCAGATCATTATCAAAAAATATTAAAGATAAACAATCCTAAAGTGAATGATTTTATTAATAAATTTATTGAAATCTGTAATCCTGAAAAAATATATGTTTGTACAGATAGTGAAGAGGATATAAAATATACAAGGGATGCTGCAATAAAAAATCATGAAGAAGCAAAATTATCAATCAAAGGTCATACAATCCATTTTGATGGTTTTTATGATCAGGCTCGTGACAAAAATTCAACAAAGTTCCTTATTCCAAAAAATAAAAATCTCGGACCAGAATTTAATGCTATAGACCGAGATGAAGGATTAAAAGAAATTTATCAAATTTTA
>JBNVCE010000014.1:0-11188 GCA_050410885.1 Thermoplasmatota archaeon | reverse complement strand
GTTCATGACCTTTCATGATATTATTTAAAATTTGATAAATTTTAAATAATATCATGAAAGGTCATGAACTCTTTATAAAATTTTATTGTCTTGGGCCTTTAAATTCTCCATTTTCAATACCATGTTTACAACTAACGGACTCAGCATATGTTGCACATAGTGAGGATTTATTGTATAGACAAGGTTACAGTGAATTTATAAGACAAGGAAAAAATCTAAGATTCTTTAAATTTGTTCATTCTCAAGGTGAATTAGAAGAAGCAGGTCTTGGACTTTTAGTAAGTAAAAATATTGAAAAAAGGCGCGTATATATTGATCTAGAGGACGAAGTAATATATAGTACAAATACTCAATATGGTGGAAATACCATAGGCTTGAAAAAACTTGCAATGCGCTTATCAATTAATCGTGCTTCTAAAGAAGGATGGTTAACAGAGCATATGCTTATTATGGGGATTCATGGTAAAAACAATCGAGTAAGTTATATCACAGGCGCATTTCCTTCTATGTGTGGAAAAACATCAACTGCAATGATAAATGGAGAAACAATTGTTGGTGATGATATTGCTTTTCTCAGAATTATTAATGGAAAAGTAAGAGCAGTAAATGTGGAATCAGGAATTTTTGGTATAATAGAAGGAATCAATGACAAAGACGATCCGCTTCAATGGAAAGCTCTTAATGAACCAAACGAAATTATTTTTTCAAATGTATTATATTATGATGATGGTAAAGTATACTGGAATGGTAAATCTGGTATTATTCCTGAAAGAGGTATAAACTACTCAGGTGAATGGTATAAAGATAAAAAAAATAAAAATGGTAAATTAATAACACCCTCACATAAAAATGCTAGATTTACTTTTAGAATGGACATTTTAGAAAATGTTGATCCAAAATTACATGATCCATTTGGTGTTGAAGTTAGTGGAATTGTTTATGGTGGCCGTGACTCTGATACATCTGTGCCTGTTGAGGAATCATTTAACTGGGTTCATGGAATTATTACAAAAGGTGCTTGTCTTGAATCTGAAACTACTGCTGCAACACTTGGTAAAGAAGGTGTAAGAGTTTTTAATCCTATGTCAAATATTGATTTTTTATCTATACCAATTGGTCGTTACATTCAGGATAATTTAAATTTTGGAAAAAAATTAAAAGATCCTCCAAAGATTTTTTCTGTAAATTATTTCTTAAGAGATAAAGATGGTGTTTGGTTAAACCATAAAAATGATAAAGCAGTATGGTTAAAATGGATGGACTTGAGAGTTAACAAAGATGCTGATGCTATAAAAACACCAACCGGTTTTATACCCGTGTATAGTGATTTAGAAAAAATATTCAAAGTTGTATTAAACAAAGATTATAAAAAAGAAGATTATGTTAAACAGTTTACTATAAGGATCCCTGAAAATCTATCAAAAATTGAAAGAATGGAAAACATATTCAAAACTAGAGTTCTTGATACTCCCAAAATAGTTTTTAAAGTTTTAGATGAGCAACAAAAAAGATTGATTTTGGCAAAAAATAGTTATGGAGAATATATTTCACCAGAGAGTTTTTAAATTTTTAATTTTTTTATTTAACATATGGAACAGTAAAACCACCATATGGTAAAACAATGATTCTAGGTTTTTTTCCTTTATTTTTAATATTTTTTATAGCATCATCTAATGCACTTTGAGTATCACTGTAAGATTTTATGAATGCTTTTTTTAGAATATTTTTATCAAGATTTGTGACAGCCCAAATATCTGCCCATGTAGCCAAATCAGCAATCTTAGCAGATTTATGATATCCAAGTCTGTACTCCTTGTTTAAATAGCTAATTACATCAGATGGTTTTGAGTTTTTTGATAAAAGATCATAAAAATTTTGATCACCGATTCCGTTTGTGCATTCAGCAACAAGAATAATTATTCCATTTTTTTCCAAAGCAAATTTACCATTTTCAATTGCTTTTTGTGATTGATATAAATCAATATCCATAGGAGGAGATGAGACTGTTATTACAATATTTCCTTTTTGTTTTAATTTTAAACAAAAAACCTCATTTGCATATTTTATTGCTTTTAAAAAAGAATCATTTAAATTTCCAGTTATTACCTGGTAAATATTTCCGTTAGGAGTTAAAACAATTTGTATTGAAAAAATATGTAAATTGTTTAAAAAGTTTAACGCATCCATCATATCCTCATGAACAGGATTATTTTTTAAAGCGATAGTACCAGATTTTTTATTCAATGCAAATTTATGATTCATTTCAATAGTTCTATAACCTGCAACACCAGGTAAAAACGATTTTCTGCCACCAGTATAACCAGCAAAATAGTGTGGTTCAACACTATTAATAACTACAATATTTTTAAATTCATAAACAAGTTTATTAAAAAAAACTTCTGTTCCACGTTTAGTTCTTCCAAAATATTTTAGATTACTTTCATTTTTTGCATCGTGAATATAAATTTTTTCTTTATAAATTTCATAATATTTACCAAAAATTTTTTTTAATTCCTCTATTGTTGGGGCTTTATGTGAACCAGTTGCAACAAGAAAACTAACATTATTATGATTGGATATAATTGGATTTAAAAAATCTAATATTTTAAATGTTGGTGTTAGTCTAGTTCCATCATTAACAATAAAAAGCAAACTTTTTGAATTACGTACAAAATCTTCAAAAGATACGCTGTTTAAAGGTTTTTCAAAAGCTTTTTTTAGGATTAATAATTCATTTTTAAGTTTTATTTTTTTAGGATTGATAACTTTGCAAGGATATTTTATATCAATCTTTAGTTTTTTTTTCCCGTAAGTTACATCAACTAGCATATAAGAAATATTATAAATCCTTATATGTATAAACTTTTCTTAAAAGTTTATAAATAATATTCAACTTTATATTCGCCTGGGTCACCCTCCATTATCTTAAAATTTTTTTCACGACATAAACTTATCATTGGGATATTCTCTTTCAATACAACACCATGAATAACTTTTAATCCCTTGTCTTTTGCAATATAAATTGTATAATCTACAAACTCTGAGCCCAGTCCAAGTCTATGCCATTCATCAGTTACAACAAGAGCAAATTCTGCTCTTTCTGTACTACCCGGGTCAAAAATAAGTCTTGAAACACCTAAAAATCTTTTCTTAGAATTCTCCTCGATTTCAGCAACAATGCCTATTTCTCTGTCATAATCAATATTACAGTAACGTGTTCTTAACTCATGCGGTGTTTCTTTTATTATTCTGAAGAATCTAAATTTTACAGTTTCTTCTGAAAAACTTTTAAACATTTCAAGCCATAGCATTTCATCTTCTGGTTTTATTGGTCTTAATAGAACCTCAGTTCCATCTTTTAATTTTACTTTTTTTGTATATTTAGCTGGATAAGGTGCTATAACTAAATGTGGATATTTCTCTGGTTCTTTATCTAAAATTATTCTAGCATCTAAAGCAATTAAATCATTATCATTTACTATTAATGGGTTTATATCTATTTCTTTTATCTCAGGATTATCAATTATAAGTTGTGAAAACTTTACCATTGTTTCTTCAACTTTTTTCATATCAGCAGGTGGAATTCCACGAAATCCTTTTAAAAGATTATATGCTTTTGTTTTTTCAATAATCCTATGTGCAAGTACCTGATTTAAAGGCGGGAAACCTATTGCTCTATCTTTAAAAAGCTCTGTGAATATTCCTCCTAAACCGAATAAAATAACCGAACCAAAAACTGGATCTTTTTTTGCACCAAGTATTAATTCATATCCCTTGTGTTTCACCATTTTTTGAATTGTAACACCAAGAATTTCTGCATCAGGAACTTTTTCCTTTGCACGTTTTATCATTTCTTTAAAAGTTTTTTTAACATCATCTTCGCATCTTAAATCTAATACAACACCTCCGACTTCTGTTTTATGTGTTATTTTAGGCGACAGTATTTTCATTACAACAGGGTAACCAATTTTTTCTGCAAGTTCTACAGCTTTTTTTTCTGTTTTTGCAACTATTGGTTTAGTTGTTTTTATGCCATATAATTCAAGAAATGTTTTTGATTCAATTTCATTTAATAATTCTCTATTTTCCTTTTTTGCATCATCAAAAATCTTTTTTACTATTTCTTTTTGAAAAGCATTTTTAATATCTAGCTCTACTGGTGTTTCATAAAGTTGTGCAAGGTGTCTTTCATAATGATATAAATACATATAAGATTCAATTGCATCATCAGGCGAATTGTAAGTGGGGATATTACTTCTATTTAAAATCTGTCTAGCATGGTATACACTTACTTCCCCAATAAAAGAAGTTAGTATAGGTTTTGTTGATTTTCTTGCTAAATCAATAATTTTTTCCGCTACTTTATCTGGATCAGCCATAACTTGAGGTACACATATTACTATTAAACCATCTACGTTTTTATCATTTAAACAAATTTCCATAGCTTTTTGATATCTTATGTCATCGCCGTCTCCTATTATATCTACAGGGTTTCCTTTACTCCAGGTAGGTGGCAGTACTTGATTTAGTTTTTGTATTGTTTCATCTGATAATTTTGCAATTTTTCCCCCTTTCTCAATAACAGCATCTGTTGCAAGTACACCTGGTCCTCCAGCATTTGTTATAATAGCAATATTAGGTCCAGTTGGACGTGGTTGTTTTGCTAAAATTGAGGAACAGTTAAATAAATCTGTTATATCATCGACTCTAACAATTCCTGTTCTTCTAAAAGCAGCTTCGTATATAGCATCTTCACCAGCCATTGCACCAGTATGTGATGCTGATGCTTTTGCTCCTTCACTGTATCTTCCTGATTTAATAACAATTACAGGCTTTACTCGTGCAAAACTTTTTGCAGCACTCATAAACTTTTTAGCATTTGTAATAGACTCTACATATAGGACAATACTTCTAGTATGCATATCCATACCAAAATAATCTATCAAATCACCAAAATCAACATCAAGCATGGAACCAACAGATACAAATGAGCTGAAACCAACTTTTGCTGCTGCTGCCCAATCTAGAATTGCTCCACAAACTGCACCACTTTGTGAAAATAAAGCAATATTTCCTTTATCTGGAGTTGAGCCAGTAAAACTTGCATTAAGATTAAGATAAGGCATTATAAAACCGACGCAGTTAGGTCCAAGTATACGCATATTATATCTTTTTTTAATTTCAAATAATTGTTGTTCAAGGGCAGCTCCTTCTGGTCCTGTTTCCTTAAAACCTGCAGATATTATTAAAATTCCTTTTATTCCTTTTTTACCACATTGTTCAAGTATATCAGGGACAGTTTTTGCTGGTGTTATAATAATTGCCAAATCTACAATCTTAGGTACATCAGTTATTGTTGGATATGCTTGAACTCCTTGTACGCTTTCCCTGTTGGGATTAACAGGATAAACCACACCTTCATATCCAGAACCAATAAGATTTCTAAAAACTCTATAACCAGGTGATCCTGTTTTTTCGCTTGCTCCAATTACTGCTATACTTTTTGGTTTGAATATTTTATCTAGATTTTCAACAACCATCTATAACCCCTCATAATAAGAAATTATTGATTTTTTTCGTCACCATAACAACGATTTGTTAATTAATTTTATTCTAAATCCTAGTTCTATTTTAAATTCCAATAATTAGTTAAATTATTTTTTAATTCATTAACTAAAATTTTAACCTGTTTTGATTTATAATCTACTGGTTCTTCTTCTTTAACATAATCATTTTTATCTAAAAGACCACATATTATGTTATAATAAGATATTATACAAGTTGAACTATTGTAACCCCCACCTAATAAAACAAGAAGTTTTTTACAAGTTATATTTGATAACTCTATCATATGCTTAGCCAAATCATAATAAGTTTGATAAGTCAAAAGTAAATCTGCCAAAGGATCTGAATGATGAGTATCAACACCAGCTTGGTAAACTATTATTTCTGGTTTAAATTGTTTTGTTAAAGGTGGAACAATTTCTTTGAAAGCTTCAATATAACTTTTACCTGTAGTTCCAGGCGGTAAAGGTAAATTAACAGTGAATCCTTTTGCATTATCTCCACCAATTTCATTGATAAAACCTGTTCCAGGATACAAAGTCCTTCCATCTTGATGAAAAGATATATTTAAAACAGTTTTGTCATCATAATAAATTTCTTGTGTTCCGTTTCCATGATGTACATCAACATCGACTATCAAAAATTTTTTTAATTTTTGTTTTTCTCTAAGATATTCAATAGCAATAGCAATGTCATTAAAAAAACAAAAACCTGATGATCGATTTTTACCTGCATGATGAAAACCAGCAAGTGGATTTATCACGCAATTAAATCCTTCAAATAGTTTTTCTCCACCAAGAATTGTACCTCCTGCTGCTAAACTAGCAGATTCGAATATACCAATTGGTGCTGGAGTGTCTATTGCAAGCATTCCACCTGTTTTACTTAGTTCTTTTACTAGATCAACATAACTTTTTGTATGAACTCTTAAAAGGTCTTCTTCTTTTGCTTTTTCAGGTGTGAAAAGTTTTATTTCTTTCATTAAACTTTTTTCTTTTAAAAATTCTATTGTTTTTCTTGGTTTATCTCCAATAAGTGGATGACCTGCACCTAGATCATATTTATTATAGTCCTCATGGTAAGTAATTCCATATTTGTTTTTTTCCATAGACAAAGCCTGTTTTTTTGATTTTTTTGGGTTAATAATTAAATGTTTTATTAAACCTTGTTTTTCAGTAATTACCAATATTTAATGGATTTTTTTTGGATTTTTACCAATAATTATAAATAATACATTATATATAATAAAATTTTGTGGAGGTATTTATCTTGAAAAATAAAATAATTAATATATTTACAATTTCGGCAATTTTAATAATTGTTATTTCAGGATTTTCTGGTTGTGTTCAACAGGAAGAAAAAACAATAAAAGTATCTGGTGCTTTTGCTATGTATCCAATTATGTGTATATGGGCGGAGGAATACCAAAAAATTAATTCTGATATAAAAATCGATGTTTCATCTGGTGGTGCTGGAAAAGGTATGTCAGATGCTTTAGGTGGACTTGTTAATATTGGTATGATTTCAAGAGACATTGATCCTGATGAAATCAGCCAGGGAGTATTTTGGGTTTCTGTTGTTAAGGATGCTGTAGTTGCAACAATTAATTCTCAAAATCCAGTAATTGACATAATATTAGAAAAAGGTTTAACAAAAGAACAATTAAAAGAAATTTTTATCACTGGAAAAATAACAACCTGGGGACAATTAGTTAACACTGACAACAATGATCCAATTCATGTTTATACAAGATCTGACTCATGTGGTGCTGCAGAAACCTGGGCAAAATATTTAGGAAACTATACACAAGATGACTTTACAGATAAGGCAAGTAAAGTAAAGGATGATCCAGGTGTAGCTGGAGCAGTAAAAAATGATAAATATGGCATAGGATACAATAACATAAATTATGTTTATTCTTCAGAAACAAAACTACCATTTGAAGGTTTACAATCTGTTCCACTTGATTTAAATGGAAATGGTATTTTAGATGAAAATGAAAATTTTTATAACACAAGAGGCGATATTTTAAATGCAATTTCTAATGATATATATCCCTCGCCTCCATCTAGGTATTTACATTTAGCTACAAAAGGCAAGTTTACTGGAATAACTTACGATTTTGTTTACTGGATTTTGACTGATGGACAAAAATTTGTTAACGATGCCGGGTACACAGTTTTGTCGCAAGAAGTAATTAATCAGCAACTTCAATATTTAGAAAGCGGAACAAGACCTGAGATAAGATAAAAATACTTTCCGAGAAATTTAATATGGACGTAAGGAAAATTCGTGATATAATCGGTACAAAATTAATGTTAATTACAACTTTATTTATTGTTTTTTTATTTTTCTTAATACTATTTACTTTAATTTCTGGTTCTTTGTACATTATCGAAGATCAATCAATAACAAAAATATTATTTTCCTCTTCTTGGAAACCTAGATCAGGGGATTTTGGTTTATTAGGTGTGATAATTGGAACAATTATTGTAACAGGTATTGCTATGATTATAGCTGTGCCCATTTCGTTACTTACTGCGATTTATATTGTTGAATACTCTCCAAAAAAAGTAAGACAAATAATTAGACCTTTTATTGATCTACTTGCAGGAGTTCCTTCTGTTGTTTATGGACTTTGTGCCTTTATTGTTTTTGTTCCACTTGTTAGAGATGTTATAGCACCATTTTTTGGTGAAGTAAATAGTTCAGGTTTTAGTGTATTCACCGCATCACTAATTTTATCAATTATGGTTTTTCCAATAATAATTTCATTATGCATAGAGTCTTTCAACGCTATTCCTATTGAGTTAAAAGAAGCATCTTTATCAGTTGGTGCAACAAAATGGGAAACGGTAAAAAAAGTTATTTTTAGAGCAGCAGGACCTGGAATTCTTTCTGCTATTTTGTTGGGTTTTGGTAGAGCTTTTGGTGAAACTATTGCTGTTTCTATGGTTATTGGAAACCAGGAAAAAATACCATCGTCTTTGTTCAGCCAGGGTCAAACTCTTGCTTCTATAATTGCTCAAAACTATATTGATGTTATGTCTTTGCCGCGACTTGAGTCAGCTTTAATTTTTGTTGGTTTGATTCTTTTTTTTGTTGTTTTAATTTTTAATTTATTAGGATTCTTTGCTCTTAGAAAAGCAAGATCGAGGTGGGATTATTGAAATTTCGTTTCATTGAAGAAAAAATTTTTAAAATTTTAATGATTTGTTCTATTTTTATTGTAGTTGGTAGTTTAATACTTATTTTTACTGTTATTGTTTTTAATGGTGTTTCCTCAATTTCTGTTGAAATGCTTACTCAATCATCCAGCCCAAGATTTTATCTTGGTCCAGGTGGTGGTGGTATTCTAAATGCAATAGTTGGTTCATTACTTCTTGCCCTTCCGGCTACTGCAATTGCTTTTTTAATTGGTATTTGTGTTGCTTTGTTTCTGCAAAGGGATTTTATTCATCCTACTATATCAAATTTTTTCCGTTTATGTCTTGATATTCTCTGGGGTGTTCCATCTATAGTATACGGTATTTTTTGTATGACAATCATGTTTGCTCTTGGAATGAGTACATCTTTGCTTTTTGGGATAATTGCATTAACTCTACTAGAAATTCCAATAATTACTAGAAGTATAGATGAGTCAATAAAAATGGTTCCAATTTCTTTAAAAGAAAGTGCTTATTCGCTGGGATCAACAAAATTCGAAACAGCAATTAAGGTTGTTCGCAGACAGGCTTTACCAGGTATTATTGCAGGGGTTTTATTAGGTCTTGGTAGAGGAATAGGTGATGCTGCTTCTATTTTGTTAACAGTTGGTGATTCAAATTTTATTCCTGATTCTTTATTTAGCTCAACTGCAGCTCTTCCTACAATGATTCTGAATTTACTTAGTATGCCTGATCCAAATGTTCAGCACAAAGCGTATGCTGTTGCATTTGTTTTACTTCTTATAGTTCTTGGAATTAGTATAATTTCAAGAGCATTAACCAAAAAATCAACAAAATATATAATTAAATAATAAAAGGAGAATAATATATATGAATACCTCATCAAATATTCAAATAGAAACAATAAACCTTAATGTTACTTATCATAATAATCATGTTTTAAAAAATGTTAATATTAAAATTCCATCCAAACAACTAACAGCGATAATAGGACCTTCTGGTTGTGGAAAAACAACTTTGCTTAAATCTTTTAACAGACTGCTTGAAATTAGAGATGATATTAAAATTTCTGGTAAAATTATGGTTGATAATGAAAATATTTTAGATCATAAAGGAAGTGATATACCTGATATTAGAAAAAAAATGGGGCTTCTTTCTCAAAAACCATCACCATTACCAATGTCAATTTATGATAATGTTGCTTATGGCTTGCGTATTCATGATAAAAAAAGTAAAGAGGAACTTGATAATATTGTTGAGTATTGTTTAAAAGAAGTAGGATTGTGGGAGGAGGTAAAAGATAGATTACATGACCCTGCAACAAGACTTTCTGCTGGTCAACAACAAAGATTGTGTCTGGCAAGGGCTATTGCTGTTAATCCCGAGGTTTTACTTTGTGATGAACCTACTTCTGCTTTGGATCCGATTTCTGCTCAACAAATAGAAAAATTACTTTTAAAATTAAAAAAGGAGTATACCGTAGTTTTAGTTACTCATACTTTACGTCAAGCAAAAAGGGTTGCTGATTATTTAATTTTCTTATTTTTTGGGGAAGTTGTTGAGAAAGGTAGTTCTGATGAATTTTTTAATAATCCTAAAGACCCAAGGACAAAGGCCTATTTAGCTGGTGAGATAAGTTAAGTTTTTATTATGAAGGTGATTGAAAATGAAGGTTGATTTAGAAAATATAAAATGTATAAAAGATACTGCTTTAACCATTAGAAAGTCTAGAAGAAGAATAACAGTTCCATCTGAGGTTGTTAAGATTTTAAATCTTAAAGATGGTGATAAACTTAGATGGATTGTTTTTAAAAACGGTTCTATAAGCATTTCAAAAGTTAAAAAATGATTATTTAACTATTTATTTAATTCGACAAATTTAGGACACCCCGGTAGCTGAGAGTTGGTTTATAAAGACCAACTAGATTCCTTCTTGAGGATTGGGATGCAAAGAGATGGGATTCTTTTCAGAAATGAAGCAAAAATGCAGATTCCAAACTGTCCATATTGCCACTCAGGTGATGTTATAAAATATGGTACACAAAAGAATAAAACACAACGATTTCAATGTAACACCTGCCGGAAGATTTTCAATCATCGGTATGGAACGCTGTTGTATAAAAAACGTCTCTGTGATGATGAAATTCTTAGAGTTGTGTACCTGTTTCTCACGGGGTATCCAATTAGCAATATGCCGCCGATGTTTGACATCACAGAAAACACAATCCGTACTCTCCTCAAACAAGTGCTGCTTCAGTTTCAGAAATTCAAACAGTTCATAGCAGCTCCTGCAGATTACGTTCCCCGTGTTATTGAAATTGATGAGATCTACATCAAACTTCAAGGAGAGAAGAAGTTTTACGGTTGGCTTGCGTATGATCCTCAAAAGAAATTTGTGATTGATTTTGTCATCGGTAAGCGTGATGATGACACCTTGGAGGAATTGTTCAAGAAGT
>JBNVCE010000142.1:0-2101 GCA_050410885.1 Thermoplasmatota archaeon | reverse complement strand
CAAGCAATGACCTTTTTTTTGGTAATAAGCATTAAACCAAGAGGATGAAAATTACCACTTCCGATAAATAAGAAGATGTTAACGTTTTTTGAAACAGAAGTTGCTGCAGAAAAATTACATCCAAGTATCTGACCTGGTAGTTTAATGCGTTTATCTCCTTTACCAATAAATACCTCAAAATTTTTATTCTCCAATAATTTTTTTACTTGATCAAGTTTATGTGCATGCTGTGCTGTTGAAACTAAGCCAATTTTTTTTTCCTTTAAAAATGGTATTGCTTTTTCAACAACTTTTAATAAATCTAAATCAGACTTTGCATTAATAAAAAATGTTAAAGGAGAAATTTTTGTTTTATTATAAATTGATTCATGCCCAATGTGTATAACAAAATCTACTGCTAAATTCTTTAAATCCCCAGAAAACAAATCACATGCACCAAAACATGGATCAGCAGAAATAAAAACATCAGCTTTAGTGTTTTTTTCAAAAAATTCTACAAATTTATTAAAATGAATTTTTAACCCATCAGGTATCTGTAAAATTACTTTTTTAAATTTTTTATTATTTATTATAATAGCAGCCTTTTCTAAATCAATATCATAACCAGCTATTTTCATGAGTTTACCCTCTACTTATCTTTTTTAAAATCTCATTAAAAACTTTCATCTGATAATCAAAAGAATTATTAGAAATATCTATTTCAACAATATTTTCTTTCTTATCAAAAGATTCAAAGGACTCTTTTTGTTTTAAATAAATCTCCCATCTACCATCAGAAATGGATTTCTTTTTAACACGCTCATCAAGATATTTTTTAATATATTTTTCAGGAGTATTACAAAATAAAATTAAAAAAATAGCATTGTTACTATTGGCAACATTTAATGCCAATTCTCTAAGTTTTTTTGTTTTAAAAGTAGCATCCATTATAACATTTTGGCCTTTACTTAATAACACATCTGCCTTTTCAATTGCTTTTTCATAAGTGTATCTCATTTTATCAGGTGAATACAAACCAGTGTTATACGCATCATAATGTCTTTCGTATTTATCAATTCCTTCCAGTTCTTTCCTGATTTCATCTGTGCTAATTAATTTAGCCTTATAATCAATAGAGATTTTTTTTGCAATTGTGGTTTTACCACTACCTGTTAAACCACTTGTTATAAAAAAAATTGGTTTTGTTTTAATTAATTCTTTAGAAAATAAAGAAGCATAATAATAAGATAAATGAAAATATTTACCGGCTGTTTTTATAATTTCTTGTCTTTCTTTTTTATTAATCTGCGGGTCTTTCAACCTAAATCCTATTACTTTTCCACGTACATAAGCTCTATAACATTTATAAAAATTTAAAACATCTAAAACTCCTTCATCACCACTTTTTTCAATATATTTATTAACAAAAAAACTAGATAAATAAGGATGTCCTAGAAAATCTAGATCCATTGCAAGAAAACTTATATCAGATGCTACATCACTGTATCTAAAACGTTTATTAAATTCTATGCAATCAAAAATAAAAACTTTGTCTTTTAAAACAACAATGTTACCTGAGTGCAAGTCGCCATGGCAGTCCCTAATAAAACCATTTTTTATTCTCTGCTCAAAAACATCTTTTTTTAAATTCAAGAAATCATTTGTTGTTTTTTTGATATAATTAAAAATTTTTTCAGGAATAGTAATGTTTATTACTTCTTCTGTTTGAGCAAAATTTTCATCAGTGTTTTTTTTAATATTTTCAATGCGACCATAGTTATTAATTTCTTTTGACTGAGGACTTTTTTTATAAAAATTATTTAAAATATCAGATATCTTGTCTAAAATTTCTTCATCAATTTCTTTTTTTAAAAGCAATTCTGTCATAATTTTATCTTGCGGAAATTCTTTCATTTTTACAGCATATTCAACTATTTTTCCTTTACCATTTAACTTAAAATGATTATTATCATGAGTTATTGGAATAACGCCTAGGTATATTTCTGGACATATTCTTTTATTTAATTTTAATTCTTCATTACAAAAATATCTTCTTTTTTCAAGTGTAGAAAAATCTAAAAAACCAAAATTAACAGGTTTTTTTATTTTATAAGCATATTTA
>JBNVCE010000141.1:307-2112 GCA_050410885.1 Thermoplasmatota archaeon | reverse complement strand
CACCGCTGTCGATGGTTGCTAAGTGCATGTCCTTATGGACATCCACACCACAACCTTTATCTAACACAAACTACACCTCCAATTGTTGGAGGCGCTGGGAGACGCCCCTCCAGGGCCTTTGCGACAATTTGCTATGCGGGCTCCAACGCCCAATTTGTCTAGCCGTCAGGAGGGGCGAAGACCAGTTTTTTGACACGGGGGTCAAGAGCCCCAAAATAAAAGTGGTCTTCCACCCAGCGCCCACAACACCATTAATGGGCGAGGGAACAAGAAAAGGTTTTTCATACTTTGTCTAAAAAGCGAAGCTTATGTAGGTTTTTTTCATTTGGTTAATGGGAGAGATTGTTTAAACGTGTTGGAGGAGGTTTTTCGTAAAAGAAGGATGTGAAGAAAATACTCATGGGGGGTGAAGGAAAAGAGGGAATTAACATTTGAAAAATGGGAAAACACCACTTAAGAAACATTGTTCATGGAACTTTGTATTTGAATTTTCATTATTTGTATTATTTTATTTAATACTTTCGGTTAGCTCTCTATCTTCTATATGCTTGTATGTTTAAAATGTTATTTTTTATTTTTAATTTAATCGAATGTATTTTTAAAAATATTTTTATTATTAATTAAAAATTAATATATCTAAAGTATCTAAAAATATGGTGATTTATTTATGAGCCATTTAGAAAAGGAGAAATTAATTTGCCCCGAATGTTCAAGTGCGTTAGTATTGCATTCTGGGGAATTTGTGTGCAGCAACTGTGGCTTAGTTGTTTCTAAGCAATATTTACCCCCAATTTTTAAAATTAATCAAGAGAATCCATCAATTAGCCAATGCGCATACTTCACAGCTTTAGGGGAAAGATTGCACATAGTTGATGGAATGGGTAGTTACATAGATTTCCAACGCACCCCTTTCTTTTTCGACGGGCAAGGTGCTCCCCTTACATCCGATAAGCAAGCCCTCTATAGAAAACTAAAATTTAGATACAGCCTACGTTTAAGAATCGATAAAAAAGAATCTGATTACCGCGCTTTAACATCTTTAAACAATGTCACTTCCATGCTCCAAATTTCAGACACAATAAGAGACAGAGCTGCGTACATCTATCAAAAAGCTGTCAAAAAAATTGATAAAAAAATATCGAACCACATAGTTCTCATAGCCGCCTGTCTTTTTTTTGCTATTAGAGAATATAAAGAATTAGCGCCAGTAACGATACAAGAAGTTACACAGAGTTTTAAAAGACTAGGCCATAGAATAAATGTCAAAAAGGTAATTAGAACAGCTCTCGAATTAAGATCCTTTATCCAGAAACATCCCAAAATCAGAAAAAGCGAAGAGTATTTACACAGAATAATATCAGATATTGTATCCTCACCAATTATTGAGAGCCGTCTAAAAGAAAGAAACCTCCCTACTGACGATTATAGAAATTTATTGGTACAAAAAAGTTATTCTATATTAACTAAACTTGATAGTGTCATTCGTGGAGGAAGAAACCCTTACATTTTTGCAGTATCCACGGTTTATTGTGCGGATCGCATAATATCTAAGAAAGCTGGAAAAAAACCAATTTTAACGCAAAAAATTTTAGCTAAAATAGCAAAAGTTGCAGAATATAGTATTAGAGATCATTACACAAGTGTACTGAAACCAATGATGCTAACCACATAGTAGGTAATTATCAGCAAGTTTCGCAGCTTTTAAATATAAAAGATTCAACACCCGCTGGTCAGCGTCCTTAAGAGAAGGCGCCTTAAGTATGTGGACTGTTGGGATAGTTCGAAAAAAATACATGTACTTGAAT
>JBNVCE010000141.1:0-297 GCA_050410885.1 Thermoplasmatota archaeon | reverse complement strand
CTTTTGAAGTATTTAAGTTTGACGAGCAGATTTCCACCCTCCTCGGAAGGACGCTGGGGGTAGAGTACCGGCTGAGGGGAAAAATAGAGCCGGGACTACCCGGAGCCAACATACAGGAAAGGTTGATCTTCATCCAGAAGCTGGTTGAGGGAAACCCAGGCTTCTTCCCCATAGACGCATTCATGGTGGAAGCCACAGGGTGCCCAGTCTGCCCCACACTCCGAAGATCGAGACTGGAACACCACCTCATCATGCACTGCGGTATGTGTGGGCTGGTCTTCCACACATACAGCAGTG
>JBNVCE010000140.1:0-2222 GCA_050410885.1 Thermoplasmatota archaeon | reverse complement strand
CAAGGAATATTGTTGAATGGTCATCTCTTATCCTAACGGAATCATTTTTTACACTCCTTGTTCTTCTCATATTCTTTTTCTTTGCAAAATATAAAGAAAGCCAAAAAGAAACAGATTTCATTATATTCTTAATCTTTTGTACACTTTCAACTTTTACAAGGGGAAATGGTGCGATAGTTTTTATAGCAATTTTTTTATATCTTATCTTCTGTGAGAGAAAGAAAAAACTTTTTTTCCTTACAACTCTTTTTCTTTTAATAAGTCAGATATGGGCTTTTTATGTTTTTCTAAAAACAGGACACACATCCTCTTATTTCCAGCAGGTATTCTATCGAAACATCTATCTTCCGCAGGAAGGTTATATTTCAATAAAAATTTTTTTTCAAAGAATTTTTCTTAATTTTCTAACATATTTTACAACGATAATTCCAAGAACATTTTCGGCAAACATTGATTTAAAATGGTATTATGTCCCATTTGTGATAGTTCCATTTTCTTTGTTTGTAGGTTCAGTATTCGTTTCCATCCATAGGAGAAATTATATTTTTGAAATATCGTTTATAACTCTGAATTTTATTTTACTTCATATCTGGCCAGAATATTTTTCAACAGACAGATTCTTCTCTCCATTCTTCTCAATTTTCTTGATTTTGATTTCAATTGTTGTTTTGAAAATAAAAATCAAAAGAGAATTGATGTTAAACTTTTTTTATGTTTTTTTAATTATATCTATTATCCTGAACATTTCTTATCTTGTTTCCGATATTCCAAGAAAAATGTATATGCTTTCTGAAACTGATTTCAATTTTAGAAACGATAATAGATTCAGACCTGAACTTGGGATAAGAACATTTTTTGACCTTGCAATTTGGGCAAAAAAAAACACAGAAAAGGATGCTGTTGTAATGACTGTAAAACCAGAACTTTTTTATCTGTATTCTGACAGAAAAACGGTTTTGTTCCCTTATACTTATGAGGACTCAACGGTTATCAATTATATGAAAAAAAACAATGTTTCCTATGTTGTTTTTGAAAATACAGATAATCCATATAGACATGCAAGTTTAACGATAAATGTTTTTATTAAAACACATAAAGAATATTTTTCTTATGCTTACACTGTAGAAGAAAGACCATATTATATGCTTTTAAAGGTGGATAAATCGCTTTACGATCAAAAATAGATTTGTGGGAGAGGAAAGATGAAAAGGGATTTAAAAACAATTTTTCTTGCGATTTTTAATTTTTTAACACTGATTTTACTCCTTGGCTTTAATATTGCTATTTCAGTGCTTCCATTAAATTCAATATCAACAAAGGCAGTGTCTGATAAATACCCTGCCTTGATAGTTCCATACAGTGTTACATTTTCAATCTGGTTTATTATTTACATTCTTTTGGTTCTTTTTGTGTTGAACCAGTTGAACTTTATTTTTAAAAGGGATGAGAAAAAAAGAGTTTTGATTGAAAAGGTTGGAGTTCTATTTTTTCTTTCATCTGTGTTAAATGTTTTGTGGCTTTTCTGCTGGCATTATGAAAAATTGTTATTATCTGTTATCGTGATCATATTGTTACTCATAATTTTGGCAATTTTGTATATTAAACTTGGTATCGGAAAAAAAGATTTTAGTGAAAGTTTGATTTTTGTAAAAACTCCCGTTAGTGTATATCTTGCATGGATATCTATTGCTACAATAGCAAACATTTCGTCATACATTGGCAGTTTAAAACTTTATTTGTTTGATAATTACGAAGTTTTATGGACAGTTTTGGTTATAATCATATCACTTTTTCTTGCGATTTTTATGGTATTGAAAAACAGAGACATAATTTTTGCTCTTGTTTTTCTCTGGGCTTATATTGGAATAATAATTAAACAACTTATACCAAACTACAATAATTCTATACCAATCATTTTGGTTACAATATTTTCTATTTTTATCTTAACTTTTTTTGTAATTTATAATGAAATTAAGGAATATAAAAACAAAAAAAGTTAATTATTTTTTTCCATATTTCTGGCAGAAAGATTCATCACTCATTGTTAGGTAAATTATACCTTCTATTATTCCGATAATAGCAGGTATTCCTGTCCAGAAAAAAAGAAGATAAACAATTCCCATACCAATGTTGCCAAGATAAAATTTATGAATTCCAAAATCGCCCAATAAAATGGCTAAAATCCCAGCCGCAATTTTGTTTTTTTCACATCCACCCATTGA
>JBNVCE010000139.1:0-2223 GCA_050410885.1 Thermoplasmatota archaeon | reverse complement strand
TAATAACATCTCTGGGAACATCATTTCTAATAACAACTGTGGTATATTAATATGGAACCCATATTCTCCTGTTGATTATAATACTGTTTCAGATAACATTTTCTCAGATAACATAGTATATGGTATGATCATTGACGAAGCTAAACATACTCTTGTTTCAAACAATCTTTTCTATAATGATGGTATTTGGCTTTTGGATTCATATTACAATACTTTTTTGAACAATATGGTCAATGATAAACCCCTTGTATATTTAGAGGATGAATCAGATAAAGTTATCGAAGAAGATGCAGGGCAGGTGATTCTTGTTAATTGTGATAATATTACTGTTCAAAATAAGGATTTATCCAACACTACTGTTGGTCTCTTATTAGAAAGGACACACAATTGTCTCATCTCAGGTAACACCTTATACTCAGATAAATTAGTTGGCATATTCCTTGAATATTCCAGCAACAATAATATTTCAATGAATATGATTTCAGATACAAATAATGGTATTTTATTATCTAATTCTTATGACAATATTATTTATTTTAATAATATTACCTTAAATGAGGGATTTGGTATCTACCTTGCTTATTCGGAAGGCAATACCATTGCAACGAACACCATCTTAGATAACTATGCAGGTTTGGTTCTAACAGGCAGTTCTAATTTTAACAATGTTACAGATAATGTTTTTTTCAACGATGGTGCTTGGGTTTATGGTGCATGGAAAAACAATTTTTTGAACAACTATGTTAATGATAAACCGCTTATTTATCTGGAAGACTTATCAGACATGACCATAGAGGATGGTACTGCTGGGCAGGTGATACTGATAAGTTGTGATAATATTAAGGTCCGAAATCAGTAGATATCCAACTTGTATGCGGGTATCATGTTAGTGTCTTCGCATAATTGTCTTATCTCAAATAACACATTTAGCTCAAATAAACAACATGGTATTTTTCTTACTCATTCTAGTAGTAATAATATTTCAAAAAATAATATCTCAGATAATACTTATTATGGCATAACTTTTGATACATCAAATAACAATACTATCTTTTGGAATAGCATAAACTCAAACAAAAACATTGGAATATATATTCACAGTTCCAGTAATAACAACACTGTTCTTAGCAATAATATCAAAGAAAATGGCAATATTAAAGGACTGGGAGGCAGTATTTTACTTGACAGATCGTCTAATAACAAAATTCACCGTAACAATTTTATAAATAATGTTAAGTGTGCCTATTTTTTTGATTGTACTTCAAATAATTGGAATGGTAATTATTGGGATAAACCAAGATTATTTCCAAAGATTATTTTAGGAAGAAAAATTGGAATAATATGGTGGCCATGGTTTAATTTTGATTGGCATCCAGCAAAAGAGCCATATGACATTTAGATAAAACCAGTTTTATTTGTTTTATTTAATAACTTATTCACTGACTATTTTTCTGTTTATGTAAGTTATTTAAAAACTGCAAAAGTTTTGTCATTTAAAAAAATTTATTAAAAAGTAGGAAAAAAATGTGGAAATTTATTCAGATTTTAATATTGTTGTTTATGGCCACAATGTTTTTAGCACCAACTATTAACGCAATAGAACCACAAGGTAGTACTCCACCACTGGAAGGTGATTTAATAGCCATTGATATAGATATATGGTTTGAAGAACAAATATGTTATGCTGTTATAACAGTGCAAAATAATGATCCAAATAGAACTGTGACTACGAATTTTTGGGTTCAATTAAAACAAGACACCCAAGATGGGCGATACTTAGGAGAAGTATATGTTACTGAGGATTTATCACCTGGTGAATGGTATACAACAGATCCTATTATCTTTTATCCACAAAGCGGATTGCACTGGCTTTAAACAGAAGTTGACTGGCGAAATAATGTATTTGAAACCAATGAAGATAATAATTGGTATCCTGAATTGTTCTGGTTTAAGTCTGCTTAAACAATTAACTTCTATTGAATCATATAACAGTTTCTCTATACTTATTTATATTTTTTTTCTTCTTTTTTTCCCAATGATATTCTCATGTAATAAATAAAAATATTAATAGAAATATTTAAAAGGAAAATTAAAATATATTTAAAATAAGGGAGGAAAAATAATGAAATTGTATATGTTAAAAAAACCTTTAATGTGTATTATAATAATATTATTTTTTGAATTTAGTGCTGCGCAAAATATACCATATAAAATTCAGAGATC
>JBNVCE010000138.1:0-2262 GCA_050410885.1 Thermoplasmatota archaeon | reverse complement strand
TGTCAAAATGCTAGATTAAGCAGTAGCCCCGAGCGGATTCGAACCGCTGTCACGAGATCCAGAGTCTCGGATGATTGACCAGCTACACCACGGGGCTGATTAAGTATAAAATAAACAAATCTGCCATTTGACTTTATTTATTTAGGAATACTGTTTGAGTTGGAAATGCAAACTCTATGCCTTCTTTTTCAAATGCTTCTTTAATTGCATAATTTATTTTTTGACGAATATCCATATTTTTTGTATAATCTGGAGTATTAACATAATAAACAACTTCAAAATTTAAACTATATGGACCATATTCTTTAAAATGGATTCTGTCAACCTCTGTAAGTTCACAGTTGAGTATACTATTTTTGATAATATCCGGTATTTTCTTTAATTTTTCTAAAGGGGTATCATAAGTAACACCTATGGTAAAATCAACTCTTCTTTTTCGCATTTTTTTATAGTTTCTAATTTGAATATTTGTTATCTCTTTATTTGATAAAATAAGCTCTTCCCCATGTAAAAGTTGTATACGGGTTGATTTCATGCTTATGTTAGTAACAGTTCCAGCTTTATCCCCAATTATGACAAAATCTCCTATTTCGAAAGGTCTATCAAAATAAATTGAAAAAGCACTAAAAAAATCACTTAAAATATTTTGAAGAGCAAATGCAATTGCTATTCCAGTTACACCAAGTCCAACAATAGCACCTGATAAATCAATTTTACGTATGTATAAAATAGTTAAAAAAGCAAATATATAAACAAATAGGTTTAATAATTTTTTAAAAACCAGAAGGATATTGTTGCTTATTCCACCTTTTTTAGTTTTTTTCTCTGCATACCAGGCGACAAAAACATTAATAATTCTAGTTATTATAAAAGCAACAAGTAAAATTCCTAGGTATAGAAAAATCTGAGCTATAAATCCCCAGTATATATCTAAAACTGTTAATTGATCAAAAGCATAATAACAACCAAGAAGTATAACAAGAAAATAAATAGGTTTTTTAATGTTTTTAATGATTTCATCATCTATTGTGGTTTTGGTTTTTTTTGCTAATTTTGTAAAATAATGCTCAAAAATATTATAAACAATATATCCCAATATAAATGAAAAAAGTATTATTAGAATTGTAGCTATAATTTGTCCAACAATAGGATCAACATAAATTTTGGATTGTTTTAACAAATTATTTATTACATCTGAAATATTTGGTATATCAATCATTGAACTCATAATCGGTAAAAAGTAAGTAATACTTTAATTTTTAGTTTACACTTTATAAAAAAAATATTTTTTATCATAAAAAGAAATAATTTTATACATAATACAAGAACTTTAATACAATGTTATAATATTACATATTGATTTTAAATTAATCGTATCTAAAGCGGAGGTGAAATATGACAGTTATAGTAACAGGTTCTAATCTTACAATAGAAGATGTTGTTAATGTTGCAAGATACAATGAAAAAGTTAAACTTCATCCTGATGCTATAAAACGTATTAAATCCTGTCGTGCCATGCTTGAACAGAAAATCAAAGCTCACGAGATAATGTACGGGGTTAATACAGGAATTGGTGAATTTTCAGAGGTTATCTTGAATGATAATCAGATTAAAGATTTTCAGAAATACTTAATTTATAATCATGCTGCAGGAATTGGTGAACCTGCTCCTATTGAACATGTAAGAGGAGCAATGCTTTCAAGAATCAATGTACATGCTCATGGTAACTCAGGTTGTCGTTTAGAAATAACCCAAACTATTGTTGAAATGTTAAACAAGGGTGTTACTCCTTATGTTTGCCAAAAAGGTTCTGTTGGTGCATGTGGTGATTTAGCACCCATGGCTCAGATTGCTTTACTTATGCTTGGTAAAGGAAAAGCTTACTATAAAGGTAAACTTTTTGATGGAAAAGAAGCAATGAAAAAAGCAGGTATTGCTATACCAGGTTTGCAGGCTAGAGATGGTCTTGCAATCATAAATGGTTCTAATTTTCTTACTGCCATGAGTGCCATTTTCTTGTATGATGCAAACAACTGGTTAAAACAGGCAGAAATCGCTGCAGCAATGTCACTTGAAGCATTAAAAGCTAACATGAAACCTTATAATATTAAGATACATGAAGCACGTGGTTTTCCTGGAGCAATAAGAAGTGCTAAAGCGATAAATAAATTAATAGCTGGTGGAGATCTTATTGAAGGCAGGGTAAAATGCAGGGTACAAGATGCTTATTCTATGCGCTCTACTCCACAAGTTATTGGTGCT
>JBNVCE010000137.1:0-2294 GCA_050410885.1 Thermoplasmatota archaeon | reverse complement strand
AATACGGTAAAAGATGGCACGCAGAAGGATTCTTCTCAGGTGTAAAACGAAAATGTGGTGAATACGTCAGTGCAACAAAAAAAGAAAACATGTTTCATGAGGTGAAACTTAAATTCCTTTTCTACAGCGCATTACTCAAATATGATAGAACCTATGAGCCTCCATGGGCTACCGTGTAAGAATATGAGAAATTGAGCATAGATGAAAAACTATTTACTATTGAATTATGCAACACAGCAGTTATTCATGGCGATAGTTTAAACTTGGAAGATTAGCAGGCTTGGTACTGCAAAGTTAATTGTTGATCCTCATGGAGATGTCTCTATGTTTGAGTATAGTATACTTTAGGATAGAGATCTCCCACATCAACAAAATAATCTCCAAGTACTGCATACTTGAATAATAACGGGTTTGAATCTTATACCCTTACAATCTCTAGATTCGAATTTGGTTGACAGCCAGCGATGAATCAATACTAAACTTAACCCAAAAAAATTAGTCGGCTCAGAAATTATCAAATGGATAAACTGAGGAAAAATATTATATAAGGATACAGAATTGTTAACAAAATATGTTAAAATCTATAAATCTTTCCTTATCTTCTGTTTGTGGTGCAGACTGTTTATACTGCCCTTCAAACCGAGGAAAAAAAATAAAACAAAAAATAATGCTATTTGAGTGGGGCAAAAAGATTATCGACGAAATTTCATCAGATGATTTTAAAAAATATCATAACGTTGAAAGTATCATTATTGGAGAAAATGGAGACGCGTTTTTAAATAAAGATTTAATTAAAATCTTAAGATACATTAAATCGAGACTCCCTCAGATCCGAGTGGAGATCTTTACTAATTTTCAGAATTTTACTGAGGAAAAAGCAGAGATTATATTGGGAGAAAAATTAATGGATAAAGTTTATTGTAACATCGATGGATACAATAATCAAAATTATTATAATGTTAAAAAATTGGATTTGGATAAAACGAAATACAATTTAATAAATTTTCTTAAAATCAGAGAGAAATTAAATGTTTATGTCCCGTTAACATTTTTTGTATTAACTTTAAATAATTATATTCATACAATACACAATAATTTTGATTTTTACCCTACAAAACTAAAAGATCATAATCTTAGGAATGTGCCAGATGACTTTTCTATTATTAAAAAACAATTAAAAGAAATATTAGATCCTAAGAAAGATAATATTATAAAATCGTGGGTAATGGGATGGGCTGAACGAGAAAAATTTGCTGATAAAAACATTAATTATAAAAAATATTCCTGCCCAAACTTAACAAGAATCGAAGAAGAGGCCTTTATTGCACCTGATGGTACTTGGTATGCTTGTTGTTACGACTCAAATAATGAATTAGTTTTAGGAAATGTAATTACTCAATCTATTAATGAGATCTTTTTTAGTAAGAAAAGAATGGAATTAATTAAATTACTAAAAAATAAACAATTTGAAAAAATTGGTGGACCGTGTAAAACAGTTAATTGTTGTCAACTGATGAAAAAAAGCAAATTCGTGAGTTACCTTGCACGTATTGTTATAAATAAGAGCAACGAAAATAAAAAATTTTTTAAAATAATCATGAAGATATTTGCATGAAGAGTATGTAATAGGATTCAAAATCATTATCATTAGAAACCAACACATTAAACAAAAACAAATATAGATGATATAAATCCATATTTGCAGTTACAATTAGCAAAAATAGCACGTGGAGTAAATATTACAAATTATATATTTACACGCAATAAATTCGTTAAAAACTTCTGTCGGTTACAAGCAGATTTTTTCGAAGAAAGAAAATGCAAAATCAGATCTTGAAAAGACATAAGGTGCTGGTTGTAGGCCGTAAGCCTCCTTAAGACGCATAAAATATATAATTTTTTATAAAAAATCTCCAAGAATACCACTGGTTTTAACCAGTGGATGAATTGGAGTCTAACATTCTTTTTTCACTTAGTGAAATCGCCAATCTTTGTCAAACCCGTATGATCTCCATAGATGCAATAATCGAACACATCTTTACCTTCTTGCTCAAGAATATACCGTTTAACTGCATCCTGACTTACATGCCCTGCACTACCACAGTAGTATCCTCGCGCCCAGAGATGCTTGAACTGTTTCCACTGACTTGGATAACCAAGATAAGCAAGCTCTGGAAACTGTTCCCGAAGTCGAATAGATGACACACCCTTAAGTTGTTCCACGATCACATATGGTATGTGGATTGGTTTTGCACCCACAAACAAATGGAGGTGATCTGGCATGATCTCCAAAG
>JBNVCE010000136.1:1343-2333 GCA_050410885.1 Thermoplasmatota archaeon | reverse complement strand
ATCCAATGATATCATAACAAAATGTTTAAAATTTTTTTCAAACTGCAAAAAGCACTTCTCTTAAAATTCTTCGTATAGTATAATCAATAACCCCCAAAACATTGAAGGCATCTTACCAATAGAAATAACCTGAAAGAAAAAGATACACTATCTGAAGAAACTAATCATCCGTTTAAATGTTTTTTATAAAAACAATGTACCACACCTCTCATTAAATATCATCTTACGACAGATACTACATTAATACCTTTGAACTTTATTACTCTGTTTACCAAATTTGATAACATCCCCCTTTGAGCTACAAAAATGACAACGAGGTATCTCATCCCTATCTTTATCTTTAAAAATAATACCATCCTTCTGCATCCCATCCACACCAAATAAAGAGACAATGCTAGCTCTTCATAAACCAACTCTCAATTGATGGGGTACCTAAAACAAAAACCTTTTAATAACCCTTATTTTCTCAGCACTTTGGATTATGCGTATTGCTGTACTTATAAAAGATAGATGTAAACCAAAGAATTGTTCAAAAGAATGCATTAAATATTGCCCCAGGGTTAGATCTGGTGATGAAACAATTGTTATAGGAGACACTGGTCAACCAGTTATTTCTGAAGAGCTTTGTGTTGGTTGCGGCATTTGTGTTCATAAATGTCCTTTTGAAGCAATTAAAATAATAGGACTTGCAGAAGAACTAAAAACAGATTTAATTCATCAATTTGGGAAAAATGGTTTTAGATTATTTAGACTACCTATTCCAAAAAAAGGAACATGTGTCGGTGTTTTAGGACCAAATGGTATTGGTAAAACAACTACTTTTAAGATTCTATCTGGACAGTTGAAACCTAATCTTGGTAACTATGAAAAAGAAACTTCATGGGATGATGTAATAAACTTTTATGCTGGAACAGAACTTTATGATCATTTTAAAAGTCTTTCAAATAATGAAATCACTTGTGTTTTAAAACCACAGTATGTTGACAAGTT
>JBNVCE010000136.1:0-1333 GCA_050410885.1 Thermoplasmatota archaeon | reverse complement strand
AAGGGTAAAATAGGTGACATTCTTCAAAAATCTGATAGTCTGGGTAATTTTGATTTAATTGTTGAAAAATTAGGTCTTAAAAACATTCTTGAAAAAAATATAGAAAAAGGTGAAATATCTGGTGGTGAACTTCAAAGTGTTTCAATTGCAGCAGCCTTATTAAAAGATGTTGATTTGTATTTTTTTGATGAGCCTTCTTCATATTTAGATATTTATCAGAGACTCAAGGTTGCAAGAATAATAAAAGAATTATCTGAAAAAAAGAAGGTTCTTGTTATTGAGCATGATCTAGCGGTTCTTGATTTTTTATGTGACACAGTGCATCTTATGTATGGTGATGAAGGTGCTTATGGTGTTGTTACTCATCCACGAGTTGTGCGTCATGCAATAAACACTTATTTATCAGGTTATTTAAAAGAAGAAAATATCAGATTTGGCGAAAAAATAGAGTTTTTTGCTCAATCACCAAAACCAAGGCAACAGATGAATATATTAATTACATATGGTGATTTAACAAAAACATATGATGATTTTTCTTTAGAAATTGAAAGTGGTGTTATTAGAAAAGGTGAGATAATTGGTGTAGTTGGTCCTAATGCAATTGGTAAAACAACTTTTGTGAAAATGCTTGCTGGTGTTATTAAACCAACAAAAGGAAAATTAGATTACCATGTTAAAATTAGTTACAAACCCCAGTATATTTCACCAGAATTTAGTGGTACTGTTAGAGAGTTTTTTGAAAAAAACGCACCACAACTATTTACGTCTTCTTTTTTTACTGCAGAGATTTTTCAGCCTCTTAATCTAAAATATTTACTTGATAAAAAACTTGATACTTTATCTGGTGGTGAACTGCAGAGAGTAGCAACTGCAAATTGTATTTTACAAGATGCAGATATTTATTTAATAGATGAACCATCTGCTTACCTAGACAGTGAACAAAGGATGATTACTTCAAGAACTGTTAGACGTATAATGGAAAAATCAGGTAAATCTGCTCTTGTTGTTGATCATGATGTTTATTTTATTGATATGATTAGTGATGCGCTTATTGTTTTTGAAGGAAAACCAGGAGAATATGGTAGGGCAAAAGGACCTTTTAGTCTTCATGAAGGTATGAACCGTTTTTTAAAAAATGTTGATATTACTTTTAGAAGAGATGAGGAAAGCCACAGACCAAGAGTTAACAAACCTGATTCTTATATGGATAGGAAACAAAAAGAAGAAGGGGAATATTATTATAGCATGATTTAATAAAAAGCCTGGATTTCATAATACGGCACCCCAGTAATTCAGAGTTGGTGAAACATCAGTATTTCATACAGTGATAATG
>JBNVCE010000135.1:0-2345 GCA_050410885.1 Thermoplasmatota archaeon | reverse complement strand
TATCCTTGTATTTTAAACTTGGATCACCCAGTAAAATCCATTCTTGAACTTTTTTTGCATTAAGTGAATAAGTACCACTTGCTGGTGTTTCTCAATTTATTTTATTGTTTTCTAGAAAAAATGTTTTTGCTTTTTTCCATAATCTCCCTTTTGCTCAGCTGAATTCCAGCATAAACTAGATGACCCTGTTGTTGCTATGGATCCACCATTTTTTCTAATGGTTAATATCCAATTCTAGCATCTGTTGATTTTTTAATAAAATCACTAATGTGGCATCCTTCAACAATGCAAACTGGTAGCTTATTTTTGTTGTTTAAAAACATCATTTTTAATGGTGCGTATCTTCCAACCCATGAATTATTAGAGTTATTTATCTGCCATATTCTTTTATTTCCATGTCCTGAGAAATAAATAAATCCTGATCTATGGTTTACTGCATTTATTATACTGCTTCCAAATTTTGTTAAAGTTTTTGTTGATGAGCATAATCTAATTGATTGAAAATCAGGCAGTGTATCCAGTACTATTAGATGGTATTAAAATTAATAATAAGGTTATCATACAAGTAATTTTTTTATTCATAATATTTATCTTTAGATTATTTTTAATCTTGTTTATGTATTATATTTAAATAAAATTAATTAACAATTGTTAAGCATAAGTTTATATTGCTATATATTATTTGTTATTAATAATAAAAATTTTTATAAGGGGAAAATAAAAAATGAAAAAAGTAATATTATTAATTACAATTATCTTATTAATTGGTAATTTATCATCTGTTGCAAAAACAAGCACATATAATTTTACATCAGAAAAAATCAATTCATTGAATATAGACGATGATGTTCCAATATGGAATATAGGCAATTACTGGACTTATGATATTGATACCTTGATTTTAGATCTTTATCAAACAGGACAAATTATCAGTCTTAATTTAACATGGGAGGATCTAAAATTAGAAGTAAAAACAAAAACCATTGAATCATACACCATTGATGTTACTGGAAAAATTACAGGATCTTTTCTCTATGATAATGGAGCTGGAATAAGACTTGCTGGTAAATTATATTATAATAAATTTTCAGGAAATATTCAAATTCGCCAATCAGATATTGCTTTAGAAAAAGGAGATTTCAAACTTAAATCAATAGCACTTTTAAAAGAGCATCCATTCCCAATACCTATACCAATACCTGTCCCCATAACAATCACTTTTAATATAACAAATAACATGCCCAGGCCTTTTATTGATTTTCCATTATATAATGGTAAAATGGGTTTTATCAATGAAACATTAGTTTCTTCAAAAATCCTTGTTGAATCAATAGTTTTGAAAATTTTAAACATAATCACATCATCTGTACCTTCTGAAATAAACTATGAATACCAGATGAACATTCCCGAATTATTATACAATGCATCAGTTGAAAACATAACTGTTAAAGCTGGAACTTTCAATGCTTATAATATTGTTTTTTATGAAGGTTTACTTGGTTCTGTTTATTATGCACCCCTTGCAGGAAACATCATAAAGGCACATGCAGAATTTACAATAGAAGATTTACTAAATTTTAAATTCCATGGAGAACTTAAAAATTATAATTACTCGTAAATATTTTTTTATTTCTATTTTTAGGATTTTGAAAATATGAAAAAAATTAATAGACGAATTTTTTTATTTATATCTATTTCAATTTTTATATGTAGTTGTTTTCAACCAATAATATTTGCAATAAATGTTGAAAACAATCAACAATACACAAACCAGGTTGACTATAATTTAGCTTTTATTGTTGCTTGTGCAAAATAAATGAGCTGGAAAAAAATAATTTTACTATTAATAGTTCATATGAAATTTTTAATGATCATGGTAATATCCTTTGTTATGTTTTGATTTATTACCAAAAGGTTATATTGTTGTTACTGGTTATAAGTTTCTCCCACCAGTTCTTGCTTATTCTTTTACAAGCATGTTTTTTAAAAAAGATGCAATTTTTTATAATTTGATTAAATCAGATATTAATCTAAGGCTAATTTATTATTTAGAAAATCATGAAAAAATTAAAAAAGAAAACATTGACCTTTGGAATTATTATCTCGGTTTTAATAATTTAAATTTAGAAGAAACAATTGTTTATCAATGGCCAAAGGAAGGATTTACTGAATCAGGCGGATGGCTTGAGACGCAATGGCATCAAAATTCGCCCTTTAATGATTTTTGTCCTATTGATCTAATTAGTGGTAGGCGAAGTCTTGCTGGCTGCCCTGCAGTTGCAATGGCTCAGATACTAAATAATCATCAAACAACCAATAACATAATATTTAATGATTCTGATGAT
>JBNVCE010000134.1:367-2370 GCA_050410885.1 Thermoplasmatota archaeon | reverse complement strand
GGTAACTATAGAATCTATTTTTTCTTTTCTTGCGATTTCAATTCCCTCTTTCACTTTTTCTATCACAGGGTTAGGTTTTACACCTTCAAGGATAAAATATTCTGAACCATTTTCTTCAATCATTTTTATAAGTTTTTCCAGAAGACCATATTTTTTTACAGATCCTTTCCCTATTATAACCAAATGTTTTTTCCCTAAATTTTTTAAATACTCCTTTGATGAATAAAATTTATCAACACCAAATATGATTTTAACTGGATTATAGAATATGAAACTGTTCATACTTTCTCCTTTTTTACAAATGATTATAAATTTTTATCGCTAAAATTCAATATTAATTAAAAATTTTTTTTAAAAAATTGTCAAAAGTTATCTTTTTGATACTGTTGACATACTCAAAAGATTCTATATAATACCAAAAAAATTTTTTAAAGGAGGTATTATAAAATGAAGAAACTTTTTATTTATCTATTTGTAATTTTAACTATCGTTGCAATATCCTGTTCAAAACAGGAA
The DNA here is from genome assembly GCA_050410885.1 of Thermoplasmatota archaeon. Classification (GTDB taxonomy): domain Archaea; phylum Thermoplasmatota; class E2; order DHVEG-1; family DHVEG-1; genus JBNVCE01. The sequence goes on along the minus strand of JBNVCE010000134.1, from coordinate 1,854 downwards.
GTAAAAATTGAAGGCAATTACAAATATTCGGTTGCTTTCACAAAAAAGATTAATTTTAAAGACATTAAAAATGTCACACTCGGTGACACAACCTACGCTTTTGGTGAAATAAATCTCTACTGGGATCTAAAAGAAGAACCAAAAGGAACAAATATCATTATTGAAAAAGCAGAAAATACAGATTCAGTTTATCAGGAACCAATAGGATATCAACTCAAAAAGACAGATTACTTTACAGACAAAATTTCTTCTTCAGGGAAATACTTCTATAAGGTTTCTATAGACAAAAATCTTATAAACAAGTATTCAATAGAGATCCCGGAGTTAACAATCTATTCACCAACAACAAAAGATACAGCAGTTGCATGCAAAAATTTGACAATCTATTTCAACAAAATCAACGGAGCACAGAAATACAATATAACTCTTGTCGATTATAAAAATAACCCTGTATGGACACTTGAAAGCGCAGACACACAGATCACATACACAGGTAATCCACTTGAGCAAGGTTATGTTTACAACCTTATAGTTTCTACAGAAGTTCTTGTTGATTCAGTAAACAAAATAAATCTAACTTCAGAATCACAATTTTTGGTAAACAAAAAGTAAAAGTTTCTAATCAAGGATAAAAATAAAAAGGGGGAGTTTAAAACCCCCCTTTTTTAATTATTGGGTTCTATATGGATGTTTATATAAAAATTTTTACCATATTTTTCAGTTAACTTATCCTCCACAACCTCTGTTATCTTATGTGCCTTCTCTACAGTTATCGATTTATCCACTTCTATATGAATATCTATAGCAATATAATTCCCGATTCTTCTCGTCTGAATACTGTGCGGATTTATTACTCCGTCCACACTGTTTATAATTTGTAATATATCATCCTCTTCTTTTGAACTCAACGATTTTTCTGTTAACTCATCGTAAGCATCTTTAACAATGTCTAAACCAACCTTAATGATGAAAAATGTAACTATTATCGCTGATATTGGGTCAAAGATTATTAAACTCCTATTAAAAACAGCAAGTCCAATCCCTACACTTGTTGCTATCGATGAGAATGCATCAGATCTATGGTGCCAGGCATTTGCTCTTATCGATTGACTTTTGATTCTATCAGCAATAAAAACTGTGTACCTGTATAAACCTTCTTTCACAATTATGGATAAAAATGCAAAGAGAAAGGTTATTCGGTTGGGCTGTAGGACTTCAGATCCTTTAATAATAAAAAAAATCGTTTTTGCTGAAGAATAAAAAATAAAAGCACCAACAAAGATTAAAAAAATTCCAACAACGAATGTTGCGAAAGTTTCAATTTTTCCGTGGCCATAGTCGTGTGAATCATCAACAGGTTTTGAAGAAAATTTTAAACCAAAGATTACCACAATATCTGTAATAAAATCTGACAACGAATGAAACCCATCAGCTACGAGTGCTCTACTTTTACCAACGATTCCAAAAAATATTTTTAACGAGGTTAA
>JBNVCE010000134.1:0-357 GCA_050410885.1 Thermoplasmatota archaeon | reverse complement strand
ATCAAAGTTACTCTGATACCTTCCTGTTTTCTTTTTTGATTATCCATAGCTTTATTATAAAAGGTGAATGTAGTTAGTCAATATTGACTTTAACGATAATCAATATAAAATTATTATTTCAGAAAAATCGGAGGTGTCATATGAAAAGAAATCTGATGGTATTTATAATAGTTTTATCTGTTTTTATTCTTGGAATAATTTCAGCAAAAATTGTTGATATAGTAGAAGCACAATCAACACTTGGTGAAGTAAAAACAATTTCTTCAGATTATGCATCTTCAGGTTATCCAAATTTTAGAGAATTGGCAAAAAAAGTTATTCCTGCTGTTGTTCATATATCTAGTGAAACTGTTGTCA
>JBNVCE010000013.1:9082-26249 GCA_050410885.1 Thermoplasmatota archaeon | reverse complement strand
AAAAAAATTTTTTTTAATAATAATTAAAAAAAAAAAAAAAAAAAAAAAAAAAAATTTTTACATTTTTTTTGATAAAACCAAAACAGCAAACATTATAAAGTTAATTTTCTTGATAGAAATTAAATGAAAATTAATGAAATATTTTATTCAATACAAGGAGAAGGAGCTTGGTCAGGTCTTCCAAATATTTTTATCAGAACTACAGGTTGTAACCTAAGATGTTCTTTTTGCGATACAAAGTATGCTTATTTCAAAGGAAAAGAAATGAGTATAAAAGAAATTATAAAGAAAATAACTCAATATCCTTGTAATTATGTTTGTATAACTGGTGGAGAACCTTTATTACAAAAGGATATTACAGATTTAATAAACAAGCTTTTAAAAAAAAGATACAAAATCTGTGTTGAAACAAATGGAAGTATGAGTATTGAAAAATTATTAAAAAAGAAAACATTGATGATTTCTTTGGACATTAAATGCCCAAGTTCATCAATGCATAAAAATAATTTTTTAGAAAACATAAATTTTTTAAGAAAACATGATCAATTAAAATTTGTTATAAAAAACAAAAATGATTATGAATATGCTAAAAAAATATTAGAAACTTATAAACCAGCTTGTACAGTTTTTTTACAACCGGTTTGGGGAAAAAATCCAAAAAATTTAGCTGAATGGATAATAAATGATGGTTTAAATGCAAAACTTGGTTTACAAATTCATAAAATTATTTGGGGTGAAAAAAGAAAAGTTTAAGAAATTAATTATTTATGATGTATCACAAAGTATTTACACATTAAGCGTATTCTTGGTAGAAAATTGAGAATTCGTTTAGAGATTATTATTGTTTAAAAAAAAGAGGTGAAAATAAAAATGCAACCAGCAAATATGGCATATGATAGGGCAATAACAGTTTTTTCTCCAGATGGTAGATTATTCCAGGTAGAATATGCAAGAGAAGCAGTTAAAAGAGGAACAACAACAGTTGGTGTTAAATACAAAACAGGTGTTGTTCTTATTGTTGATAAACGTGTCACATCCAGATTAGTAGAACCTGGCTCAATCGAGAAAATATTTGAAATAGATGATCACATTGGCTGTGCAACCTCAGGTCTTGTTGCTGATGCTAGGGCTTTAATTGACCGTGCTCGTTTAGATGCACAGATAAATGAGATAACTTACAATGAAAAAATACCAGTAAAAACACTTGTTAAACGTATATGCGATTTCAAACAAACATATACCCAGTATGGTGGTGTTAGACCTTTTGGAACAGCCCTTTTAATCGCAGGAGTTGATGATACAGGGCCGCGTTTATTCTCAACTGATCCATCTGGTGCTTTAATGGAGTATAAAGCTAGTAGTGAAGGCTCAGGTCGTAACGGTGCTATGAATTATTTTGAAAGTCATTACAAAGACGGTCTTAATATGGAGGAAGCAATTGATTTAGCTATTAAAGCTTTATATAAAGGAACTGAGGGAAAACTGAATCCTGATGCAACAGAAATTGGCGTTGTTGATAAAAGCTTTAAATTTCACATTTTACCGCCAAGTAAAACAAAAGAATATGTAGCTAAAGCAATTGGAGGAAATTAGAATTGGTTAGTTTAGAAGAGGCTGTTATCGCTCGTTTAAAAAAAGGTGAAGAACATTTTGAGGTACTAGTTGATCCTGATGCAGCTTCTGATTTTATTGACGGGAAAAACATTGATATTATCCAGAATCTTGCAATTGATGATGTTTTCAAAGATGCAAAAAAAGGTACACGTGCATCAGAAGAATCTTTAATGAAACATTTTGGAACAAATGATGTTTCAGAAATAGCTAAACAGATTATTTTAAAAGGTGATATTCAGCTTACTACTGAACAAAGACATAAAATGCAGAAAAACAAAAAGACAAGGATTATTGAAATAATTGCAAAAAATGCTATGGATCCTAAAACCAAATCCCCGCATCCACGTCAAAGAATCGAGTTAGCAATGGAACAAGCAAGGGTTCATATTGATCCATTTAAACCAGTTAGTGAACAAGTAAAAACAATTATTGATTTACTTAGGCCAATTATACCAATTTCTATGGAAAACCTAAGAATCTCTGTAAAAATTCCAGCTGAATACATTGGAAGAGCTTACGGAACAATTAGAAACTTTGGAACATTGGAAAGAGAAGATTGGCAGTCTGATGGTTCATGGTTAGGTATTATCAGAATTCCTGCTGGTATGCAAAATGATTTTTATGACAAGTTAAACGATGCTACCAAAGGAAATGTGTCAACAAAAATTTTAAAATAGTTTTTATAGGGGGAGTTATTTATTTGATTCAAAAAGAAAAACGTGAAATCATTATTCCTGGTCAACTTTTAGGCGATATTAGACATAAGAAAGCTGGTAGAGGTACTTTTGTTAAAAACGGCATGATTTACGCAGAAATTTTAGGCATATTAGATGAGAAAAAGGATTTTATAAACGTTGTTCCTTTAAAAGGTCGTTATGATCCTGTAGAAAATGATTTTGTTATAGGTATTGTTGAAGAAGCAATGCCTTCAAGTTGGCTGGTTGACATAAATGCAGCTTACCCTGCTCTTTTACATGTAACTGAAACTCCTTGGGAAATAGAATTTGGAGAGACCGAAAAGTATTTAAATTATGGCGATTGCATAATGGCTAAAGTTTTACAGGTTGATAATGAAAAAAAACTGCAAATAACATTAAAAGATTATAATTTGTACAAAATAAAAGGCGGATATATTATTGATGTTGAACCTTCAAAAGTACCTAGGATTATTGGTAAAAAAGGTTCAATGATATCCTTACTTAAAAAGTATACTAAATGTAGAATATTTGTTGGACAAAATGGTAGAATATGGATTGACGGCAACGATTATGACATAAAAAAAGTAGTTGAAACAATTAAGATGATTGAAAGTGAATCATTATCTTTTGGACTAACAAATAAGATAGAGGAATTATTAAAAAAAGACGCAAAGGATGTGCGATAAATGAAATCAGATATTAAATTAATTATTGATGGAAAAAGACTTGATGGTAGAAGACCTGACGAGTTAAGAAAGATAAAAATCCAGGCAGGCGTTTTACATAGGGCAGAAGGTTCATGTTATATTGAATGGGGCGGCAATAAAATTATTGCTGCAGTTTATGGACCAAGAGAAGCTGTCCCAAGACATATTCAAAACCCCCTGCGAGCTATTGTTAATGCTAGATATAATATGGCTGCATTTAGTGTTGATGATAGAAAAAGACCTGGCCCTGATAGGAGAAGTACTGAGATTTCTAAAGTAATTTCTGAAGCTTTAGAAAATGTTATTTTGCTGGAGAAATTCCCTCGTACAACAATTGATGTGAATATAGAAATTTTAGATGCAGAAGCAGGAACTAGATGCGCTGGTTTAACAGCTGCTGCTGTTGCACTTGTTGATGCTGGTATTCCAATGAAAGATATACCTGTTGCATGTGCAGCTGGTAAGATTGATAATCAAATAGTTTTGGATTTAGGAAAAGAGGAAGATAATTATGGTTCTGCAGATTTACCTGTGGCAATAGCCCCACGTACCGATGAAATTTTACTTCTTCAAATGGATGGACATTTAGCTGAGGAAGAGTTTGACCAAGCATTTCAATTAGCTTTAAAAGGATGCCATATGGTATCTGAGCTTCAGAAAAAAGCAATATTAGAAAAATATAAACCTATTTCGGAGTTGGAATAAAATGACGATTTTACCTTCTATTAAACGAGAATACCTTATGAAATTAGCCAAAAATGGTAAACGTGTTGATGGTAGAGCTCTTGATGAGTATAGAAAAATTGAGATCGAACCAGGGATCATTTCAAAAGCAGAAGGATCTGCAAAGGTTAAAATTGGTAATACACAAGTACTTGCTGGTGTAAAAATGGATATTGGTGATCCTTATCCAGATATTCCTGAAGAAGGGATTATGACAACAGCAGCTGAATTGATTCCACTTGCATCACCTGATTTTGAGGCTGGTCCTCCAAAAGAAGACGCTGTTGAGCTTGCAAGAGTTGTTGATAGAGGGATTAGAGAATCAGAGGTAATCCAGGTTGATAAACTATGTATTGAGCCTCATGAAAAGGTTTGGATGATATTCATTGATATACACATACTTGATCATGATGGAAACCTTTTTGATGCTGCTTCCCTTGCATCCTTAACAGCTTTGTACAATACTCTTGTTCCAATTGAAAGATTAAGACCAACACTTGAAAAATTACAAGAAAAATATCCTTCTATTAAAAAATATTTAGAAGAACATCCAAAAGATTACAAACTACCATTATCAGATCCACCTATTTCTTGTACTTCTGTAAAATTCAATGGTGTTGTTGCAATGGACCCATGTCTTGATGAAGAAGAAACAGCAGAAGCAAGACTCACGGTTGCAACTGATAAAAATGGTCATATCCGGGCAATGCAAAAAGGTTTAAATGGCTCATTTACTTATGAAGAGGTTAAAAAAGTTATTAAAGCCTCTCTTGATAATGGCAAGAAAATACGTGAACTATTATATAAAAGCATAGGTAATTAAGTATGTCAAAAAGAACAAAAAAAGTCGGACCTGTAGGACGTTTTCAATCCAGATACGGAGTAAGAGCAAGAACCATTACAAAAAATATTGAAATTGTCCAAAAAGCAAAACATCAATGCCCAATATGTGGTCAAAAAAAAGTAAAAAGGATTGGTACAGCAATTTGGCAATGTAAAAAATGTGGTACAAAGTTTACTGGAGGAGCATATTCACCAGTAACAGAATCTGGTCAGAATGTAGAAAAAATGCTTAAAGGCGAATTTGAATTACCAGAATTACCTACTGAAGAATCAAAAGATGTTGAACCAAAAGGTGGAAAGAAATGACTGGTTACAAATGTGGACTTTGTAAAAAAAACGTTAAATTTGATGTAAAAAATATTGGGATGCAATGCCCGTATTGTGGTAGTAAAATCTTTTACAAGGAAAGACCAACAATAGCAAAGCATATAAAAGCAAGATAAAAAAATTATATTATGAAACAAGCTAGATTCATTTTTTATTTTGATTCCGAAGACGATGTAAATGTTATTGTTAAATCCTTGATTCCTGAAATAAAACATAAAATACCAAAAACAAATGTTGAAGTTACATTTTCTGGTAAAACATTATTTTTAACAATTGAAACAAAAGACATAAATTCATTAAGAGCTGCTTGTAACTCATATCTAAGATGGATTAACACAGCATTGAATGTTAAAAAAACTGTTTAGATTTCAATTGTTTCATTCCTGCCAGGCCCAATTGATACAAGGCATATTGGTGTTTCTAATTCTTTTTCGATGAATGTTAAATAATTTTTTACTTCAATTGGTAAATCTGAAAAACTTTTTGCATCCTTGTTTATCTTTTCCCATCCCTTGAATTCTTTATAAACAGGTTTACATTTTTCAAAATCATAAACATCTGCAGGTAAATAATCAATCTTTTTACCATTTAAATTATATTTTATACAAATCTTCAATACTTTTAAACCATCAAGAACATCAAGTTTGGTTATAGCAATTTTTGTAATTCCAGAAATAACACAAGAATGTTTTACCAAAACAAGATCAAGCCAACCACATCTTCTAGGTCTACTTGTTGTTGTTCCAAATTCATGACCTTTTTGTTGAAGATGTTCTTTAGTTTTATCAAATAATTCTGTTGGGAAAGGTCCTTCTCCAACTCTTGTTGTATAAGCCTTAACAATACCAATAATGTCATTAATATGATGAGGGGCAATACCTGTACCGATAATTGAACCACCAGCAATGGTGCTGGAAGAGGTTGTATAAGGATAAGTGCCAAAATCAACATCAAGCATTGTACCTTGAGCACCCTCAAGAAGAATGTTTTTTCCAGACTCAATAGCTCTATTTAATTCAACATGAGTGCTTGTGATAAATTCTTTTAATTTTTTACCATAATTAATATAGGTTTTAAGTATCTGTTTTTTATCAAGTTTTTCATCTATTTCATAAGCATCAAAAATTTTTTGTTTAATGCTTATTATGATATCAAGTTTTTTACTTAATGTTTCTTTATTAAGAAGGTCTACTGATCTAATACCCAAACGTGCTATTTTATCACTGTAACAAGGACCTATTCCTCTTTTTGTTGTACCGATTTTTTTATTTCCAAGAATTTTTTCCTCTGCACCATCTAAAATTTTATGATAAGGCATGATTATGTTTGCTCTGTCACTGATTAAAAGCTTGGGTTTAATACTACGTTTTTTTAATTGTTCGATTTCATTTATTAAAACCTCAGGATCTATTACACATCCATTACCAATAACACCAATTCTACCTTGTATTACGCCTGATGGAGTAATATGTAATTTATAAACCTCATTTTCAACCTTAATAGTATGACCTGCATTATTTCCACCGTTAAACCTCACAACATAATCAGCATTTTTAGAAAAAAAATCAACAACCTTTCCTTTACCTTCATCGCCCCATTGTGTACCAATGACAAGATTAACAACCATATTTTTCACTTGTATGGCATAATAAAAGATGTAAATAAAGCTTAATGTTAAAAAAAATTTTAACGAAGGTTTTATAAAATACTTCTTGTATCGCTTCAAACAAATGTCAAATGATAATAATCCAGCATCACCAACATCAAACTTTGTATCCAATTTGGATATTGAATTGTTAAAAAGCGAGGTTGGTCAATATTTTCCGTTTTATGATGTAAAATACGGACTTGATACAATTATTTTTTACTGTAGAGTTGATGAAGCATTACTGGATAATAATTTTGATTCATTGAGAATTTCACTTTCAAAAAAAGGTTACTTACCTTTGCTTCGCTATGAAAACGGGGAACATGCGATTTATATTATTAAAAAACCTGAGAGTAAAAAGAAACCCATATGGATAAACATCGTACTATTAATTGCAACCATTTTTACAACAACACTAGCAGGTTCTTACCAATGGGTCAGCATAGACAATGCTGAAATGATGCAAATGTTTTCACCATCTTATGTTTTAGATGGTTTTATATTTTTTTCAATACCACTATTATTAATCCTTGGCATTCATGAAATGGGCCATTATTTTGCATCAAAAAAACACAATTTAGAAACATCTTTACCATATTTTATTCCATTACCACCACCAATATTCATGCTAGGTACATTTGGTGCATTGATTTCAACAAAAGAGCCAATACCTGATAGAAAAGCATTACTTGATATTGGTGTGGCAGGTCCGATATGTGGATTTTTAGTTGCAATACCTGTTTCAATTTTAGGTTTATATTTTATGCAAGAAAACCCGATTCAACCAACAAATGCAGAAGGATTCACAATAATGTTCCCATTAATACTACAGTTTCTAAGTAGTTTTTTTATAATACCAGAAAATACTATTATACATCCAACAGCCTTTGCTGGATGGGTTGGTTTATTTGTAACAGCTTTGAATCTTTTACCAGTTGGACAACTTGATGGTGGGCATGTAATAAGAGCATTATTTAAAGAAAAAAGCAAGTATATCACCTGGGTTGTAATAGGTGTTATACTTGTTCTTGGATTATTTTATACAGGATGGTTTATTTTTGTCATATTTATCCTATTTTTACTTGGTACGCATCATCCAGCTCCATTAAATGAGTTACAAAAACTTGATAATAAAAGGAAAATAATTGGAATTATAGCATTGGTTATTTTCTTACTCTGTTTTGCCTCTATACCCATGGCATAAAAAAATAATCAAATAACTGGTTTTATAACGTAATATAGTAATTATTTAATATTTAAAATCAATTCATAATCTCAAGTGTATTAATATGAAAACATATCTAAAGATATATTTCAACAGCGAAGGAGCTTTACCATCTGAAATAAAAAATCATTTATTAAACATGGGTTTCCAAGCAACCAAGGGTAATTATGATTTTGTTTATGACTGGAAAGACAATTCAGCAACCCTGGATGATCTGGTGTGGTTTGCAGATAAAGTGCATTCAGCATTGAAAAAAAGCAAGGTTTATTTCACAATAGAAACAATATAGTTTATCCTTTTTTATTTTTGATTTTATCTAAACTTCCACTTAAAACACCCATTAAGGTATGATACTCCCATTTTGAAGGCATTGCCCTGCCCATTACACGTTTAAACATGATTTTTGTTTTTTCTTTTTTATGCTCAGGATAATTAATTTCATCAAGTAAATCTGAAAAAAAACTAAAAAGTTTTTCTTTTTCTATTTTCCCAAGAGCTCTAGTTTTTTTTATTTTTAATTTTTTATCTTTATATATGTAAAGTGAATATAAAACAACAGCAACTGAATGAGAAAGATTCATTGAAGGGTATTTTTCACTAGTTGGGATTTTTAGCATAATGTCACAACTTGCGATCTCTTCATTGTAAAGCCCGTAGTCTTCCCTTCCAAAAACAATACCGATTTTACCATCTACTTCATATATTTTTTTACAAAAATCTTCAAGTAAAACAGCATTTCTCAAATGTTTTTTTTCACTTTTACTTTCTATTGAAGAAGTTGCTACTAGATAATCAAAATTTTTTATACATTCTTCAAAAGAGCTGAAAATCTTTGCATCATCTAAAACATTTTGTGCATGCATAGCACGAACAAAACATTCATCATCTAATTTACAAGGATTTACAAGATATAAATTATTAAAATCAAAATTAGCCATAACCCTTGCAATAAAACCAATGTTTCCACTATACTTTGGTTCAACTAAAATAATATGAAACTCTGGAATTTTTTCACCCATCCGATAAACAATTATTACTTAATATTGAACTCTTCTTCTTTATCCTGAAGCATTTTTTGATATTTAGATGGTAAATGTTTAACAGTGTTTTTCAACTCTGCATGTTTTTTAATCAGCTCTGATCTTTTATTAGTTTTTATTTCATCTAATAAAAATTTTCTATTTTTAAGAAAACCATAAAGATAATACACTCCTGTTACAAACACAATAAAACCTATTATTAAAAAATATAAGCTCCATTTTAAAATATCATCTGAAAATTTAAAAAAATTTTTAGGAATATCCTGAAACCATATACCTGTTATACCAACAAAAAGTAAAATGATTCCTATTATCGTTAAAATTGTACTAAAAATAAGAACATGTTCTCTTAAAAAATTAGATATTCTTCCAGCCATTTTCATCTACCATCCATTAATATGATTTAGCATACCTCATCCAAGTTTTTGCAGGTTTATTACATACTGGGCATGTATAATTACATTCTGCATTTTCTATTGGCTCCCCTAATGTATTCCCATCTAAAATATTTTCTATTTTAAGCGCGCAATCCTTATCTAAACACCAGGGAAGCTGTATTATACCCTTAAAATTTTTTGCTTCTTCAATAGTTTTTACTTTATGTATGTTTTCATCAATGAATTTTTTTGCTTTATTATACAAATCTAATGAAATATTCATAAGTTCTTGTTTAACAGTTTCAACAACAGATGCTTGTGAAACAATTTTCTTTTCGAAATTATCTCTCCTAACAATGACAATCTCTTTTTTATTTATTTCCTGAGGACCTATTTCAATTCTTAAAGGTACACCTTTTAACTCCCAATCATAATATTTATTTCCTGGTGTAATGTCTCTTTTATCAACAAAAATTCTAATATTTTCTTTTTCTAATGTTTTATAAATATTATCACAGACATCTAAGATAACTTTTTCCTGACCTTTAAAAAAAATAGGAATGATAACAACTTGTATAGGAGCAACTTCAGGTGGTAAAACAAGTCCTTTATTATCCCCATGAATACCAACAATTGCACCAAGTATACGCTCACTCATACCATAAGTTGTTTGATGACAGTATTTATGTTCACCATTTTCTGATTCATAAGATATTTCATATGGTTTAGAAAAATTATCTTTGTATTGATGTATAGATCCTAACTGCAACGTTCTAAATGATGGCATTAAAACATCAATACTAATTGTGTAAAAAGCTCCTGCAAACTTATCCCATTCAGGCCTTTTATTAAATATAAATGGTAAACAAAGTTTGTCAAAAAGTCTTTTAGCAATGACTTTATCTTCTTCTATTTGTTTTTCAGCATCCTCAAAATCAACATGACAAGTGTGAGCTTCAAAAAAATGTATTTCCCTTACTCTTATAAAAGCACGTGTTTGTTTTGTTTCATATCTAAAAGTGTTTACTATTTGAAAGGTTTTTAAAGGTAAATCAGCATGCGATCTAATCCAAAGTGAAAAAATTGGATACATTGCTGTTTCTGATGTTGGTCTTAAAAGCCATCTTTCCTCTAGTTCATTATGACCTGCATGTGTAACCCAATAAACCTCGCTTCCGAAACCCTCAATATGTTCTTCTTCTTTTTTAAAAGATGATTCAGGAATTAAAAGTGGGAAATAGATTTCTTGATGATTTGTTTTTGTCATTTCTTCTCTAATTAATTGGTCTATAAACATCATTAATTTCCAACCATATGGTTTCCAAACATTCATACCTTTAATAGGATATCTTTTATCACATAAATCAGCAAGTTCCACTATTTCATTATACCATTCATTGAAATCTTCTGTTTTTTTAACTTTTGTTTCAGGCATTTTATACTCGACCTGCAAATCAAAAAAGAAAAAAAGCTATTAAATATGACGGTTTTAAAAAAATTATACTCCTCTTCCTTCTTTAGCTTTTGGTCTTAATTCTCTTGATCTGCATCTTCTACATCTTTCTGCTTTAAAAGCGTTTAAAGCTCCACATTTCATGCATACTTTTTTATTTAATAACCGTGTTTCTGCTTCAGGAAATCTTGTCATTTTTTAACCGCCTTTTTAGTTTATTGGAATAAACAAATATTATTTAAAGATATTCCAGTTGTGTTTTATATAATTTAAAACAAAAATTAAATATTTAGAAATTTACTTAACCAGGTTTGATTATTTATTAAAAGGTGAGAAAAGGTGGAAAAGGGGAGGACTATCTGCCCGAATTGCAAAAAAGAAGTTATCCTTGATATTTCTAGTAAATTAAAAAAATTTAAAACAGTTTGTCCTTTTTGTAATAACAGTTTTTTTGTTCAAGCAAAAACCGATGATATTAAATCAAAAGATGAATGTTTATGGATTGAGCATGGTGAACCAAGAAAAACTGTTTTATCATGCAAAAGAGTAAAAACAAAAAGACCAAAAATTGCAGGGATACTATTAATTTGTGTATTAATAATAGGTTTAACTACAGTTATTTTTTCTGAACAATTTATTGTTTCATCATTAAACATAGCTTCATTTGCAGGTTATACCGGTTCTGTTAGATTAAAAGTTATTGATTTATCAAATAATTCAATAGAGAATGTAAATATCAGGATTGATGGTTTAACTGGTTATACAAATAAAGATGGTGTTTTTATTGCTGATAATATTAGCTTAGGTATTAAAACTATAGAAGTATCAGCAGAAGGATATAAAAATCAAAGTTTTAAAAAATTGGTTACACCAATTTTTAATTTTGAAACTATAATAAAACTTAGACAAGGGGTAGGTTTTGAAGAAAAGTTTGAATATAACAGCCTTGCTTGTTCAATGATTTTAATAATTTTTTTAGTTTTTACTTTTTTTGCTGCTATTGCTTGTTTAAAACATAAATTCCTTGATATTGCAATTTTTGGCTCTTTTTTTAGTATATTCACATTTGGATTCTATTTTATAGGTTCTATACTTAGTATTATTGCTTTCATATTAGTTTACAAATCCATGGAAGAATTCGAAAATGGAGAAAAGGGAAAAATTTTCTAGTTTAATCATTTTTTTATTTTTTATAATTTTATTATCTTGGGTTATATTACAATTTTTAGGACCTGTTTTTGTTCCAAATAATACTATTAATGATTTATCTGGCTTAACTGGGATTTCTGATAATGATAAAATTATAGAAAAAATACCATTTCCATTTAATTTGGTTTACAGCCTTGGTGATAGATTATGTCATCAAAATGCACAACGCTCTTTTTTTATAAATGGTAATCAAATGCCTTTTTGTAGTAGGTGTACTGCTATTTGGTTAGGCCTTACAATTGGTCTAGGTTTTATGATTTTTTACAAAATTGAGTTTGATAAAAAATTCTTTATTTTAATAATAATTGGTATTTTTCCAATAGCAGTAGATGGAATTGGACAATTATTGCATTTATGGGAAAGTACAAACATTATTCGTTTAATTACTGGTCTTTTAGCAGGCATTATCACTGGGCTTGCTATTGGAATAATTTTTGATGAAATCAAAGAGATTCGTATTTTAAAAAAACAACAATTAATTAATAAAATGAAATGATACATGTTGAAGGTGAAGAGGATGAATAAAATAATAAATTTAAAAATAATTATTTTGATAAATATATTATTTTCATTAATTATTTCCACTTTAGCAAGTGCTGCTGATTACACTTATACTTCAGTAGATCAAGGAATTTTTGGACTAGGCGGTTTAATTTGTGGTGTTATAATAGTAATATGGATTATATTCATATTGATTGCAATATGGGTTTATAAAGATGCAGAAAAACGTGGTAGTAGTGGTGTTTTATGGTTAATTATTGTTATAATTACTGGAATTATAGGTATTATTATTTGGCTTATTGTACGTCCACCAATTGGAGGACGCCTTCAACAACCTGGAACAGGTAGGATATGCCCCAATTGTGGTCGTCCTATACCAATGGATGCTAGAATATGTCCATATTGTGGTAAAAAATTTGAGGAGTAATACAGATTTAATTATTTACATTATTTATGAAATAAAACATTGTAAAATTTAATTTAGTTACTTATTTATTAATTTATATAAATTAAAACAAAATAAAAAAATTTAGAATTATTTATTGAAATTCCTTTTTAGAAATAAATAAGATAATTATTGCAATAAAGGAAAAAATACTTGATGTAAATAGTATACCTATTGATATTAAACCAATGATACTACATGTAACAGAAATACCCCACATTTTTCTTTTTAAAGCCAAGATTCCACCTAATATTGGAAAAATTGATATTACTATACCTATTGATGCACAAGCTTTTAAAAAATCAAGAAATTGTTCAATAGTAATATTTGGATATATTTGTTGTAATTGTGATATATCATAATAAATGTTTAAAGTGTTTATATCAAGCAGGAAAATTGAGATCCAATTAATAATTGCAAAAAAACCAGCAATTATTAATAAAAAACCAGCAATGGTTGGTAAAATGTTTCTTTGTGAAATTGTTTGAGTTGGTAACTGTAAATTTTCTTTTTCAAAAATGTTATTAGATTTTAAATCTGTATCAGGATTTTTGGTTTCATCCATTTTTTACACCTTAATTTCTTGTAAGTTTTTTTATTATTTAGTTTTATGCTATTTTTTTACTTCTTTTTCTTTTTTGGTTTTTCTCTAGTATTTCAGGCATTATTTTCTTTATTACATAAATAAATATTATCATCCCGTAAACAATTACTACAGTTTGATAAACTGGGTAGTAGAAACTTGTGTAAATTGGTTCTATTCTTGTTAAATCAGAAATTGCATTAAAAGGAATTTGTAAAATAATTGCAATAAATAGGTATTTTACTATTTTACCAGAAAAAATTCCATAACCTATAAAAACACCACTTGCAGCATGAAACAAAATAAATCCAAAAGAGCCTAGAGCAACTAGTATTAAAAATGGTGTATTTGATTCAACTGATAGACTACCAACTATTACTAAAAAGGGTGTGAATGATGAACCGAAACCTAAACCCAATGTTAAACCATATATTACCGTTTCTTTTTTAAATTGGAATCTTCCTAAATTTAAAACAATAGATTTAAGTAACTGCTCAAAAAAAGCAAATAATATAATAAATATTATCATCAAAGGAAAAGGATTTATTATTAATCTAACAACAGCAGCCAAGATTCCTAAAACAATACCTGTTATAAAGGTTAAAAAGATTGTTTTATCCTTGTAATATCCTTCATATCCTTTTAAAGCAATATATAGAAAAAAAAGAGCCGGTATTATACCAAGAATCAAAACTGCTTGTGTAGGTAATTCCATTATTAATCCAACAAGAATACAGAAGATTATATTAAAGGTCATCGATTACTATCATTAAAACACAAGGAGCATGGTTTATGTTAAAAACCCCAGTTATTGTATTAAATGTTAAAACATATATTGAAGCAACTGGAAAAAAAGTCTTAGAGATTGCAACTTTAATGGATAAAATTTCAAAAGAAACAGGTGCAAGTGTGGCTATTGCTGTACAAGCAGCAGATATTTTTTTATGTGCAAATAAAGTATCAATACCTGTGTTTGCCCAGCATATTGATCCAATTAAACCTGGTAGTTACACTGGTTGGACTTTAGCAGAAGCAGTTAAATCGGCAGGAGCTGTTGGTACTCTTATAAACCATAGTGAACACAGACTAATTCTTGCTGATTTGGATACATGTATTTCTAGAGCAAAAGAATTGGATTTAGATCATATAGTCTGTTCAAATAATGTTGAAACATCAAAAGCAATTGCTGCTTTTTCACCAAATTTTGTTGCTGTTGAACCACCTGAATTAATTGGTGGTGATACCTCAGTTACAACTGCTGATCCTGATGTTGTTAGTAATAGTGTAGATGCTGTAAAGTTTATTAACAATAAAGTTAAGGTTTTATGTGGCGCTGGTGTAAAAAATGGAAAAGACGTATCAAAAGCAATAGAGCTGGGTGCTGATGGAGTGCTGCTTGCTAGTGGAATTGTAAAAGCGAAAGATAAAGAAAAAGTTATACGTGATTTATTTTCAGGTTTATAGTTTATGCTTTTTTTAAGGAATTTATCGCTTTTTTATAATCATTACTTGTAAAAACAAAGTTTCCAGCAACAAGAACATTTGCACCATTTTGTTTTACAGATTTTGCATTTTTATCGTTTATCCCACCGTCAACTTCTAAAAATATTTTTTTACCAGTATCATCAATTAATTTTCTTGCTTTTTTTATCTTTGATAAAACATCTTTTATAAAACCTTGGCCACCAAAACCAGGGTGTACTGACATAATAAGAACTAAATCCACATCAGAAATAACATCTTTTATTTTATCAACTGGAGTATCTGGATTAATAGATACTCCTACTTTGCAATTTAACTTTTTTATTTTATTAATAACCTCTGTTAAATTATTACATGCCTCTGCATGGACAGTTATTAAATCAGCTCCAGCTTTTACAAATTGCTCAATAAAGTTTTCTGGTTTTTCTATCATTAGATGAATATCAAAAAATATTTTTGAAACCTTTCTTATTTTAGAGATTACAACAGGTCCAATTGTTATATTTTTTACAAAATGTCCATCCATAACATCAATGTGTAACCAATCTGCTCCTGCTTTTTCAACAGTAAGGATTTCTTTTCCAAGTTTTGAGAAATCAGCTGATAGTATGGAAGGTGCTATTAATACCATGATATCAAATTCTGCAATACAGTTTTACTTTATAAAACCCAATGTTAAATTAATCTGGTTTTATTCTGATAAAAACTAAAAATTTTTTTTATTTTTTTAATTTCCTTATTTTAAACTCTCCAATCCCTATAGGTATTATTTCTATTTCATCACCATCATTAATATCATGGGCTTTTGCTAGTTGACTTGGTATGGTCAGAACTAGACTACTTCCCACTATCCGAGCTTTTCTAGTTAGAGGCATATCCCATCCACCACGATTATGTAATGTATACTTGAATATATATATTTTTTGATTTTTCTAAATATATCCAAAAATGATTATATCCAATGATAGATTAATTAATATCTATAAAATTAAAACCAAAAAGTTATGAACAAAAAAACAATACCTCAGTCTCAAGTGAAGGTTTTATGAAAATATTTGTTGATACTGCAGATTTAAACGAAATAAGAGAACTTGCATCTTGGGGAATAATAGATGGAGTAACCACAAATCCAACACTTGTTGCCAGATCAGGGCGATCTTTTAATGAAATAATAGAAGAGATCTTCAAAATTGTTGATGGGCCAATAAGTCTTGAAGTAGTAAGTGAAAAAGCAGATGAAATGGTAGCAGAAGCAAAAACTCTTGTTAAAAAAGTACCTGAAAAATACAGAAAAAATATTACAATAAAAATACCAATGACACCCGAAGGTCTTAGGGCTGTAAAAATATTGTCAAAAGAAAAAATAAAAACAAATGTTACTTTGATTTTTTCGGCAAACCAAGCGCTACTTGCGGCAAAAGCTGGAGCAACTTATGTAAGTCCCTTTATTGGAAGACTGGATGACATAGGCCAAGAAGGAATGCAGATAATAGAAGAAATCATGGAAATATTCTGCAATTACGATATTAAAACAGAGGTTATTGTTGCCAGTATACGTCATCCTATTCATGTGATGCAGGCAGCAAAAATTGGGGCAGACATAGCAACAGTTCCACCTGAGGTTATCAGAAAAATGGTAAAACACTCATTAACAGATGTTGGGATAAAGAATTTCTTAAAAGACTGGGAAAAGGTAAAAAAATAATGAAATATTAAATTTTACTAAACTCTTTTTTTCTCTCCTTTGCATCTTTACCAGTTGCTTCAAATAAAAATGTATTCCATTTTTTAATAATATTATAATCACCACAAACCTTTTTTGGTGGTTCTATGTTAACAAAAAGAGAATTTTTTTCTTGTTTCATATCTATTTTACCAATACCTTCAACCTCAAATTGCATACCTTTAAAAATATCACCTTTTGCACCAAAATGTTTTGCAACAAGAGCCCCAATATCAGGATTATGCCCTTTTTTGATTTTGTATTCTCTCATATAAAAAACCATTTTTTGAAATAAAAAATTAAAATATTAATTTTACCTATGTTCCTAATATTTCAATTGCCTTTTTAATAGCCTCCTCTGCTGAGTTTACAACATAGTACTGAGATTCAACATTTTGCATTATAAAACCATTGATTATTTCATCCACACAACCACCTGTTCCTTTAATAAGAATAAGAGGTTTTTTATAAATCATGGAAAAAGTTATTTCATTAAGTGTTCCCCATCTACCACCAATTGCTATAACAACATCACCAGAGTTTGCAACCAAAAAATTTCTAACATTACC
>JBNVCE010000013.1:2941-9072 GCA_050410885.1 Thermoplasmatota archaeon | reverse complement strand
TGGTATTGCAATATCAACAAAATCGTTTGCTTCATCCTTAGAAAATGGTAAAATTCCAATAGTTAAACCGTGCTCTTGTTTAGCGCCCTTGCAAGCAGCTTCCATCACACCACCACGACCACCACATGACAAAACAAAACCGTTTTTTGCAACAAGTCTACCAACTTCTTCTGCTACTTTCAAGGCATGATTAGATAAATTTTCATCATCTAAATCGCTTCCACAAACAGAAATAATCTTTTTCATAGAATGGTCGATAATTATAAATTGTTTTTAATTATTTCCCCCACAAATCTTATAAATACTCCTCTATTACACTAAATTTCACGTATCTGGGGAAAAAGTAAATGCCAAAGAAAACAATAAAAACAAATCCAGCCTTAGTATCATTAATACATGAATTAAAAAAATGTGCAAATGAAAATAATGCACAAATCTGGAAAGACATAGCTTTAAGACTAGAAAAACCATCTTGTAACTGGCCTGTAGTAAATTTGAGTAAAATCAGTAGATATACTGGTGAAAAAGAAACAGCACTAATACCAGGAAAAGTATTATCCAATGGGGAACTAACTAAAAAAGTTTCAATTGCTGCTTGGTCATTCTCTGAAAAAGCTTTAGAAAAAATAAAAAAAGCAGGCGGTAAACATATGTCAATTGAAGAGCTAATGAAGCATAATCCGAAAGGTAAAGATATTAGAATATTGGGATAAATATGACAATAATTATTGATGCAAATGGTCTTACACTTGGAAGACTTAGCACTTATGCTGCAAAGCGTTTAATCAAAGGTGAAGAAATAGTAATTATTAACTCTGAAAAAGCAATAATATCTGGTAAAAAATCTTCTTTAAAAAACATTTATAAACAAAAAAGAGAAGTGGGAACATATCGTAAAGGACCATATTTTCCAAGAACTCCTGATCAAATTGTAAAAAGAACAATTAGAGGTATGATACCTTATCAAAAACCTCATGGTAGAGCAGCTTTTAAAAGACTTAAATGCTACATAGGTATACCAAAGGAGTTTGAAGGTAAAAAATTCGAAATAATTGAAGAAGCAAAAAAACAACCTGTTGATTTTATAACAATAGAAGAATTATCTAGATTCTTAGGAGCGAATATTTAATGGTTAAAAAGGTTGTAAACACATCTGGTAAAAGGAAAACTGCTATTGCAAGAACAACAGTTCAAAAAGGAATAGGTATTGTTAGGATTAATAAAATACCTATTGAATTATATAAACCCGATATTGCTAGATGGAAGATTTTAGAGCCTTTAAAAATTGCAGATGAGCACGTAAATAAATTAAATATTGATGTAAAGGTTTCTGGAGGGGGAGTCATAAGCCAGGCTAGTGCTGTTAGAACAGCTATTGCAACAGGTATACTGGAATTTACTGGAAATCCAAGTTTAAAAATTGCTTTTTTGGATCATGATAGAAGTCTACTAGTTAGTGATCCAAGAAGAAAAGAACCTAAAAAACCTCTTGGAAGAGGGGCAAGAAAGAAAAGGCAGAAATCATATAGGTGATGATATGATAATACCAGTAAGATGTTTTACATGCGGAAAAATTATAAGTGATGTTTATCAGGAATATAAAAAAAGATACGAGGAATATTTAAAATCTATTAATAAAGGAGAAAAACCAAAAGAAACTCCCCAACAAATTCTTGATTCCCTTGGTATAGACAGATACTGTTGTAGACGTATGATTTTAACACATGTTGATTTAATTGGAGAAGCAGCACCTTACGAGTAAAATAGTTTACTTTTCTATATACTTTTTTATTAATTTTTATCTACTAAGAAAACTATACATCATAGTTTTAAAATGGGCGTGTGGCCTAGCCAGGATATGGCACCGGCCTTCTAAGTCGGTAGTCGCGGGTTCGAATCCCGCCACGTCCGCTTATTTTTCTCGGAGAAAAACAGGTCAAAAGACCCTATTTTTTCGTGCTTTTGAATTTTCGCGTTTTCCTAGCCGATTTTGGTATCGGCTTTGAGGACGCGGTTGATCCAATCGTATGGCGCCATTTTATAGTAATGATTTGCATCCTTAATATAACTCATGGTCGTTTGGATCTTGGTATGTCCGAGCCATTCCTTGACTTCGAATTCGTCAAATGCTTTTGATTGTATTTTTGTTCTTATAAGACGCGCGATCGCACAGAAATCCCGAGCTATATAATTGTGATATTTTGGAAATATTGTTTTAATTAAAGGTGCTGCGTGTCTGTTGAGAAACATTCGAAGCGAGTCTTTCGCAAAGGGTTTGCCTTCAGGTGTTAAATATACATAGTCTTCTGAATATTGATTTGCAACTTTGGGTCGCCAACTATCAATCCAATTCTTCAATGATTTTCGTCTTTTGTTAGTCATGATTTCTATTGGTGTTACGATCCTTGTTGAATCATGCTTTTTTGGCTCAGTTATTTTGACATATCCACGGTCTTGATCATCGATCATTACATCTGAGAGTTTAAGGATTGCTGGTTCACTGGGTATCCGCCATCCGATAATAAAGTTATGAGTAAGCAGATATTGGATTAGAGCATTTTCATAGTCATCCTCAGAATAGTTTAGATGCAGAATCTCATTGATTTGATCTGGAAACGGGATGACTTTGGCTTTATAGTTAGGTCTTGATGGTGGGCGGTATGGCCAATTTGAGAGATGAACACCATATGCTCGTAGGAATGTTTTCATAGTATCCCATTCTCTTCCAAGAGCACCGTATCCAGCGTTTTCCACCTGTTCCCGGTAGTCCATATGTCTGATGAAATTCTCATAGCTTGGTTTTCGGAAATCAACTGGTACAGAATGGTTCTCCATAAACCGTGCACTAGCGATTCGTTTTGCTACAGTTGTTTTTTTCAGTCTTTGTCTTAAGATGGCATGTATTGCCACATCATCAAATGACGCTGTGTTTGGATCTAATTTTATAGGAAATCGATTCTATTGACTTTCTTTAGAATAACATCAAGGTATTCCTCCATAGTAAAACCATTTGGTTTTAGAAAGTCTATAGATTGCTGGCCTATTTGTACTAAAATATTGCATTTTTGGTTTCTACCTCCTACCATCTCATTTTTTTCTGAGATGGTTGAAAATGAATCATTTTGGTTATTAAAAAAGTTGATTGCTTTATTTTTTGGATTTTGGTTAGAACAATATTTATA
The DNA here is from genome assembly GCA_050410885.1 of Thermoplasmatota archaeon. Classification (GTDB taxonomy): domain Archaea; phylum Thermoplasmatota; class E2; order DHVEG-1; family DHVEG-1; genus JBNVCE01. The sequence continues at coordinate 5,890 of JBNVCE010000013.1, read as the reverse complement.
AATACTTTCTTCTTTAATCATCCACGGGGCTGTGATATTCATACTATCATGGCTCCAGATCACCAGGGTGTTTGCGCACTCTGGTGGTCATTCTAATGAGTCAATTGTCTCTTATACTATTTAATCTTTAAATTTAATAGGCATTATTACCTTATATAGTATTTATAAGGGTCATTGAAAGTATTGAAAAAGGTCAAATAGAGGTTAAAATATACTTTTATTGAAATATGAGAAGAGTTGAAATTGATAATGTAGTAGAAATGCTTGAAAAAACCGTTACTAAGGATGGAAAAGTCGGTGGATTAACTAAACATAGTGGAAAAATAGTAGTAATTGTAATTCCAAAGAATCAAAAATAAACAGTAACTGTAATTTCTTGTAGGTACTTAGAAATTATTTGTTGATGAGATATGCTTTTCTCCTGAAGTATGCTACATGTCAACATAGAAATATCATCAGAAGGATCAATAATTAACTTCGCAGTATCTTCTTGTAAATCATTTCGGTTCGAATAAATCCTATTTTGAAACTTCAAATTCATACCAGGAAACCATCTCCGCCTCATCCGAAGTAACTAAAATATTACCCTCAGGATCCCTAAACGCTGCATAAACACGATAACATCCATCACTAAAAGTAAGATCGTTAGTATTGACTAGACCATTGAAAATCGTATCCAAAGCAAGCTGATCCCCAACAAGTATCATCCTTGGAAAAGTCTCATCCACAGTATTATGATCAACCTTCCATTCCTCACCCTCTTTATACTGAATTTGTATTAGAAGATACCCGGTGATATTCGTCGAACCCGTGTTCTTAATCTTAGACTGATTACGATAATTAATAATCAGTTTCGGACGAGGATCAGGATTAGCTTCTCCTCCGATATTAGCAGAGTATACATTCACATATTCACTCCCTGTTGGTGTTATTTCATTGATGTCACGGCAGCTACGCAGGCAAAGCTTCGTAACACCACCTATGCTGACCCAACTAAGCTCAGTAAGCGTAATATTGTTATACCCACTAACGAAATTAACAGTGTTAAGTTCACCGCCATTTCCAGAGTAATACTCCTTATTATAATCACTTTCCTCCAACGGATCATGAGGAAAATCAGGCTGCCCATTCTGCACCGTGATTGTAAAGTCAGTGGTTGAGTAATCATCTTTCTTATATAATGACAGTGTGGCATTATCAATATATGCATTAGAAGGAAGTTCAGAGGTGTCAAAAATGAAAAAACCACGCCTGATACGGTAATCCGGCGGGAAGGTAGCTACCTTACTTTGACCAACTGAGATATAAGAATCCTCACTAAAGACAGAGCCTTCTTCGGCAGACCAAGCAGTTTCATAATTCGAACTGGATTTGTAAATATACCCATCACTTTCACTACTGGTAATAGTAATCGTTGGGTCAATAACAACCGGGAACACCATGTTGTTCAAATCCTGGAACTTTAAACCTGAAAGGAGATAATAGTTGCCATTATACTGCAAAACCCTGTAAACTAGTTTATGTCGAACCGACTCATTATACAGTTCATAGGCATCACCAATAGGCATCGCGCATTTGAAATAACCAAGAGCATTATCTTTGAAAGCAATCCAATCAGAAACTGTTACATTACCATTGAGTGTACCTGAGGTATTGTACATCATGAGATTCTGATAATCCAGTTTGGTGGTAAAAACAAGGTACGAACTCTCATCCTGAAGACCACACAAGGATGGTGGATGGTTTTGTAACAATGTTTTTGTTGTATTGCTAAGAGTAATCTTTTCTTTTAATACTGTGTTATCATAACTCCAAACAATATCAGTGCCGGTGAAAACACCTTCATATGTTATTTTGTTATCAGTAAACTGCCCCTGACTGCTCTGCACACTTTGCAGATACTCATAGTCCCAGTTACTAGCAGGGTCAAGATAACCAACACCAACAAGTTTGCTTCTAACAACATGAGTGGTCGGGTTATCTGATTTGTTATAAGCAAACGCAATAGGCCAATTACTCTGGATATTTGGCTTGAAATAAATGTTGAATAATCCTTGTTCGTTTCCCACCCGATACCCATAGTTATAAGCAGGATGGGTTGTTGAAAGTTGTCCAAGAGAACAGTTAATAGGAGTCCACGAACCGTTATCTTCCTGGTAATTAACCGGTTCAGTGAAGACTTCAAGAACGTTATTGCCTGAGAGGGCGTTGTAGTACTCATTCCATGTCAAACCACGGTCAACCAGATAGTAATCCTCTGAAGACGATGGTGGATCAGTAATTTCGATAATCTCATCAGGACCATAACTATCTTTCAAGGTTGCTATGCTTATGGTTGCCTGCGTTGAGACATTGAAACTATATTGTGATGATGTGTTGCTGTTATTTGAATTATCCATGACCAAAATATAATAAGTATATTGACCCGTTTTCCAAGTATCTGAAAAAACATATTGATAAGTGCTTCCATTAATATTACTCATGTCAAAGATATCTGTTGAATTATCTGGATACGTGATAATAACTTTAAACGAGTTTATACCGGTTTCGTAATCAACAATGTCTGCTGTAATGTTAATGTCAAAACCAAAACCAACATTACCTGATGTATTACTAACATTTGTTATCATAGGCGGGTTTTCATCAGATGAATAACAGCAGTAAATTGAATATTTCCTATCTTCATGTTCAAAAATAATGGTATCCGGGGTACAGTTGTAAATTCCTTCAAAATAATGCCCTTGAAAAGTACTTGATCCATCATCATAAAACATCTCCTCATCATTGTTAATGTCGTAATACATTTTCACAGATTCGTTATCAGCCCAACAACATAATACATATTCCGAATTATTCATAAGAACAGGTTTTGGATCTGAAAAATTAAAATTCTGCCAGCCTTTACCACCCGATATATTTTTTTCTTCGGATACACCTATCAATTCTGAA
>JBNVCE010000013.1:0-2931 GCA_050410885.1 Thermoplasmatota archaeon | reverse complement strand
CTGAATCATTATGTCGATATATCATACATTGATAATGAGATTCGGAAGTAGCATTACCTGGGTCGATATAAACCGTTATATTTTCAGCAACACCGTTTTTATTTACCTTGAACACGGAACCTGTTATTACATTCCATATGGTTTGGTTTAAACACCCGATTTTATGGTGACCAAGATAACGTATAACATTGAAACTATTACCTGGTAGACTGTTACTGTTGTCTGCATTGTCAACCACCCAGATTTGGTAATTATAAACCCCCAATTTCCATGTATCAGAAAACATGTACTCATAGTTACTGTCATTGGTGTTATTCATAGTACAGTTCCTATAAGTATCATTTGGACATGTGATGTTTACTTTGACATTTTTTATACCACTTATATTATCGGTGATATTCGCATTTATAATAACATTTGATCCGTATCCAATATCATCTAAATTATTTGAAACAGAGGTTATCACTGGATTGGTTGTGTCAATAAATATTGTTTGATAATAAACATCGGTGTTAGACTCATCATCTGATACTGTTAAAGACACATTATAAGTTCCTTCACTGGAATATTCATGGCTAGGGTTTTGATTATATGATGTGTTGCCATCTCCGAAGTCCCAGGACCAGTTTATAATGTTATAGTAACCATTTGATGTGTCATTGAAAAAAAATGTTTCATCTGGTATAGAGTAAACTGATGAGCTGTTGAAATCTGATTTTAAAAGTACGACATTAATAACTTTTGTGGTATTCGATGTAATATTTTGGTTGTCAGTGACTGTCAATGTAATAGTATAATTACCTAAATTGTTATATGTGTATATTGGGTTTTGTTGAAAGCTGTTATTACCGTCACCAAAATCATAGTACCATGAGTTGTATGGTTCGATACCACCTGTTGCCTGCCCTGAAATCTGGATCTGTTCTCCTAATACTGCTGTGTTGGAATCTATTTGTATAATAGAATCAAATGAAGCCGTAACAGTTTTATTAACAGACCATTCACTTTCATTTCCAAAAATATCCCTGGCTTTAACGCTGATATTATGAATCCCAATAATTGGTATTCGAATAATCCTATATGCAGTCTCGCCGGAATTATACGACTTTGTCCAAAGAGACAATTCTTGGTCATCAATTCTAAATTTATATTGAACTGAATCATTATCTGGATCAGTAGTACTTGTGGTAAAGGTATACCACCTAAGATTTTTGGAATAAATATCAGGAGTCGCGGGTGTATTTGGAGGATGATTTACTTCTGGAATCTTTATTGAAATCTGTGGATCACCAAATAAATTAAGTTCATAATAACATTGTCTCATAGAAAGATACTCTTTATCATTTTCTAGTTTTAAAAAAGGCAAATTATCTTCCTTAGAATCTTGATTCGCTTTTCCTAATTCATAAATATTTTCACCAAAAATTGCATCAAAGAATTGCCGATCATATTTTTGAGACGAACCACCTCCCATTAGTCCACCCCAACCAGTTCTAGAGTTCATTACAGCTGCAAAAGCACCATTAGGTGTTTTAACTGTTAACCATTCACTAAGGCAATCATCTCCTTCATGATCAAATTCGCCAACCAAACATGCATAAGAATATATAAAAAAATATTTATTATTGGATAATTTTTTTGCATGATAAATTGTAAAAAATGGTAATTTTACGCCATATTGATCAAAAAAGTAATAATATCTTATAAAATAATTCCAATAGCCGTGACTTCCCCAATTAACAATTGAAACACCATCATTTATTTTTTCGTAAAACATTCTTATAGGCCAATAATTAGGTAAGTAATTTGAGCCGTTAAATTTTCCGTCGTATAAATGATCAACTAAATATCTATCCTTGGGTATTCCATGAGTAACAAATTGGTCACTCGACCCATTTTCAATTTCCATTTTATTAAAATCACCCCAAAAAAATAGGTTTTCTTGTAAACCAACCATTAAAGCTTTTTTAACAGCTAGGTCACGATTAGACATATTATCATATGCTAAAGTTTTTTTAACAAAATTAGAAACCTCATTAATATCGCTTACACAAGCTCTACCAACATATACCTCAGCGATCAAATCCAAATCATCCACATAAGCCTCTTGCATCCAACCACCTGTTGTCCCTTCATATTTTATCTGCGTCCAATTATCAGAATCATTTCCTGGCGCCCATCCCATTTTTTCGAAACTCTCCCAAAAAACTTCTAAAATTGAACTATCATTTTTACACCAAACCTTGACATCATCTATATTGAATGATTTTCCCTGAGAAAAGTCAGTATTATAATAAAATCTTATATAAACATCACTAGGATCTGTATAGTTTTCTAGATCTAAATCACGCGTTATATGAATCGATTTAAGACTACCATTAGTATTGTAATATAGAGTTTCTTCAAAATTTTCTTCATTTTTTCCACCTGAATATACACTTACATTTATATAATCACCAAGATTAGCAGAAACAAAATAACATTCAAAATCTAAAGAAACATTACTAGGATCTGGTAAATTTGACAAATTTAATGACGGTGTGAATAAACCAACATTAAAAATAGTACTTGGGAGATCTTCGCAATCAGCTTCTACATAAAAAGCCCCTCCTCCAGCAGGTTCATATTCGTCACCTGTATAAAATTCTCCATCCTGTGGCTCTCCCCAGTATGAATCATTATCAGCATTATATGAACCATCCAAGCAGGAATAATAAAGATCAGAAGGCAGAGAATCATTATATTGGTCACTTTCATTATCATGATTCCAGTACCATAAATAACGTGCAGGTACAATATCATTATCTCCACCAATTAAAACATATTCTGTTCCCCAAAGCTGATACGCACGAGTTATAAAATTACGTATCTTTGCTTGTGTATCATTAAAAATAGGATTCGTAGTATTTTGATTAATGGGATCATTTATTA
>JBNVCE010000133.1:2165-2401 GCA_050410885.1 Thermoplasmatota archaeon | reverse complement strand
TGATGGTACAGATTTAGTAACACCAATTGCATATGGTGAGGCAATTGATGGATTAAATGCAATTCCTGATGTTGTAAATGATGGTTCCTGGGAGATGGTTGCTGGTGGGAGAAATGGGAAATTAACATGTTTTTCAGGAGGACTTGATGCTGGGAATAGTCCACCAACAAAACCTGTGATAAATGGACCAAGTAATGGAATTGTTGGGGTAACCTATGAGTTTTCCTTTGTATCAA
>JBNVCE010000133.1:0-2155 GCA_050410885.1 Thermoplasmatota archaeon | reverse complement strand
GTGTTCCAGTAACAAAAAGTCACAGCTGGCTTTCATCAGGTAATTATTACATTAAAGCAAAAGCAAAAGATGGAAAAGATGCAGAAAGTGCTTGGTCAGATACATTTACTTTTACAGTATCTGAGAACCAGCCACCAAACACTCCTGAGATAAATGGTACAACAAGTGGTAAACCAAAGGTTGAATACACTTACAAATTAAAAACATCAGATCCAAATAATGATGATGTGTTTTATTTTGTTAACTGGGGTGATGGTAGTAGCACTGACTGGATTGGACCATTTGCCTCCGGTGAAGAAATAAGTGTTAATCACAGTTTTTCAAAAAAAGGTAAATACACTATCTCAGTTAGAGCAAAGGATGAGTATAATTTAACAAGTAACTGGGCTACTATTGAAGTAAATATCCCAAGAACTAGATCACATGAAAACTTTTTAATTAAAATTTTGTTTGAAAGATTTTCTAGAATAATTCAGATTCTAGGATTTCTTTTAAATTTTTAAATTTAAAAATTTTCTATTTTTTTATTTTTAAGGTGGATCAGCATTTAGTAGTTCATAAAAATTGAAATAATAAACATTGTTTTCAAAAGCTATTTTGTTTCTGGATGCAAAACAAACAACCATGTCCCCGTTTTCAGGATCTGCAACCCACATATTCCAAGCACGGTTAAAACTTGTTCCTTTTGCTAAAGTCACAATTAATTTCAAAAGTAAATCAGTTTTACCACTGTAACAATCACGAATCATAGTCATTGTGTTATTCAAATCCATTAAACCATGGTTTTTTTCAATACCTTCACTAACTACCTTATAACTTCTCCAAACCGCAAAAAATACATCGGTTCTTAAAACAAGTTTAATAAAACTAATAAAACCACTTGGGTCATAATTTTTTCTCTGAGTTGATGCTGTAGTTTTGTCAATAAAAAAATTAGTTCTTCTAACCACATTGTCAATATTCCAAAAAGGGGTAATACCTTCCACTGGGTTATCATGTGTTCCATAATAAAAATAATTACCTGTTGTTTCAACAGCATACCCAATTGGAATTTTACCATCTGACACAATAAAATTCCATCCCATGTCTTTATTATTTATCAAAATGTTTATTGCTTCTGAAATATTTGAAGAGTGATCTAAAACCATTTGAACCCTAAACTGTCCAGGTGTTCCATGTAACGTGTAATCCTTGCTCCAACAAACCTGTTGACCAATTGCAATTTTTTGATCATTTACTCCTCCTCCACCATGCATTGAACCTGCAATTGAGGGATTAATAGAAGCAAAACCATTATCAGGTTTTCTAATAATTATAACAGAATTTTCATGAGCATATTTACCGGTTTTTGGATCTTTTATATTAAATGGTAGATCAAAACTACGTGCATGATATAATTTACCATCAACTGTTGCATTTTTCCAAGCAGAAATTCCAAAACAACCCATATCACCAACTGTAATAACCATGTTTGCCACAGCAATATCTAAAAAAGAAATCTCAGCACCATCAGCAATTCCCTGGATTTCATCAATGTATACTTGAGGAACATAATCTTTCATTTCATTCCAAATTTCTAGAAGATACTCGTAAGTAATGTTTGAATTATTTGCGTAATTTAAAAAAGCACGGATGTTTTGTTTAACCTCTTCTTTTAAAAGCACGCCGTGTTGAAACCCCATTTCATAATTAGAACCACTTAAATGTAGAATTTTTACCCCGTTACGTTCTTCAAGCCATCCACCACTTAATAAATCTGTATTATTTTTAACACCTTTAACAGGTAAAATGGTGAAAATGAGTAAGAAGCAAATTATTGTTACTGGAATTTTTTTCTTCATATAATTTATAATAATATTGTATGGGTTATTAAAGATTATAGGTTCTTTAATAGTAAGTTATAAATAATTGATAAAGGATGTTTACTACTATATTAGAGGGAGGTAAAAAATGAAAATTAAAAAAACAAATTTTAAGAAATCATTACTTTTTAAAAAGAAAGCAATTGCATCATTTTTCTTTATCCTAGTAATTGTTATGTTTATTACAGTCAGCTCAGTAAATAGCCATTATGAATTTAATAAAAAAACAATTGATGATCTTGACTTTGTCAGATTAGTTTAAAATATTGGTAATTTATTACCAATAATAGCTA
>JBNVCE010000132.1:0-2417 GCA_050410885.1 Thermoplasmatota archaeon | reverse complement strand
TGGCGGAAAAATCAGCGATTCTGGAAGAAATAGGACTGAGCCCCAAGGATTATTTTCTGGCAACCTTGCACCGCCAATCCAATACCGACAACGAAACGAACCTTGCCAACACACTCGATGCTTTTTCCGCATTGGGTATAACAGTGGTTTTCCCTTCACATCCAAGAACTGTAAAATTCATAGAAAAACACAATCTGGGCAGCAAAGTTGGGAAAAATGTTATTATCATAAAAACCAGTCGGTTATTTGGATTTTCTCAAACTTCAAAAGAACGCTGCGAAGATATTGACCGATTCAGGCGGAATCCAGAAAGAGGCATATTTCCTGAAGATTCCATGCATAACGCTGAGAGAAAATACGGAATGGGTTGAGACAATAAATGATGGATGGAACGTTCTTGTCGGGGCAAATAAGGAAAAGATAATATATGCCGCATTGAATTTCGAACCCGCTGGAGTTTATAATGAATCGGGGAAAGAAAAATGAAGAAAAATATTAATGTTTGTTTTGTTGGCAATCTGTCCTCTGCTTTTGTTAAAAGAGATTATAAAATTTTGAAAAAACATTTTGATGTTGATGTTGTTGAAATACCAAAGAAAAAACTAGGATGGATAAAGTATGCTTTTATTTTAGCAAAAACTGTAAAAAAATCTGATTTAGTTTTTTCATGGTTTGCAAGTTGGCATTCTGCACTAGGCGTGTTTTTTTCAAAATTTTTCAAAAAGACATCTGTAGTGGTAGCAGGGGGATACGATGCAGTGTTTTGCCCTGAAATAAACTATGGAGCTTTTACTAATTTAAAAGAAAAAATACCTGCTTATTATGTATTAAATCATGCTGATCTTCTTTTAGCTGTTTCACAGTTTAATTTAAATGAAGTTTTAAGAGTAGCAAAACCTAAAAAAATAAAAATGGTATATAATGGAGTAGATACAACAAAATTTAAACCTAGCAATTACAAAGAAAAAAATCTTATAATAACAGTTGGTGCTATTAATTGGAATAATTTAAAGAGAAAAGGTATTGAAACTTTTGTTAGAACTGCAAAATATCTTCAAGAATGTTGTTTTGTTGTTATTGGAAAATATATTGATAACTCTATTGATTATTTAAAATCTATTGCATCTGAAAATGTTGTATTTACAGGATTTGTTAGTGAATCTGAGTTAATTAAATGGTATCAAAAAGCTAATGTTATTTGTCAATTATCATATCATGAAGCATTTGGTCATGCACCTGCAGAAGGAATGGCATGTGGTTGCATACCTGTTATCACAAAAGAAATAAATGCTATGAGTGAAATTATAGGAAATGCAGGATTTTATGTTTCATTTGGTGATGAAAAAGAAACTGCAGAAGCAATAAAAAAAGCTTTAAACGCTTCAGATGAGGCAAGAAAAAAGGCAAGAGAAAGAATAATAGAAATGTTTTCAATGGAAGAAAGAGAAATAAAGTTGACTACAATTATCGAGAATATGGTGGGTTTAAAATGAAAAGATATTTTAAATCTTTCAAAAGATTAGTAAAGAACTCCCAACTTTTTAGTAAGCTAGTTGAAAATGCGACAAATTTAGCACCAAATTTCTTCATACCTTTTGAAGCACGTTTTCTCAAACATGTGAAAAACCTGTCGTACCAAAAGGTACATCTTCAGCAATAGTAAAAAAGAAAAAGATAATTTATGCTCTTACATCTCCACCAAGATTAAAAAATATTGGCGATTTGGGGGCATTATCCGATTTTTTTATAGGATTGGTAATTGGTATAACTCTGTTTCTTGGTATAGTTGTCCCCCTAGTTATTGGTACTATCAGTGATAACACATGGACAAGATTTGGAAGGCGTATAATATATATGATTATCTTTGTCCCACTTACTGTTATTATGCTACTTATTATGTCTATTATTGGAGGTCGTCTAACAATAGGTATAGACACATTAAATATATTTGTTATTCTCGTAATTTGTATTACTCTCTTGTATACTTTTCTTAACTTGTGGAATTCAACGTACTGTGCTCTTCTACCTGATCTAACGGAACTTAAAGAAAGAGGAGAAACCAGTGGATATATGCAAGCGTTCAACATCCTTGGTACTATCCTTGCTTTTGGGGCTGCAGCCGCAGTTTGGGAGACAAGTCATACATTGACCCTTGTTATTTTTGCTATAGTAGTTACTATTTTTTCTTCGATTACAATTTTAACAGTAGAAGAAAGAAAATCAATTACAAAAAAGGAAAAAGAACCGCTCTCATCAATTATTAAAGATTTTGTAAAAGAAAAAGAGTTTGTAAAATTTATGATGACCTCTATATTCTGGTGGTTTGCTATAGGTACGCTTCAACCGTTTTTTGTTCTTTATGCTAAAAATAAATTACTTTTAGATGAATCCTCAGCACTTATATTTATGGGGATATT
>JBNVCE010000131.1:0-2459 GCA_050410885.1 Thermoplasmatota archaeon | reverse complement strand
AACAGGTATACATTGGTCATTTCCAAGAATTTTTAGCCCAAATCGTGCTTTGGTTTGGCGTTTTATCATAAAGTATACTTTTTACAATGACTCAGATTATACAAAAGGAAGATTCAAAGGAGATGATAACTGGATTAACATTACAGGTATACAGCATGTTAGATTAATGGGATTTACAGGTTATATAAGCTTCAAACCAAACATTATACTTGGTAGTTTTAAAGTTCATGAAATCACAATACATGGTTATACATTAAGAATAGATAAATTAAAAAAATAAGTGCCGACGGCTAAATAAAAAAACAGTCGGTGGAAGGTGAAAAAAATGAAAAAAACAAAAGCAATAATAACAACAACCGTTGTAACTTTATTTTTCATATTAGCGTTAGCACCAACAATAAATGCAGATGAGCTTGACCAGGAACTAGAAATTGGGTTCAAAAACTATAATGGATACATATTTTATAAAAAAATAATAGTTACTCCAGAAAAATTGTCACAGTTTAACTACAACTTTACAATATGGGAAAACAAAATAAAGGAATTTGATGCAGATAATAAGATGGATGCAACCGAGATACTAACATTCATTGAAATAACAAATTCACTATTAAATGAAATTAAACAAATGACATATGATCCCGAAACAGGCAACTATTATTTCCCAGAACCACTATTACCAGAAAATGCAATTTTACAGTTTATAAAAGATCATTTACTAATAGACAATAAAGATTCTACAAAACCGTTTACACAACCCATTCATCTACAATTAAGAAAAATATTTACAATAGGACGAGGACGTGCATGGTTACCACTTAAAAATAATGGTGAAGTATTCATTGGTGCAAGATTCTTACCAATATTTTTACAGTATACAATTGGTTATGCAAAAAGTAAATGGTTAAACATTTTCCCACCTGCATTTTGTGTTGAAGACAGGTTAGGCATGTTTAATCTTGCAACTGTGGGTTTTGTTGGTTTATATATAAACTTTGGAGAAAGATACATTGATAGACCTGCTGGTCCAGTACTTCTAATAGGCAATCAAGCATGGTTAAGACTAGGTGAAGACTTACCTTAAAATCTTTTTTCTCTAAAAATTTTTTATATTTAAGAATTGGAAAATAATAAAAAAGGTGAAATAACAAAAATGAAAAAAATCATACAAACAATAATTGTAATTTTCTTTCTAAACTTAGTTTTAACACCAAATATAAATGCAATTAACTATAATTGCCCTGATTTAGAAATTGAATACGTTGACCAAACTGGAAGTATATATTATGTTTCATTAAATTTAAGTATTGAACAAATTCAAAAATTTAAAAATGTTTGGGTGGAATGGGAGAACTATCTAAAAAATATAAGAGAAGATAATCAAATGGATTATCAAGAAACATTAGAATTTGAAAAAAAGTCAATAACATTATTAGAAGAAATAAAAAATTTAACAAGGGATCCAACCACAAATCAGTTTTATTTTCCAAGTACTTTAGAGATATCAAACTTCATACATTCTCATCTCTTTATGACAGGATTTGGTGCAAGAATTTTTAGTATAGGAAGAGGCCGAGTCTGGTTGCCATTCAATAGACAAGGTGAAACGTTTATTGGACTTCGTTTTAATCCCATTTTTGTATCTTATATAATAGGTTTTACCAGAGTCAAAGTCAGATCATTATCAACATTTTCTATGGTTGTTTCGAACAGATTTTTTGTTCATAGAGTATGCACAGCTGGATTTTCTGGTTTGTATATAAACTTTAAAAAATTATTTCCAGATAATTCTATTGGACCCGTTATCTTAATTGGTAAACCACTTTTGATAAATGTTGGAGATGATTTATTTTAAATAAATATAGAAATTTTAAAGAAAGAATTAATAGAAATATATTTAATAAATTAATAAAAAACTTAATCTTTTTATTTTATTTTTTATAATTATTTATTTCTCTGAAATATCTTCGGCTTTCTCTTTTAATTAAAGCTAATTGTTGTTGAGGAATTTTATAAGAAATCTCAACATATTCAAGAGCTAAAATTAAACCATGAATGAATGCACCCAATTTATATTCTTTTTCTTTACTCAATTTAAAAATATCATCAGCTACTTTAATGGCATCTTCTATTGTATATAGATCTGATTTTTTATTAATATCTTTTTCGTTTTCACCCATAAGAATGAAAATATAATTTTAGTATTTATTAATTATTAAAAAAAGAAGGTTTGGGCTGGCCTCATTAGGAGGGGATGGGATGCACTCTAACAAAAAACTACCAGCCCGATTCCTTCTAAACCGATAAATTATTTCTGATTTATTAGTCTTTTTCGCAGATGAATATGTATTCACATATGTAGTTAATCAGTAATCTTAATATTAAAATCTATTTAATATCCAAGGGCATTGGGACAAAATTGGAAAAACAATTTTTTAAAACAATAACATAGGCACGCT
>JBNVCE010000130.1:0-2481 GCA_050410885.1 Thermoplasmatota archaeon | reverse complement strand
GTTTTTCACTTCCAAAACAATGTAGTATACATTTTATGTAATTGTATTATTTTTCAAATTCAGGTTGATTTATGGTTTTACTTGTGACTGATTTTTAGTATTTATATAACTTTCAATGTATCAAATCACATTATAATTATCTACTTTACTGCTTCATACAAATAATCCTTTTCTAAAATATTAAAAAAAATACTATAACACAACTTAAAATAAAAATTATAGTTAAAGTAATTAAATAAAAAAAGGTTGTTTTCCATGTTCTTTCAGATAAAACCGGTTTTGTTTCCATCACATTATCACCAAATAGACAATAGAAAATGAATTTCTACTATTTAACTATGAGTATTTTATTTCATATATAAGAAATTAATAAATCATATATATTAGGTTTCTATTCATGGATAGGGGTTTGAAATTGTGGAACAACATTTGAATTTTATAAAGAAAGTAGCTGATACCTTAAATTTATCAAAGACGGATGTTGAAATTCTAATAACTCTTTACAAAAAAAGAAAGTTGGTATCAGAAATCGCTGAGCACATTAGTCGGTCGGAAAGACATATTCGCCAACGATTACACTTTCTTCATGGAAAAAGATTTTTAAAAAAAGAGATTGAAGTATTAAAAAACAAAAGAATAGCATATCGTTATTCACTGAGATCTATCAAGAGCATTGCGGTTGAAATCAGAAGAGATTTGCTCAAAAAACTCGATGAATTAGACAAATTAATCGTTGAATGAACATATAGGAGTTTCATAGTTATGGTAAAAGTCGTTTTGACGGCTGATAGAACATTAATGTCTGAATACAACAAGCACGTATTCATGGGTTTTGCCGCATGTGCACCGAGATTTATCCCAGGATGGCTGTATACGAAAATATTTTGTCCACCAGTGGAAGAAATAAAGGGTAGAGTAAAATATGGACATTGTGGTCAAAGAAAAATAGAAGCAGCATTGTTAAATAATGGTTTCAGTGAGCATGATGTCGCAGTTATCTCCCCTTATGCTCTTAGAAATGTCGTAAATGAAGAAACAAAAATTTTATGCATTACTACTCATGACCCACTAGGACTTGGTCCTGCTTCTACAACATTTAGTGATCTGGGTGGTAGAGAGACATTTACCAGTTTTTATTTTAGAAAACTAATAACGGACCCCGTGATTAGAAAATATGGTTTGAAGGTTATCGTAGGCGGGTCTGGTGCATGGCAGCTTACTGACGAGCGGATAATGGCTAAACTAGGAATTGACTGTGTGGTGGTTGGTGAGGGTGAGATCACCGCAGTGAAAATTATAAAGAAGGCTTTAGCTGGTGAGAAGCTTCCATCTTTTATCCAAGGTGAGGTCGTCCCATTAGAACAAATACCATTGATTAAAAATCCAACGTTAAATGGTATCATTGAGATATGTCGTGGATGTGGACGTGGATGTCGGTTTTGTAATCCGACGATGCTAAATTTTAGATGTCTGCCGCTTGAAAAAATCCTTCAAGAAGCACAGGTCAATGTAGATAATGGAAACGGCGTATTGTTTCATGCAGAAGATGTACTTCGGTACAATGCGAAAGGGTTTATACCAAACGAACAAGAGGTATTACACCTGTTTAGTGAAGTGAAAAAGCTAACTGAGCATATTGGCATCAGCCATTTTGCGCATTCATCTGTTGCATCTAAACCTAGTCTTGTGGAAAAACTTTCAGAGTTGATGAATGCTGGTTCTAGAAAATGTCCTTTTTTAAGTGGTCAGGTTGGCATAGAAACTGGTTCATCTAGAATTGTTGAAAAATTTATGAAAGGTAAAGCAAAACCATTTAAACCAGAGGAATGGCCTGAGATGATAATACAATCTCATAAGATACTACATGATAACCACTGGGTACCTGCTGAAACATTGATAATGGGTTTGCCTGGAGAAAAATCTGAAGATATAAGAAAAACGATAGATTTGGTCAAGGATTTAACAGAGTATAAATCATTGATAATCCCGTTATATTTTGTTCCTATAGGAAATCTACAAGGCAATGGTTTTTTCAGAACCAAAGATGCTACTCCAGAGCATTGGCAGCTGCTTGCAACATGTATAAATCATGATTTCAAATGGGTATATACACTTGCAGAGGAAAACCTACCAACGGTTAAGATGAGTGGTTGGAAAATATGGGCGATAAAAAAAGTGATTAGATATATGGAAAAAAAACTAAGTCCATATGTGAAGTTAATGGAAGAAGGTATTAATCCAATAACAAATAAATTAACATAATTTTAAAATATATATTTTAATATCTTTTTATTAGTTAGTGATTTTAAGGTGAAAAACAATATTTAAAGAAACAAAAATATTTATTAAAAAACAGGTTTAAAATGGTAAATCTCAAAAGAAGGTGGTAATGAAAGTATAATATTATTTTTAGAAAGGTGAAAAGAGCCATACTTCAGTAATTAATATGGCTCTCCCCAGTAAATTAACGGAGAGATAATA
>JBNVCE010000129.1:0-2483 GCA_050410885.1 Thermoplasmatota archaeon | reverse complement strand
AAAGATATTATTACCACACCTAAAACTAGCTCTAAAATTTTTTTATTCATTTTCTCTTACCTCCCAATAAATTTTTTTTACGTAATTTAAAATATATTATCTAAATTTAAATTTTGTGGTAAGTATGTATAATAAAAATTATAAAAAAAATAATTAAAATATAATTTGTACCATATATATTATTATAATAATATTCAAAAATTATTAATATAAAATACTTTTTTTAAAAGTTTTAATAGTGTTAATTTTATTGAAAAAAAAAAATAGAATCATACTAAAATGGTTAAAGCAAAAAACTTTTTTTGTGATTTATTAAAAAATTTAATCATAAATTATTTATTTGAATATCAACTTGTCTTTATGGTGAAAAAAAATGAAAACCTATGTAGAAGTTTATGTAAGTTCAAATGGAGAAAAAGCATCTATAATTACTGAAAAGCTTTTAGAACTTGGTTTAAAACCTACCATTGGTGAACATGATTTTGTATATACATGGAAAGAAGATGTTGTTTTAAACGAGGTTTTAAAATTTGTTGATAATATTCAATCTAGCCTTAAAAACTCTGGAGCAATGCTGAAATTTTCAACTTTTAGATAAAAAATAAAAAAATATTTTTTAATTATATATCATATGGTATTTCCTGTGGATGCATATCATAATTTCTCTGAACAATTCCTCGAATACATTTTGGGAAATTTTTAAATATTGGATTTTCAAATCTCAATCCAATCCAGTTATCCCAGTAATTTGCATCCCAAGTATTACGGAATGAAAAAACAAAATAAGCATTTCTTAGATTGTCCATGAAGTTATTCATCTTTATTATATTTTCATTGCTTCCTGTTAAATAAATACCATTCACTCTATTATCAACAATATTGTTATAAGTAATGATATTTTTATTGCTACTAGAAATTTTTATGCCTACTTTATTTTTTGTAATATTGTTTCTAGTAATCTCGTTATTTGAGCTTAATAACCCCTTAATTAAGATACCTTCCATATTGTTATCTGATATGAAATTAGAACTAATGTTATTTTGACTACTACTTCCTCCGATTTTTATACCTGCAAAATTATTTTCTATTGTATTGTTAATAATTTTATTTTGTATACTATAAACTTCTAAAGAAATACCATAGTCACCATTTTTGATAATTGTGTTATTGGTTATAATATTACGATTTGAACTTTGTAAAAGAATTCCTTGATAGTTATTATTTGAAATTATATTGTTTGAAATTGTTATTTTTGAACTAGTAGGTTGTAGTAAAATACCATAAGAGTTATCCATTATTATATTGTTTGAAATAATACATAGTTCCATTAGTCCAAAGACCGCTATACCATCTTGTCCTTCAATTGATCCTTTTATTGTAAAACCATTAATTTCAACATTTTTAGAAGATATCCTAACAACATGATCTTGTCCTGTTACACCGTTTATTATTGTTGTTTCTTTGTTTTCACCAATCAATAAAATTTGTTTATTTATCCTAATATTTTCTTGATATGGTGATAAATCATCATAAACATAAATTATGTCTCCATTACTTGCATTGTCTATTGCATCTTGAATTTTTGTATAATTTCCTTCTCCAGAACCACCAACATATAACCAGTTCCCAGCTAAATTTGGTTTAATTTCTGCTGTGATTTCTTTATTTAATGCTGATACAATAATTGTTCCAGTTAATAAAATTACAATTCCAGTGACGAAAATTTTTCCTAGTAAATTTTTATTAATTATTTCACCTCCCTATAAAATTATTTTCATTATTGAAACTAATAATATATTATTGATTTTTAAATTTTATGTATAATATTAAAAAATAAAATTAAAACTAATTTTAAAAGCCTAATTTTGTAGTAATTTGTTTGAAAATGTTTCTAAAATTTTTAAAAGCAAAAATTTAAAACATGAAATAATTGTTCATATAACTATCTTATGAAAAACAAAACTACTATTTTCATAATTATTATTATTGTTTGTATATCAAGTATATTGGTTACTAAATATACAATTGAAGCAATTTCAATAAGTCAATTACAAATTACAATTAAAAATATTCATATTCAAGAAATTAAAATATCATATGCCAAATTAAAAGTAGATATTGAAATTTTTAATCCAACCAATGAAGATATTTCACAATTATCATCTGATTATAACATCTATATTAATAGTGGTTTAGTAGGAATTGGAAATATGCTTATAACAGATATTCCTGCTGGTACGGTGAAAAAAACTAGCACAACCATAATTATTTATTTTGCAGATGTGGCAAATGCTGCTGTTAATGCAATAATAAATCAGAATTTTAATTTAACAATCAATGGAATTTTACAGGTAAAGATTTTTTTTGATCTTTTTTCTATTTCTCATGAATTTTCATCTACTTATATTTATTCATAAAAAATTGTTATTTATCTTGACAATGTCACATTAACTTTTTTTGTATGATTTACAAGCTTTGCGACA
>JBNVCE010000128.1:218-2534 GCA_050410885.1 Thermoplasmatota archaeon | reverse complement strand
ATAGTTCACAAAATATGAACTTTTTGTTTACAATTCAAAAACAAATCAGTTAAAATATGTACAATATTATGCCTACAAAATAACATTTTTTGTTGTTCAATGGACAAAATATAGGTCTATATCAATCAGGAACCAAAAGAAATTCTTCTTTAACAGGTTGACTAATAACCCTAATATTACATCTTAACGGCAGACTAAGATAATAATTATTGTCCTCATGAAAAACAATACCATTTTGTTCAAACGCATTTAAAATCCCAACAAGTTGATCATTAGGAACATCTGAAAACTGCTTCTGTAAATCATTTATAGAAATAACATCAAGGCATGCAAGGAAAATCTTTCTTTCAAGCTCATCAAGAATATAAATCATAACATTTTCACTACTTCTTTTATCATAAATTTTAACAAAACTCCCACCATCAACAAAATAAAAAATAAGTTTATCAACCAGGGTTTGTTTTTTTATTCCCTCAAGCTCTAATGTTTCTCTTTGTTTTTTCCACTCCTCAACTAGTTGTACCCAATCATTCTTGCTTAACTCTTTTTCACGTTTAAACCCATAAACAAAATTAAAACCTTTTTCCAAAAATTCTTGTGGATACATTAGCTTATCAACGGGTGCATACTCCAGTTGTTGAATATTGAACTGCTCTGGGTTACGATGAATAGGACTGCCAAATAAAACCCTCAGATAACAGATCTGCGGGGGATCAAGATACTGCTTAAACAATTGTATATTCTTTTTTGTCTCCTCAAAATCAACTGTTTCTTCATTTGGGTAATCAATGATAAGATTGTAACGATTTATTATCCCGTTTTCCTTACAAAATTTCAACGCAGCAATATTGTCAATAACCCTTGTTCCTTTGTTCATCTTCTTTAGATAATGCTGGCTAAATGATTCTATCCCTGTTTGTATAATTGTAAAACCAGCTTCCTTCATAAGAGTATAATCCTTACTTTTTAACTGACCTGCGCGTGCTTCTACAAAAAAAGTAAAATCTTTACCCAGTTGTTTTAATTTTTCAAAAAAATTTTGATACTCAGTTTTTAAAAGAGTATTACCTATTATCTGAAAATCCAATATTTTATACTTGTTTGACAAAAACTGTATCTCTTGAATAATTTTGTCAACGGTTTTTTCCCGGTATTTTTTATGTTGAATGTTTAGGTTGCAGAAACTACAGCGATTCCACCAGCAGCCACGTGAAATTTCAATAGGAAGCCGACCGTTGTAAAAAAAATATTGCTGAACATCAATGGATACTGATTTTAGTTCTTCATAAAAAGAATGAAAACAAGGAATAGGTAAACTATTGATATCAACCACGTTATCTGATTCATTCCAAATAACCTCATTTGCTTTTTTATACATTAAACGTGGTATTGACTCATAGTTTTCATAATCAGAAGATAAACGGTAAAGAGCATCTTCTCCATCACCTGAGACAACAAAATCAACGTAACTAAAAGACTCTAGAACCTTTTTGCCCAGTAAACCTGTTGTTCTGCTTCCACCAAAAATAATTTTTTTATCTGGATATAATTCTTTTATTTTTTTAGCAACTGCTAAAGATGGAAGTAACTGTCCGTAATTTAAAGTAAAACCAATGATATCAAAGGTATGCCAATTAATGTTTTCAACAACCCAATCTAGGAATTTATCTGTTTGTTGAACATAGTTTTCAAATGTAAAGGGTTTTTGTTCATCAATATTTTTTAAAATAAACTCATTAAAATATTTTTTAATTTTATCCTCTGTTTTTTGCCAATGATCAGGAAATACATATTTTGAGAAAACCATCTGAGCGGTATAAGAATCATTAGGAGGATAAATCAAAAAATTATAGTTGTTCAACCCATAAAACTCAGCTGCTTTTAGATAAAGATGCCTTGTTTTAATGTTTATACCCCTCTCTTTTAAATAACTCTCTAAAACCGCTAGCTGTATAGATGGTATAGTTGTTCCAGCATAAGGCATTGAAATAAGTAAAATATTTTTATTACTTTTGTGCATCGCCAAATCCAAAATAATTAATAAGTAATAATCTTATATATTTAACTAACATGACAAAATTAGATTTAAAGGATAGAAAAATCCTGTATGAATTGGATCTTAATTGTAGACAGTCTAATACACAGATTGGTAAGAAGGTTGGTCTTAAAAAGGATGTAGTTGCATATAGGATTAAAAAGATGCAAGAAGAAGGGATAATAAAAAATTTCTGGACGGTAATTGATGCGTTTAAATTAGGATACAATGTTTTTCGCATATATCTACAATTTCAGGATATTCCTATAAATATTAAAAAT
>JBNVCE010000128.1:0-208 GCA_050410885.1 Thermoplasmatota archaeon | reverse complement strand
ATCCAACATTTTATAAGCTACAAAAATATTTGGGCAGTTATTTCACTTAAGGCTGAAATTGATTTTGATGTAGTTGTTTGGGTAAATGATGTTTATGAATTTTATCAATTTTGGAATAAAACTCTTGATGAATTTGAAGATTATTTTGCAAAATATACAATATCTGTGTATGTTGAAGCGTTCAATTATAAAAAATCTTATTTACTTC
>JBNVCE010000127.1:0-2594 GCA_050410885.1 Thermoplasmatota archaeon | reverse complement strand
TTATTACTAGAATTGTATAAAGAAATTCCATAATACCAGTCAGTGATTTCGCAATTCTTAACAGTAACATTAGTGTTATTGGAAGAGCTTCTGTTAATTTTAACTCCGTAGGTGTATGAAGTGTTTTTGCCGTCAATTTTATTACCCAAACAATCAAAAACAACATTATTGGCAGAAATATTAATACAAACAGTAGCTGCGCTGTTGGTAATGTTTGCTGTGAGATAATAAGTGCCGGAACTAGTTATATTAGTGCAATCAGAAATAAAATAAGGAGTAATAACATTCCTTGTTTCAGTACTATTGCAATTCCCTGCAAAATCACAAGCGCTCGCATTATAATAAGACAAACCACCGCTTAAACCAGTCCAATTAACCAAACTAGGATAACTAACACCAGAAAAAGTAGTGCTGTTAACCAAAACACCAGAAGAATTATACAAATAATAAGTAAAATTAGCAAGATTATTCTCAACAATACTAACATTAGCAACAACCCAATCCCTATCAACCACAACACCAGAATCCTCTGTAGGACTAACAAAAACAATAACAGGACCAACAAGATCAACCTTAACACTCCTAACCTCAGAATAACCAGAATCACCAGAACTATCATTACAAACAACATAATAAGAATAAACAGTACTACCCAAACCACTAACATTCCTATACCAACTAGTACTACTAGCATTACTCATGCCATAATAACTGCCATTCACAACAACAGAACAACCACTAACACCATAACTCACACTAACATTAACAAAAAACCAACCACCAACCCAAGAATTATTACTAGGAGTAGGACTCTGAAAATCAACAATAGGAACAACCTTAACAGTCAACAAAGGACAAAGACTACTATTACCCTCAGCATAATAAAAACCAACAAACTCATTACTAGAAGGCATATCAGCATTAACATCCCTAGAACTCCTAACCATCAAATAAGTAAAACCAACCTTATTAACAGCATCAAAACCACTACTATTAAGCTGAATCCTATTATAACCAGAAACCCAACCACTAGTATAATAACTACCAAACAAAGTACTGCCAAACGCATTATAATCAGCACAAGTCAAACCATCACCACCACCAGTCCAATTATAAACATAAATATAAAAATCAACATTACTATCATCAGAATACCTATACAAACTCAAATTAGCAGCAACAACACTACAATTATCAGGCAAACCAGAAGTATCCCAACCAAAAAAAGAACGATAAACATAAAACCGAGTATTTGGATAAAATCCAGAAGACCGCTGACCAACAGAATAAGAATAATAAGAAGTTGAAGAACTATAACTATAACAATTAGCCCTAGCATCAGGATAAGTACTACTATCACCATAAGCATAACCGTCCTTACTAGGATAACTGCAAAAAGAGAAAACATAAGCAACAGCCCTAAAACCAAAAGTTTTGCTTTGTTCTTTTGTGTTTGTTCCTGAAAACAAAAAAATTGTTGTTAGGATTATGATGAATAAAAATCCTGTTTTTTTATTTAAAACAGAATTGGTTTTTTGTTTTTGTGTTATTTTTTTGTTGTTCTTTATTTTCTTTTTATTTTTAATTTTTTCTTTTTCAATGCTTCTTTTGCAATCCTTTGTTTTTTGTTCTTTGCTTGGAATGCTTTTTATAAAATTGTTTGCAATAATTTTCTTAATAAAACTTGTTTTTCTTTTGTTAGGAGTTTCTTTTAAATTTTTGTGATTGGTTCTATTATTAAAAATGCTTAAAATTTCAGATTTTCCCTCTTTTTCCCTAAAAATCTTGTTAGCTTGTTTTTTTACCATTCTTTTTTCTTCCTTTTTTTATTTTTTTAATCTTTAACCATTTATTTTAATTTTGCTAAAACTTTTAGTATTTTAGCGTTTAAGGAAATTGATTTTTTGTTTTCAAGTTCTATTATCCCTCCTTGTTTAACATCAGAATTGTTTAATAAAAACGGTAGAGATTCAACTATAAGTTGAGAGTATTTGTTATCATTAGTTGCTTCATAACAAGCGTCTAAAGCACCTAAAACTTGATAACTGACTAATGTTTTTTCAATTTCATTAGTTCCAAAACTCCTGTCATTGTTTCTGAAACTGAGAACAATTTCAAAATTCTTGTTTATGTAATCAAGAACTTCTCTTTCTTTTTTTGTTTTGTAAATCTCGCACCAAGCCCTTAAGAATTCTGCTTTAACATACTCTATCAGCTCGTTGTTTTCTAATCTTTTTTTCTCTGAATCAATCATTATCTGCTTTGATTTTTTATAGAACTCCTCTTTTCCTGTAAGTTCATAATAATTTGACAATGCCAAAACTTTCCTAATCATCTCTTGAGCATAGCTGTAAAATTCTTGTTCCGAGCTTTCTCTTTGAAGAACATAATCTGCTAAATTAATAAGATTCTTCTCAGGTTTTTCTTTTAATGCTGAATAATAAGATGATTCTGTCCAAACAATAGTTGATAAGATAAACAATCTTTCGTTCTCAAAGTTTTCTGGCCAGAATTTCTCTTCAATGCATTTTTTTTGTTTCTCTGCAATTTTAATGTAATAATCCTCTTTTGTTTTCTTATAAATTTCAGAGAAA
>JBNVCE010000126.1:0-2611 GCA_050410885.1 Thermoplasmatota archaeon | reverse complement strand
ACTACCATTTTGGAATCGAATGTTGATATCAATAGGAATTCGTGATGTAAATAGCATAAATGCTTATTTTGGCTTGACTCTAGTGAATGTTTTTTTTGGGAAAAATTATTTACTTAAAGGTGGCATACAGCAATTGGTTGATAAATTATCAGAAAAAATCTTATTTTTTGGCGGAAAAATAATATTAAATGCAAACTGTAAAGTTCTCGAAAAAAACGGTAATAAATTTAGAATAAAGTTTGAAAAGCAAGGGGTAAAAAAAGAAAAACAATTCAATAAAATTATTTCAGCTGTTAAACCGAAGGATTTAACGAATATCTGTAATTTTGATAATTTGCGGTTACTCCAGAAAGTAGATGGTCATCCAATGGCTTTGTATGTTATCAGATCAAATAGAAAACTCTGGAGTAAAACATGGGGTCTTATAATATCTGAAGAAAGTAGTCCTATTTATGCTTTATGTGATTGGAAAAATATTAATCTAATCACAGAAGATAAACTATTTTTAGCAATATGTTCTCCAAATGCTAGTGCGGATGAAATTATTAATGGACTCATGAGTCTATTTCCAAAAATCAATTCACAATATGAGATAATTTTTGAAAAAAAGTGGGAAATAGGATTACATCAACCAAATCCAGATTTTTTTAAAACACGCGAAGAAGTATTAAAAAAAATACCAAAAGATTTCTATCTTGCAGGTGATTGGATGATTCTCCCTGCTTTAGAGGGAGCAGTTCTCTCAGGAATGAAAGCCGCACGGCAATTAATAGAGGAACTATAAGAAATCATCTTTTGAGTGATTTTTATGCCCAAATATAGCAGTATTAAATGACATATTTGCATATGTAATACTTTCTTTTGGTGAATAAGTGCCTTCTCCAGCAGACCAGAACAAAATGAAAGGTTTTTCTTCGAAATATTTTAACATCTCTTTTCTTATGAAATCTGTCTTGAATCCAAGGGTTCCCAAAACAGTAATACAGGCTGAAAACAAGCCGAAATCTGGTTGAATATTATTAAAAAAATCTAAATTATCTTTTGCAGCATCAATTAGCTTTTTTCCACTAACTGTAAGTATCGAAACGTTTCCTCCATCGATTTTACATGGAACCAAGATAGAATCTCTAATAAAACCGGGTGTTACAATTGGAACTTCTCTTCCACTTCTTTTATAAGAAATTGGATAGTATAAAATAGTTCTAGTCATTGTTTTTTCACTGAGAAAATCCTGCGGCCAATCTAATAAATGTAACAATTCTTTTCTTGCAGGTTGCCCATTAATTTTATGGATAATGTGCTTATCCCTACTCAATTTTGTTACTTTAAGTTTAATTCCAGTTTCTTTCATGCCATGATTTGTGCATACATCAAGATCCAAATCTGTAGAGATACCTAAATTTAATACAGAATTAGCAAAAATATTATTATTAAAAAATTGGTAATTATGAATCCCCCGATAATCATCCCATGATGTTCCAAGGAGCATACTATAATTTGGCAATATCCTTGTTATTTCTTCAAATATTTCATCTTCTCTTCCCAATCCTTTTTGAAAAATAGTTTGTGATGTATTAAAGGCTAACATAATGAATCTACTCATAAAGCCCGAATTAATTACCTTTTTGTATCCTTGGCCCGGTATTCTCATTAGCTCTGGGCCTGAAACAAAATTAAAAAGAAATTTATTTTTATATTGTGAACCGGCTAGTTTATTTTTAATCATTTCTACACTTTGATGTGCCGCTCTTTTTGGATTTCTCTTTGTGTTTTTTCCATAGCCTATAGCAACATCCATATTTGGATACGACACAGCCAATGCAGTTGCACCATGCACATACACGCCGTAGTTGTTCATAAACCCAGCAACAGTTCCACCAACCAATGGTGTTCCTTTAGGTAAAACATCCCACACACCATCTAAAAACTCCTGAAAACCACCATGTTTTTCATAATGAATTGTGGAAAACAACAAAAAAAAATCAGGTGGACGACTAAGCTTCTGAATAGCAGTCTCAGCTACTTCTCTTCCTGCCTCATGTGCATCCCACTTACGGCTCATACCAACAGCTGCTTCAAACTTCGGCTCAATCATATTTTGTGCATCCAACCTATTTTAAACGGTAGCAACTAATTTTTCTCTTTCAGAACTGTTCATAATCTTTAGTATCTCACGACGTGCATTCTCCAATTCAACCTCAAGCAAACCCTTATTCGCAAGAGCAGGAACAATAGCAACAAGCGCATTCTCAGTATCAGGGAAAACATAAAACAAAACCTCATAATCCTGCAACCTAAACTCCATCTCACCCAAACCAGCACCAGAATACTGGGCAATCACAGTAAACACGTCATCCATAGCACGCTTAATAATATCCCATATCTTGTTAACCTCAGGTTTAAAACCATCACCACTAGGCATAACACTAATCATATTACGTCTAGCGACCATACACGCAAGGATATCATCAAGCTTCAACAAATCATCCAAAACCAAAGCAATAGGATCATCTTTCATTCCAAACACAACTCCTCAAATCTAAATTTATAATTACACATCCACATCCATTACAAATTATACTTTATCATTTAACGATTTATAAGATTTTCC
>JBNVCE010000125.1:1253-2641 GCA_050410885.1 Thermoplasmatota archaeon | reverse complement strand
TAGCAAAATAAATAAGAAAGCACTCCTCCTATACCTTAACACATCTTTGCTGTTTGAATAAAAACTTATGCTCTTCATTTTTTTATTTCTAAATTTATTTTTTGCTTATTAAGCCCCTACTGGGATTTGAACCCAGGATCTGCTGCTTACGAGGCAGCTGCTCTAACCACTAAGCTATAGGGGCTTCGATTATTTAAATTTTGTTTATTTTTATTTTTTTATCTTTTTATTTTTTATGGACCTACACCTGTATCTAATGGTTTTGCTGACATGGTAATGCAGCACTCAACCATTATTTTTTCACTGTATGTTTTTGAAGGCAGCGTAAGAGAAGAACACGAAAATTCATAAGAATATAAATTATCGCATGCAGAATTTTTCTTCTCAAGTAAGATTTTGTTCTTATTGCTTACATCATATATTCTAACAAGAGCGCAATCATCAAAAAATCCTAAAAAATCTTCTGTTTCCTTAACCATGGATTTTTCATAGTTTTTATCTTTTGCATACAAAATTATTAAATCTCCAATGTTTTGCTGTTTGTTGTTTATAACAACAGGCTTTCTCAAATAACTAAGCAATGCATTGTTGGATTTCACACCAGAACTCATATTTGCTATTATCTCATTATCTTTATTACCACAACCTTCTATTTTGAATATTACAAAGAATATAAGAGCTGTTAAAAAGGTGAATATTATTGCAATAATATCAACCAGCCCTTCCATTACTAATTGCGATTTTTTATTAAAGTTTCTTGTTTCGCTTTTCCTGCTTTTGAACTTCATTTTATTTTTTCCTTAATTTTTTTCTCTTATGTTTGGTTTTATTTACTTATTATTGTTTATCCTGGTTCCATCAAAACATCAGCTTCTAAAAGGGCGTTGTAAAACTTGTCTTTATCCTTTACAATAACAACCTCTTTTACTATGTTCCTTCTCGTTGAACCTTTGCCTGTGAAATAACTTCTTGTAAGCATGTCTTGGTATCTTTCTTCATTAAAAATATACCATCTAATTACACCACCGTCTTTTGTTTTTATGGAAACATTCATAGAAACATACTTATTGTAATCAAAGTAAAATATCTTATTCAAGTTTTCAACATTAAAATTTTCAAGATCAATTATTCCTGGATGATACTTTGTTCCATCATGAAAGCTAATTTCTTTGCTGTAAATTAGTTTTTGGATTTGAACAAATGATTTCAAGTAGCTTATGTCTTTTTGCCCTGATAAAAATGTATATACAAAAATCCAAGCAGTTAAGAGCACAAGCGTTAATAAGACCATTTTTGGAATAAAGTTTATTGCTGCAAGTACAGTGCTTCCTGATTTTCCAAAACAAGTCTTCTTTAGTTTCTTTTTTTCCTTGAACCTCATTTTAACC
>JBNVCE010000125.1:0-1243 GCA_050410885.1 Thermoplasmatota archaeon | reverse complement strand
TCAATTGTTAGACTTTCATCCAAATCCTCAAATATTATCTTCTGGTTAGAGTTTTTTGAAAACCAGTAATGAACAGGATTTTCTTTTTCAAAGAAACTAACAAGAACAGAATTATTTACAATGTTTATTCTAGCGCCTGTTTTTGAACTGTTTATTGGATAATTGTAATTTAAATCTCCAGGACATGATTGAACAGCCTCAATAACTAAAGAAACATCTCTTGAAAGAAACAACTCTTCATATGCCCTATTCTTTGCAAACCTTGAAACATAAATTATCAAAGCGATTAGAATTATAGCTATAATTAATAAATTTCCAAGTTCTATCAAACTCCAGTCAGTTGAACCATTCTTTAAATTTTTATTTATTTTCTTTAATTTCATTTTCAATCAAAATTTTATTCCTACTCTTTAAGTTTAAGGTTTATACTCTGAAATTAAAATATCATTTCCAACTCTTTTCAATGACAGAACTATCTTGCTATCATCATCTTTACTAATATACGCAAAAGGATTGTTTAAGAAAAATAAGAAATAACCTTTGCTTTCATCATTAGGGTCTATTTGAGTTCCGCTATTGTACTTTATTTTTTCACTTACTATTATGTTTTCAATATCTTCTTTTAATAATTTACAATCATGAAAGTCCTTGCAATCATCATGTTTCTTGCAAACACAAATACAAGCGTTTTCACCACAGATATCCGGCTTCTCAATCCTTTTTTTCCCTCCGCAATCAAATCTTACAAAATCATTAAAACCCTTTTTTCCAAAACCCACAAGAATAAAGTTATCAATCAAATTAAAAAAATCTGTTGCACTATCACCATCCTTTACAAGAGAATTGTCTATTGTATTGAACAACCTATTAAAAGATTGAGCTACTGTAAATCTTGCTTTGTTTCCTGGAAGATAAGGATAAACAATTAAGGCTATAATGCTAACTAATGTTACTATTATTATAACTCCAATCATGCTTCCTCCTAAATTATTTAAGCTCTCCTCTGTTCCACCAGAACCTTCCTCACTCATAAAAAACCATCGTTTAACAATTTAGATTTTTTTCATTACACTTATTTCCTATGTTAAAAACTTCTTTAACAACATTAAACTCAACATAATTGCATTTTTCACCGCTCAATATGTAAAAAGTAAATGGAAAATTATAAGTGCAGGTTTTTACCTTGTTATTCGCTTTTATTGAACAATAACCTATTGTTTTTTTGTCA
This sequence comes from Thermoplasmatota archaeon, assembly GCA_050410885.1. GTDB lineage: Archaea > Thermoplasmatota > E2 > DHVEG-1 > DHVEG-1 > JBNVCE01. Next base: position 15 of record JBNVCE010000125.1, on the reverse strand, counting down.
TAAGGGTTGATTATT
>JBNVCE010000124.1:1378-2744 GCA_050410885.1 Thermoplasmatota archaeon | reverse complement strand
CTGCATTTGCCAAATTTAGATTTAGTACTATTAAAATAGTTGTTAAAATGATTGTTAATAATTTCAAAATTTTTTGCATTTTTGATTTTTTTGCAGCTTTCATTTTTTATTCATAAATCCTAGCGTTTTCAATTGTTAAAACTCCTCTCCTGTCCATAATTTTGTAATGAACAGGGCTTAATTTTTCTATTGTTATATTCTCTTCTTTGCCAAAATAATTTCCTCTGTAAATGCCAAACAAAACATCGTATAAATCTCCTTTCTCGTTCATGAACATTGTCCACTCAGAGTTTTCTGAACAAGAGTATCTTGTGTATGAAGGATTAAAGTTAAAGTTTCTCCGCTCATAAACTGACAGAACATTGAATGTCGGGCAGAGCATAAAAACAATATTTTTGGAATCAATAACTTCATTTATTACATTTCCAATGTAGGAGTAATCCTTGGCAATCTTTCCAACTTTATATGCTAGTGTTTCATTATTTTCTTGTAAAACAACGAACAAGTCATAGAACATAAGATTGTTTGAATTGTGCTCAAGATTCTTTAAGTAGTTTTTATTAGCTAAGTCGTTTATTATTAGAGATTCTTTGTAAAGATTCTCTATTTTGTCATTCTGAAATTTAATTTCCTGAGTTTTGAATATAAAAATTTTTGTTAAAAACAGAAAATTGATAATTGAGAGTCCTAAAACTATTAATATTAAAATATTATTTATTTTCTCAATTTTTTTATCAAACTCTTTTTTCAAATTCTTATCTAATTTTTGTTCATTAAACATTAGCTCTTACCCCGTACTCATTCATTATGTTATTTGCAAGTTCTGCACCAAGAATTTTGAAATTTTTAGTTCTTAATTTTGTTTTTTCCTTCAAAAAAACTCCGTTTAAAACATCAAGTTCTCTTCCATAATTATCAACCGCATTTCTGCAAGAAACCCCTGTCTTGTAAACAGAGTATGATTTTGAAAGCTTAAAATTCAAAACTTCGTTGTTAAAATTAGAATCATAAACTTCTATCAAGTTTATCTCTGGGCAGTATGCTATGAAAAAATTTTTATCAGCTATTTTTGAATTTAAAAGCAGCCCCATATCATAAAGCATTTTAATATAACTTACGCTATAAATCTTAAACCTTGACGGGTCTTTTTCTTCATAAATCATTATAAACATGTCTTCAAATTTTTCATCATTCGGCATTATTTTTTTTGTCGTTGTAGAAGAAAGCTTTGTTTCTGAATCTATTAGCAAGTTCATTATCGTATAATACGAATTAGAATCATTAAAATTTTCATATGCCTTTACTTTCTTTTCTATAATATAATTTGTTTTGAGAGTGATAAAAAGCAATATTTGCAAAAAAACAA
>JBNVCE010000124.1:0-1349 GCA_050410885.1 Thermoplasmatota archaeon | reverse complement strand
CATAAATTTTCTTTCTGACTTTGTTTCTGCTTCTTTTTTTTTCATTTTTGCTTTCATTTTAATTATCTAAAATTTTGTTTTTTATTTTGTTTTCTTAAATTATTTCTTGACATTTGTAATGTTAAAAGAGATGTATTCAATTGAAACATTTTTTGGCAGTTTAATGTAAATCATTTTTGAATTGTTGCAATAAAGGTTCAATCTCTCTGTTTGGTGTTCCTTTCTTCCTTGAGAATCAACAAAGTATTCTGAAATGATGCTTTTTGTTATTATTCTTTTAACTTCAAAGGTTTTATTTCCTTGTGAAGTTTCTGTTGAGAATAATTCAGAAATGTAGATTTTCTCACCAAAATTTTCTACTGCTTTTTCATATAGGGTTTTTCCAGAAGATGGAAATTTATAGTTAAAGAGTAATAGAAAAAGTGATATTCCTACTATTAATATGAGAATTACAAAAATTATTTCAATGTTAAGTTGAGCTTTAATCTTTCTTGCTTTTATTGTTGATTTGCTTGTAATCTTCTCATTGATTTTTTTAAATAAACAACATTATTTAAATTTTTCTCAAATAAAACTTTTTATAAAAATTTTAGAAAGAATTATAAAATAAAAAATAAAAACCTGTTTTTATGATGCTTGTTGATGTGCATGCTCATATAGACTCATTCAATGGGGAGAATCTTGAAAAGGTTGTTTCTAATTCAATCGGCGCAGGAGTTAAAGTAATAATAAATAATGGAATTGATAAGGAAACGAATAGAAGAACTCTTGAAATTTCTAGAAAGTTTAGTATTGTAAAGCCTGCTTTGGGTTTGCATCCTGAATTCATAGAAAAATTTGATGATGGATTTATTGAAGAGGAGATTGAATTTATAAAAAAACAAAAAAACAGAATCATAGCTATTGGAGAGATAGGACTTGATTATCATTGGGTAAAGGACCAAATTATGAGGGAAAAACAAAAAAAGATGTTTAAAAAATTCTTGTTTTTGGCAAAGGAATTAAGAAAGCCTATCATAGTTCATTCTAGGGATGCAGAAACTGAAACGATCAGCATCATTAAAGAATTTAACTTAAAGAATGTTGTTATGCACTGTTTTGGAGGGGATTTAAATCTTGTTAATGAAATAATCAAAAACAATTGGTACATCTCGATTCCGCCAATTATTCTGAGGAGTAATCATTTTCAAAATATTGTAAGGAATGTTCCTCTAAGCAAGATTCTTACAGAAACAGATGCTCCTTGGTTAAGCCCTTATAAGAATAAAAAGAACGAACCGGCTTTTATAACAGAAACAATTAAAAAGATTTCTGAGATTAAGTGTTTAACTCAAGAGGAAGTTGCAAAC
>JBNVCE010000012.1:19624-27167 GCA_050410885.1 Thermoplasmatota archaeon | reverse complement strand
CTTACATAACATTTTTACTGTAAGAATGAGACCTAGTTAATTCTGTCCCAATGCCGTGGGAAATAACTAAATATAAGAGTTAATATAAATTAGAGAGAAAAAATGAAAGTCCTATTTATACATCCTGCATCTGGAGTTTTAGAATTTTCATCAAAAGATTTTATTAAAACAGGTGCACTTCTTCCACCTCTAGGCTTACTGTATTTAGCAGGGATGCTAGAAAAAAATGGTTACGAAGCAGAGATTCTTGATTGTAATTCTGAGGAAATAAGTGAAAATAAAATTAAAAAAATAATTAGATCCTTTGATGCAGTTGGTATGACAATTTACAGTGAAGAATATGAACAAAAAAATTCTAGATTAATCTCTGATATTATTCGTGAATCTGATTCAGAAATTCCAATAATTATTGGTGGTGCTCATTGTACTCTTTTACCAGAACAATCATTAATTGATCATAAAGCAGATATCTGTGTTCAGGGGAGAGGAGATTCATTAATAGTTCCTATAGTTGAGGCTTTAATGGGGAAAAAAGATTTATCTTCAATTCCAAATATTTATTTTAGAAAAGGTAAAAAAATACATTATACTAAATCTGCGAAAATTGATTTAAAATTAGATGAACTTCCATATCCAGCTAGACATTTAGTGGATAAATATGATTATGGTTTTTTGCATGGTCAAAGAATAGCAAAGGGCAGGTTAACCTCAATTATTACTTCAAGAGGATGTGCTTATAGGTGTAATTTTTGTAATCTACATGCACATATTCCTGAACTTGAATTACGTTCATCAGAAAATATTCTAAAAGAAATTGAAGACATTTCAAACAAGGGGTATAAAACTCTTGTTTTTGTTGATGACAATTTTATTTCAAGAAAAAAACTAGTGATAGAAGTAATGGATTATATAATAAAACAAAAATTGGATCTTAGACTTTGGATATGGGAGGCTAGGATAGATGCTGCAGACAGAAGTCTTTTTGAAAAAATGCGTGATGCCGGGACAGAGGCGATAAATTTTGGAATAGAATCAGGGTGCCAAGAAATTCTTGATTACTATAATAAAAAAATAACTATTCAGCAGATTAAAGACGCGGTTTCGCTTTCAAAAGAAATGGGTTTTTTGGTTACTGCAACTTTCATTATTGGTTCTCCAATTGAAACTAAAAAACATATTAAAAAAACTATTAAGTTTTCATCTTCATTACCATTGGATTCAGCGATATTTTATCTTTTTCAATACACTTATAAATCAAAATTTTGGGAAGACTGCGTTAAGCAAGGAAAAATCAGAACTGATGAATTTAGGGTTATTCCTGACATCAGAAGAGGACTTGGTAACTTTACATCAGAGGAACTAATGAACTTTACAAGAATTGCATACATTAATTTTTTCATGAATCCAAGCCGTTGGTTAAGAACTTGTAAAGTTGTATTAAAATTTAAAGATAAAAGAACATTTTTCCAAGGTTTACAAATAACAAAACAGATAATGATTGGAAAATCATTTAAATTTAATTAAACATTTTTTAATTTCTTTTTTGTTATTACATATTTTTAAAAAGGAGACAATATTTTTAGTCCAAGTTTTAAAAAACGAAAATCTTTTTTTGAAAAAGCATAAAAAATTTCTCTAAACCAAAGATTAGGATTGAAATAATAACTGAAATAGACTTTATTTACATAATCAATTAATTCTTTTTCTGTAAAATTTCCTAAACCTTTGTTTTTATCAGGTACAATAAAATATTCATCTGATTTAATTTTGTTTTCTTTTACTGCTTCTTGCCATAATGGCGATCCAATCATATATAGAAAATTAAAGAAATATGCAGCATCTAAACGTAATGATTTTGCAAATTTTTTAGTAATTTCAATTTGTTCTTTGGTTTCAACAGGTGCCCCAATAATAAAACTCCCAATTGCGTAAAATCCCATTTTTTTACTTAAATCTATAGCATTTCTAATCTGAGAAAGAGTGATTTTTTTATCATAATAATCTAAAATCTCTTGGCATCCAGATTCCAGTCCAAAATCTATAATTTCTGTGCCAGCGTCTTTCATTTTTTGATACAATTTTTCATCAGCTGAATCTACTCTTGCTTGTTCAATCCAGATATGAATTTTTGCATTTTTTTGTATTATAAAATCCATTATTTTTTCTACTTGATTTTTGTTTTGTAAAAAATTATCGTCAACAAAAACAAGGGTTTTATATCCTGAATCAATAATTTCCTCGAGTTCATTTTTTATGTTTTCAAAAGATCTTACTCTATAACCTGGTACAATATAATTTAATCCACAGAACCTGCATTTATAAGGGCAACCTCTTGAGGTTAATATAGAAGTTGTTTTTCCGTATGATATTTTTGAGCCTAAAATATAACCATAATCATATTTTTCAACTAGATGACGAGCTGGAAAAGGTAAAGAATCCAGATCTTTTATTTGTTTAGATTCTTTGTTTTTCTTAATAGAATTACCATTCTTATAATAAATTCCAGGGATTGTTGAAAAACTTTTTTTACCAATTATTGCTTCAACAATGGGTAATATTACTTGTTCACCTTCACCTTTTACACACACATCTGCCTTATGATCTGTTAAAGCCTGCTGGGGAAAATAACTACAATGTGGTCCACCAATTAAAATAGGTATGTCGGAATCGATTTCTTTTATTAATTTTGCTAGCATTAAAGAATTATTAAGTGAACGATTACCACTATATAATGTCAATCCGATAATATCAGATGAAATGATTTTTCTTTTTATTTTTATATAGTCAAATTTTTCAGCATTTAAATCTAAAACTTCAACCTTATATCCATTTAATTCAAGTATTTTTGCAAGATACAAAACACCTATGGGTGGAACATGAGCACCAACTGGTAAATATTTTTTAGGCCCTAATTCTAGATTGTTAATTCCTGGATAAATAAACAAAAATTTCATATTTATTTCCGCCAATTAAACAGATCAATTTAATTGTGTATTAATGTTTAATTTTATATTAAATGTTTTTTAGAAAAAATTTACAATTACCATTGTTTTATTGTTTTTTTATAAAAAGATAAATATGTATTCTCTATTCATCCCCTGTATACATAGTATATGGGGTATTTTTTATGAAATTGTCAATTCCTCCTGAACCAACAATAATAAAAAAACAATTTGGTAAAGAAATCAACAGAATTGAAATGAAAATTGAGACTCTTACGATCTGGTTTGGGAATAGGCTCCCAAGTTACTTATGGAAAGAAGCTGGATGGTCAAAACCTTTAAAAAAAGAGGGATACAACTGGCAGAGTTTTTTAAAAATACTAGCACTGCATAAAAAAGACATGATAAAATGGTCATGGGATACTTTATCCTGGAGGGATTTTTTAAAAAAAATACAAGACACATTAAAAGACCCTGTTTTCAAAACAATAATTACAAAATCCTAGGAGGAATTTTTTATGGAAAACAAGTCAGAAATAGATGGTGTACCGATAGTTCTAACTGCATCTAGAGCTGAAGCAAATGAATATGACAACAATCCTTTCTCTGCATTTATCTGTACATTTCCAAAAAAATTATCAGGTTATGCATTAAGAGAGCATTTATCAAAGTTGGAAAGTAACAAAGACGGTACTGCTAAACGCACAATTTATGGTTTAAGAAAAGTAGAATCAATTCTTGTTGATGAGTTTGGTGAAAAAAATGTTGTTGTATCACATTATGACAATCTTGATAAATTCATTGGTAAAAAAACAAAAGTCGTTGGTATCTCAAGTATGGATCCTATGGGCCTTGCTTATGTTTCAACAACATACAATTCACTTATTGGTTTTGGTGGTGAAGCATTAAATGCTTCAGAGTTTAAAATGCTAGTAAGCCATCCCTCTATTTTAAAATATAAACCAAAGATTATTGTTGGTGGACAAGGTTCATGGCAGATAATAGAAACAAATGCTCAAGAAAAACTAAAAATTGATGTTGTTTTTCAAGGTGAAGGAGAAAAAGACCTTGTTGATGTTTTTAAGAAACTGTTAAACAATGAAAAGGTTCCAAAATATATTGAGGCAAAAAAACCAGATAGAGAAAAAGTACCTTTGATAAAACATGCTGCATCCTATGGAATGGTTGAGATTATGAGGGGATGCGGCAGAGGTTGTCATTTCTGTAGTCCCACTATGAGAACAAAATATTCTTTTCCTCTTGAACACATAATGAAAGAGGTTGAAATAAATATTAAAGAAGGAGCAAAATCTATTTTTACAGTAACAGAAGACATTTTTTTGTACAAGTCAGAAAAGAATTTTATACCTAATAGGCAGGAGGTTGTTAAACTTTATAAATCAATTGCTTCTTATCCAGGTGTACAATACATTTTGCTTTCACATGCATCATTTGCACCAGTTATTTATGACAAAAAATTACTTGAAGAGTTAACACCTATTTTAATTGAGAAAACTAAATGGAATCCTAGTACTAGTAATTTATATAAAAAACCTTTTATTTCTGTTGAAATGGGAATTGAAACAGGTAGTGTAAGGTTGATGAAGAAATACATGAAAGGTAAAGCCTTACCTTACACGGTTGACAACTGGCCTGATCTTGTTGTGGAAGCAATAGGAATTCTGAATGATTACGACTGGTGGCCACTTTGCACTATTATGACAGGACAACCTGATGAAACAGAAGAAGATGTTATTGCTACGCTTAATCTAATAGATGATTTAAAAAACCATAGTGCAAAAATGTTTTACACACCTGTACTTTTTATTCCATTAAAAGAAGCTATTTTGGGTAACTGTAGAAGATCAGATTTAAACAATTTAACAGAGTTACAATGGGAGGTAATATCAAAATGTTGGAGAAACAATATTGATTTCTGGGCTCCTGATTTACAAAAATATATTGGACCTACTTTTTTCTTCGCTCATTGGTTTTATGGTAGATGGAAACATGGTAAAAAATCAACGAGACCAATGATGAGACTAGCTGGTTTTCCTGTTGCCACAAAAATAGATAAAAAATGTGATCCTGAATATTGCCAAAATGGTTCTAAAAACATTTTAGAAGAAATAAAAAACAAAATACTTTAAAAAAATGAAAAAAATAATAATCAACTTTTTAGAAAAGCACTATATGCTAGGTAAGTTGAGTAAATATCAACTTTACTAGTTACTTCAAACGGTGAATGCATACTCATAACAGCGGGACCTAAATCAATTACCTCCATTCCAAGTCTTGAAAAATATTTTGCAACCGTTCCTCCACCGCCATTATCAACCTTTCCTAGTTCTGCTGTTTGCCAAGGTATTTTTTCCTTAGTTAAAAGAGTTCTAATCTCAGAAACATATTCAGCTGATGCATCGTTTGCAGAATACTTGCCACCATGGCCAGTGAATTTAGACATAACAACACCGTAACCTAAAGTAGATGCGTTTTTAAGTTCGAAAACATCTGTGTAATTAGGTGTAACAGCTGAATTAACATCAGCTGAAACAACTTTTGATTTAAGCATAATACCATCAACATCTGCCTTTGGATTAATCTCTCTGATTATTGATCTTAAAAACGATGTAACCTGAGCGGTTGTGTTTCCCTCGCTACCAACTTCTTCTTTATCAACAAATAATGCAAGTGCTGTGTGCTCAGGATTTTTTAAATCAGTTATTGCCCTAAGAGATGTATAAGCACAAGCCCGGTCATCCTGACCATAAGCACCAATGAGTGATCTATCAAAACCCATGTCACGAGCTTTATAAGCAGGTACAGCCTCTAGTTCAGATGAAATAAAATCTTCTTCAGTTAGGCCATAATCTTTGTTTAATTTCTCTAAAATAAATGCTTTAATTTTTTCAGTAAAATCACCTTTTGCAGGTTGACTACCAATAAGAATATCTAAACTTTCACCAGGTATTGCCTCGCTTATTTTTTTGGTATCTTGTACTTTATGAGATAGATGAGGTAGTAAATCTGGAACAGAAAATACTGGATCAGATTCATTCTCACCAAGAGTAAACTTTATTTTTTTACCATCTTTTTTTATGACAATTCCATGTAAGGCAAGTGGTATTGTTAACCAGTGAAATTTTTTAATACCACCATAATAATGTGTTTCAAAAAGTGCAACATTGCAAGAAGTATCTTCATAAAGTGGTATTTGTTTTAAATCAAGCCTGGGGCAATCTATATGTGAAATAACAATTCTAAGACCTTCACTAGTTGGTTTTTTACCAGAAACAATAATAGCCACAGCTTTATCCTTGTTAATTTTGATTTTTTTATCACATGATTTTGCAATTTCAGAAATTTTGCTTACTGCTTCTCTTTCTGTTTTTGCTTCATTTAAAAAATTTTTATAATCTTCACAAAAAGTAAATGCATTTTTGATTTGATCTTTAGTAAGAATTTCCCAAGCGGATTTCTTTTTATATGCAAATTTACTTTCTTTTTCCTTTTTTTTACTGTCTTTTTTCACCATATTAACTTACGCCTCTAAAGTAGTCATATGATTTTAAAATAAAAAGATAACTAACAAAAAAATATTTAAAAAATTGATTTTATTTTTTTCTGATGAAAAACACAACTGCTACTCCAACAATTATAACTATTATAATTAAAACAATAAAAACAATCAAACCATAACCTGAATCCTTAGTTTCACCATTGGAAGGAGTTTCAGCTTCTTTTATAGTAGCTGTTGTTTCATCATATCCCATTATTTCTTCAGAATCAGTTACAGTTACAAACAAAGTTACTGTGTAATTTCCAGATTCATTATAGGTATGTTTTGGGTTTCTTAATTCTGATGTTCCTCCGTCACCAAAGTCCCAGGACCATTTTAAATTTGAGCCTTCATAATCAGCGTTTCCATAAAACTGAATCGGTTTACCAACAGTTCCTGTGTAAGGCCCACCTGCATCAACTTCTATTATTTCGATTTGATTAGGATATTCATCGTAATAACCTTCCTCTGTCTCAACAGAATATTCTAAAGTTGATGCTGAAAGATTTAAACATACCTCATCAGGGCTTGTTAAATTAAACGAAATTCTTAGTGTATCGGTTCCAACACCTGAATTTTCTATCACGTCTATTTCATTATCATTTTCATCTACTACTCCGATTTCCCCTCCTCCATAAAATGCCATGTATGAATTTAAATCTGTTTCTAAACCTATTTCATAATAGATAGTTAGTTTATTTTGAATCTTACCGCCACTAACAAGTTGCAATTTTAATTCAACTACTTTACCGTTTTTTGAGCAGGAAATCTTATAAATATCAATATTTGGTCTACTAACTTTTTTACCTGTTGCTGCATCTAGAACATCATTTATGTCATCAGTGAAGGACAGTTCTTGTGCAATAGAAATTGGTACTAATAATATTAATATAACAAATGTTGCAGATATTATAATAGACATTTTTTTCATCATTTTTGTTACCTCATCTTATAATTTATTAAGCAACCACTAATGTTGATTCTAGTTTATAATATTTTTTTATTTCTGATTAACTTAGATATAAAAAAAAAAAAAAAAAAA
>JBNVCE010000012.1:0-19614 GCA_050410885.1 Thermoplasmatota archaeon | reverse complement strand
ATTTAATTAAATCTTATTAAAAGATTTGGATTATATATTTTTGTTTTCCAGATAGTTTTATATTTATTTTAATTTTTTTTTAAGATTCTGCAAGGTTGTTGTGAACTCATTTAACGTTGATTCAAGTGTACCTAATGTTTCATGAATTCTATCAGTTACTATAGCACCTTGTGGGGAAGGTGTTATTATTCCATCTTTTTCAAGTGTTCTTAGAGAATATCTTATCATGTGCTGAGGTTGACCTGTCATTTTAGACAGTCTAATTATGCCTATAGGTCCATGATCTTTTACTGTTTTTAATACATCTATGTGTCTAGATAGTAAATCCAATTCTTTTTCTGCTACACTGGTTATACCTGTAAATTTATTTGCTTTTCCTGCCATCATAACCTCCTGTTACTTGTTAACATAATGCAATACTAATATTTATTTTTTACTAATATTTTTAAATTCGAACATAAAAGAAAAATATAATACATACCTTTATTATTCATTGTCTCATGGCCATAGGATTTGCATTACTTACAATAAGCCCATTACATGAAAAAGATGTTTATAAGACACTTACAACCAATATACCAGAAATAACAGAGGTTCATCCTTTGTTTGGAGAATACGATATTCTTGTTAAAATTGAATGCCCTGATATTGATAGTATTGGTGAGGTTGTAATAAAAAAGATTAGATCATTAAAAGGCGTTGTGGATACAAAAACACTAATTGGAACAAAAAGTTTAACAGGAGAATAATTAGTTTTCACTTTTGCCTTCTCTGTTGCCTACCAAGATATCTAAATCTTTGCTCAACCGTAAAAATTTGGGCTATTATCCAGATTTCTCTCCTTTCTTCTTCACTGGAAATTTGTCCTACAATTAACATTTTTTAACCTTCTTCAAATCATGAGATTTGATAACATTATTCAATTTATGTATTTGTTTTATTTAATATATATTAATTTCTATTTTTTTAAAAAAATAATTTTATAAGAATTTATCAAAAATTTTATAATAATAAATAGATAAATTTATTTATTAGAAAGAAATAATCTATTATTAAAATGAAAAAAAGATTAATAATAGCCCTAACAACTATTCTGCTTTTAATTTTAAACTTAAATATTAATTCTGCAACTGTAGAAAAAAAAGATTTTAAAATAACATTTACAAAAAATATTATTTACGTAGATGATAACAACACAAATGGACCATGGGACGGTTCAATTCAACACCCGTTTCAATACATACATCAAGCAATTAACAATTCAACAGATAAAGATTTAATCTATGTTTTTTCAGGAGTTTATCATGAAAATTTTATAATTGATAAGAAGTTAACCATAGTAGGAGAAAATAAAAGTAGTACAATAATTGATGGAGTTTATGAAAAAAATATAATAAATATTACTTCTGAAAATGTGTATCTAGAAAATTTTACAATTAGAAATACAGGTGGTTTTACAAAAGATGCAGGAATTATAGTAAATTCTAAAAATAATTTAATAAAAAATTGTACTATTTATAGATCTAAAATAGGATTATTTTTAAAAAATAGCAAAAACAATACAATAGAAAATTGTACTTTTCATACAAATGCAGTCGGAGTATTATTAGAATCATCAAGCAACAATTTTATTACAACCTCATGTTTTGGAGGCAATGCAATAGCAATAAATTCTGAAAAATCAGATAAAATTATAATAAATTATTGTTACGCTCACACAAACGGTATTGCAATTCTATTAAACGACTCAAAAGATATAGAAATAAGCCATTGCAATATAAGTGACAATACTGTAAATCTGGGAGGTATTTTCATAATTGATTGTATAAACATCAGCCTGAAAAACAATATTATAAGACACAATGGTGTAGGTGTAAGTTTATCTTTATCAAAAACAATTGAGATTATCAACTGTGATATTGTTTTAAACACACATTATGCGATAATAATGCGAAGGCCATCAAAAAATGTTTTAGTGTCAAATTGTAATATAAAAAATAACCTTAGATATGGCTTTTATATTGAAAAAGGAAATTCTTGTATTATTGAAAAAAACAATATAGAAAAAAACAATTTATTTGGAATATATTCGATTTTTTCAAAATGTGTTGCTAGAAAAAATTGGTGGGGCTCATTTTTAGGACCATCATATTTAGAAACAATAAAAAGGGATAAAATCACATTTTTGTTATGCAAAATAAGATGCATTCCATGGTCAATAAAACCTTTTAAAGATATCGGGGCAGGCTGGAAAGAAAACGATTATTATATGGTTGATGAAACTTTTGATCCAACAGAAAAAGAAATAATTTTTCCAGAAAAAGACTCAGATAATGATAATGTTCCAGATTGGTGGGAAGAAAAATGGGGATACAATCCAAATATTTGGGATGATCATAAAAATCTAGATCCAGATAAAGACGGGTTAGATAACATAGAAGAATGTTTTACAGATCAATGGGGCTCAAATCCTTTTATAAAAGACATATTTTTAGAAATAGACTGGTTAGAATCAACAAATACTAATCAGTCAAATAAACCATCAGAAGAATTATTTGAAGAATTAGTTTTAACTTTTGAAAAAAATGATATAAACTTACATTTTGATACAGGAAAGCTTGGAGGCGGAGAAGAAATACCTTTTACTGAAAAAAAATTTTCTTATACAAATTTAGTTGATATTTATTGGGATTATTTTTTACATAATGATTTAAATAATCCAAGAAAAGGAATCTTCCGTTATGCAATTATCTGTAGTTACTGCCCAGATTTAAATTTCCCATTTTTTGGTTGGAACAACCTTGATTCAATAGCTGTATCAGCTGATTGGTTAAAACTTAAAAATCCTCTGATTTCAAAAGAACAACTTATAACTGGTGCTATAATTCATCATCTTGGCCATACATTAAGACTTATTGTTGACACTTATGAAGGAATTGATAACCAACAAACTTTAATTCCTTTTAGTATGCAATGGTGGAAATATTACAATTATAAAAGCTGCATGAATTATAAATACAAATACAAAATTTTTACATTTTCAGATGGTACTCATGGTTTTGGAGATTTTAATGATTGGAATAATCTTGATTTTTCTTTTTTTAAAAACACATGTTTTAAAACATAAACAGGAATATTTAGTCTTCTTTCCATTTAGTTAAAAGTACACCTGCTACAAAAAACATACATGCAAATATTAAAACGATAACTGTGTAGTATGTTGCTTTTTCATAATCTAGATTGATCATAGAATTTCTTAAACCCTCATTAACATAATATAAAGGAAGTATCTTAGCAAAGTCTTGAAGAAATTGTGGCATTTGTTGCAATGGGAAAAAGTACCTGCAAGAAACATCATGGGAAAAGAAATAGCACCTGCTGCTGTATCAGCAGTTTCTTCTTCTTTTACAAAACGTCCAATAATCATTCCAAGCCCTGAAAAAAGAAAACTGTTACCAATAATAATTGCAATCATCCAAAAATTAATGTTGATTACAACACCCCATACAAGAACTCCAACAATGACTGCAACTGCTGTTGAGAAAAATGAGAGAAACAACATAAACAGCATTTTTGCAAAAATCCATTCTGTTCTTGTTATAGAAGTTGTTTGAAGTTTTCTAAGAATGCCATCTTTTCTGTATTTTGTATTCCTTTCAATACTTCCATATATACAAATCTGCATAATTGTAAAACCAATCATACCTGGTATGAAAAAATCAATAAACTTGAATTTACTAGTAATAGTACTTACCTGATCCATACCTATTACATGCCTACCGCCTGTAAGAAAAAGGTTTGTTTCCTCAAGACTGCTGCTTATGATACTACGCACAACAGCTGTTGAGCCTTGATCAGATGGATCAAAATAAAATGAAAGATTTACTGTTACATTTTGATCATAAAACGATTGCTCGACCTTGCTTCCAAATCCTTCTGGAATGAGTAATGCACCTCTTAAATCTTTTTCTTTGATATAATCTGTGATATCTATTTCTTTAGGAATTTTTTCAACCTTTAACACTGAAATATTTTTTAACATGTCAATATAATTTTGAGACCAATTAGATTCATCTAAATCCTGAACATAAATTGTATAGGTAGGAGTATCATTACCTGAAAAAATAGCACCAAAAAAAAAATCAGCATAACAGGAAAAACAATAGACCAGAAAATAGTACCACGACTTCTAATCCATCCTTTTATACTTGCAACAAAATCGGTTATTATAATACGTGGTTTCATGTATTTTCCTCCATTAGTTTTGCACCTGTGAGATTAAGAAAAACCTTTTCCAGATTAGTACGTTTAATATCAATACTATCATAATCAATACATGCATGTTTTAATTCTGCTAAAACCTCAAGAACTCTTTCTTTACTGTCTATTTTAACAGAAATACCATTATCTTCTTCAGATTCTGCTATAAAACCTTTTTCTTTTAGGATCTCTGCTGCATTGTTATCTGAACATTTTTTAATATGAAGAACAGCACCTGTTTCATATTTTTGAATAAGATCATCAAGTGATCCCTCAGCTATGATTTTTCTTTTGTGTATTATAGCAATATGATCAGCTAAATACTCTGCCTCTTCCATGTAATGTGTTGTTAAAAAGACGGTTTTACCCTGCTTTTTTAAACCAGAAATAACATTCCAAACTTCACGTCTTGCTTTTGGATCCAATCCTGTTGTTGGTTCATCAAGAAAAACAATTTCAGGATCATTTACCAGCGAAATTGCCACTCCTACTCGTTGTTTTAAACCTCCTGCAAGATTCTTATATAACATTTTTTGATAATCCAATAGATCCATCATTTGAAGAATATTGTCAATATCTGCTCTTTTTTCATATAATTTTGTAAAATACTTTAATGTTTATTTAACAGTTAATCGTTCAAAAGAACGAAACTCTTGAGTTAAAATACCAATTTTTTCTTTTACTTCATTAAAAGAGGTTTTAATATCCTTACCAAGAATTTTAATAGAACCAGAGGTCGGTTCACGAATTGATTCTATCATCTCAACCGTGGTTGTTTTTCCAGCACCATTAGGTCCTAAGAATGCAAAAACCTCTGCTTTTTTAACACAAAAAGAAATATTATTAACAGCAACAATATCACCATAAACTTTTGTTAAATTAGAAACCTCTATAGCAATTTCATTTGAAGCAACATGTGTTTTAAATGTTACCTTGCCTAATCTTCCACAAAAGTGGTATTTTACTTTTACAACGTCCCCTGGATTACCAGTGCAGGTTAGAATTGTATGACAATCTGGACATTGTACTTTTTTTGAATCATTGTTTACCACTTTTTATAAATTTTTAGGTTAATATAAAAACAGGTATTTATTATTTGGGTATTACAGTAATTTTTTATCAATTAAAACCATTTTATCATCAAACGTGTAAACAATTGGGATTCCTGTTGGAATCTCAACATTTGGAATTTCTTTTTCTGAGATGTTTTCTAGATACATAACAATGGATCTTAAACTATTACCATGAGCAGAAACTAGAACATTTTTACCATTTTTTAAATCCTTTAAAATATGCTTCTTAAAATAAGGGATGGTTCGCTGTGAAGTATCTTTTAAACTTTCACCATTAGGAGGAGCTATATCAAAACTACGTCTCCAAAGTTTAACCTGCTCATCACCATATTTTTCCATGGTTTTTTGTTTATTAAGTCCCTGTAAATCCCCGTAGTATCTTTCAGCCAGCTCAACTGATTGATAAACAGGGATTTCGTTTTTGGGATCACTTGTATAATTTAGTTCCCATTTACTTATTCTTTTATCTTCATGTTTAATAATAGGTGTTTTTTTACTTAGAGATTCAATGATGATATAATGTAAAGTCTGAATTGCTCTAAGCATATGCGAAACATACATTACGTCAAATTCATAATTTTTTAGTTTTTTACCAGCTGATATTGCTTCCTGGATCCCCTTTTTTGATAAAGGAACATCAACCCAGCCTGTAAAACGGTTTTCAAGATTCCATTGAGATTGACCATGTCTTACCAATACTAGTTTAGACAAATTCTAACACCTCAGTAAACAGGAATAAATTATTACTAAATAATTTTATATGTAAATACGTAAATCAATTAAAAAATATTATTAATTGATAATTATCCTTGGAACAATGTTAAATCTATTCTTGCCCAATCATCAAAATCGTTTTTTCTACAAGAACCATCTGAGTAATCAACAATCTGATATACAAATGCATAGTTCATGCAGCTTCTATAAAATCTCCATCTCCACCAGCCTTTCTGCCAGGGAAAATATGTACTGGGATTATCACAACCTGGAGTGTTAAAACCGTTTATTCCTAATATATGGCCTGTTTCATGCATCATAGCACTTGCATACAATACAGATTTGCGGTAGTATCGATCAAGTTTTTTATTAACAATAATATTTAAAAGTGGCCATTCGTAAATTTTTTGTTCATTAATTTTTCTATTTAATTGAAAACTGTCTAAATATGGATAATTTTCGTCACCTCCCCAAAAACAAAAACCTGTACGAGTTGAATTATAAAGAATTAATGCATAGTGAAATGCTCCCTGACGCCAGTTGTCATAATCCTCATGAAGAAAATATTGATAATAATATTTTCTTAAATCTTCATTAGGTGTTGATTCATTAAATGGTATTAATTCTCCACCACCCATCCAACCATCATCAATCAAAAACATTATATTACGTTTTCCGAAAGCATCACGCAACATTTCTTTTGACAAATCAGGTATGTATTCACCTTTTTCGTTTTCTCCAATCTCCATTTGGTCTAGTTCAAGAAATATATCCTGTCTATAAGGATTAGATCCCCATTTGGAGGTTTTATACTCTTCAATATTATCAAGACCATCTTTATCAAAATCAAAATGAGCATGATCTTCCCATATGAAAGGATTATAAAACCAATAACTTTCTACAGTTTCATTCCACCAATTATAATGGAAATAATGCCCCCATTTATACTCCCATTCTATTGGAACACCATCGTTGTCATCATCTCTACCAGTATCATTAACAGTTGGATCTGTTTTATAAACATTAACTTCAACCCAAGGTGGTATGCCATCCCCATCAATATCGGTTTGGGTTATATCAAATATTAGCTCGCAATCCCTATCATTAATATTATAGGTATGATCATCACAGCCATTTAATCTACCATAACCGCTTTCATCATAAAGTGTTGAATAAGGAAATAGATAATCTGATCCATACCAATGACCTGTTGGAATATGATAATTTATTATTGCAGCACGATCCTGTTTTTTATTATCATCATTTTTTGTAAGATCACACAGTTTATCAAATCCTACATCTTGATCCCATAGTTCAATTATAATTGTTATGTTATCTTTGTTTAAAGGGGCAGGAAAAGTATAAGACCATTCTTCTTTAACGTATTTCTGATTTTTCCAAACAGGACTTTTTATTTTTTCACCATCGATGTTTAAAACAACATAAAAATCAGGGTCACTAAATTTATCAAGATTGTCATATGCTCTAATTTCTTTAACTGTAAAAGTGATTTCTATTTCATCATTTAGCAACGTGGTTTGTTTTTTATTAATGATGTCTGATTTTTTTGAAACAATTTGAACAGCTGATGAACTTGTTGTGATTAAAAAAAGTGAAACAATAAAAAAAAATAAGCTTTTTTTTATTAATTTATTCATAATTACCTGCCTCCATTTAGTGTTTTGCATGTTATTTTTTATGATTTTAATTTTTATATAATAATTATAATGTTAACTATTGTTAAGTACCTTACTGTTTATATAATTTTGGATAAAATTTTTTTATTATTACAGTTCTTACTCATTATTTTATATTTACAAATTTTTTTTATTATAAGATAATAATTTATTAACCAAATGTTAAAATTATAATATTAATATAGTTAATGCAATCAGTATTTTGATAAAAAAAATTTGGCTTTGTTTCATTTTATTAAATCTCATATAATTCAAAATATTTATCTTTTAAATAATCTATAAAAACCTTTGAATTTAATCCTTCACCACAAGATTTTTTAATAATATCATCAGCTGTCATGAGTCTACCATACTTATGAACATGCTCACGTAACCAGTTAATAATATTTGAAAAATCACCTTTTTCTATATCAAAAAAAATGTTTTGTTTTACTTCACATAATTTTTTAAAAAGCTGAGAAGCATAAATATTTCCAATAGAATAAGTTGGAAAATAACCAAAACTTCCACCACTCCAATGCATATCCTGCAAAACACCTTCTTTATCATTTTTAGGGATAACATCTAGCATTTCCTTTATTTTTGCATTCCAAACAACTGGTAACTCCTTGACATTAATTTTATCATTAATTAAATCATTTTCAATTTCAAAACGAAGTATTATATGCAAACAATAGGTTAGCTCATCAGCCTCAACACGTATTAAAGAAGGTTTAACTTGATTTATATATCTATACCACTTTTCCATGCTCAAATTATTAAATTTTTTTGAAGATGTTTTCCTCAGAATAGGATAAAAAAATTTCCAAAAACTCTTACTACGGGCGATCATATTTTCCCAAAAACGCGATTGCGACTCTTGCAAACCCAAGGATGGGGCATCAGAAATCACCGTGTCTTTAAATTTATCTCTAGGTAAACCCAGTTCATAAAGTGCATGACCTGCCTCATGGATAGTTGAAAAAAAAGAAAACAATGGGTTTTCACGTTCAAAATTTGTAGTAATTCTAACATCATCATAACCTATAGAAATTGTAAAAGGATGTGTTGAAACATCAAGTCTAACTCTATCCTTTGATAAAAGCATTCTGTCAAAAATCAATTCACATAATTTTTTTTGCTCTTTTATGTTTAATCTTTTTTTAAAAGGTTTTTGTTTTTCATAAATTTCAGATGATTTTATTTTCTCAAGAATCTCAACAAGTTGATATTTCAGAAAATCAAATTCTTTTTTCAATTTATCAAATGTCATTCCTTCCTCAAAATTATCAAGTAAACTGTTATATTTAGGACCAGGAATATTTATGTAATCACAGTATTCTTTTTCAAGTTCAACTATTTTTTGAAGATGAAAAGAAAATATGTTATAATCACTTTTTTCTCTTGCTTGTTGCCATGCAGGATAAGCTAAAGTTGTAACCTTTGCAAATCTCTCAACAAAATCATTTGGAATTTTACGGGCTTTTTCAACATCCTTTTTTAATCTACTAACAACATTTTTATCCCTGTCTGAAAGCTTTTCAAAATTTTTTGATTTACATAAAATATCTATGTGTTTCCATAATTTATTTGAAACAATTTTTTTATGTATAATCTTTGAAATAATAGCGGTTTTTTCTGATCTTTCTACTGCACCCAATGCTGGCATATAAGTCATTTGATCCCAGCTAAGAAGTGCGGAAATTTTACCCAATGTAAAAAGCTCTTTTTGTTCATTGTATATAAAATCAAGTGATTCTTGCATTGATTTTCCTCAAATCATAGTTTTATTTCTATACCAATTGGGCAATGATCAGAGCCTAAAATATCCTGCATAATAAATGCTTTTTTAACAAAAGGCATGAATTCTTTGTTTACAAAAAAATAATCAATACGCCAGCCAACATTTCTTTCTCTTGCACGTGACTTTAAATCCCACCAAGTATACTGATTTGGTTGCTTATTAAAATATCTAAAAGTATCCACATAACAATGCTCAATAAATTTATCTATCCAGGCTCTTTCAATTGGTAAAAATCCAGAAATTTTTTCATTTTCTTTAGGTCTTGCAAGATCTATTTCTTTATGAGCTGTATTAAAATCTCCGCAGACAACAATATTGTTTTTCTTGTTTTTTAAATCGTCAGCATAATCCAAAAAAGCATCATAAAATTTTAATTTGTAATCTAAGCGTTCCTTGCTTTGTTTTCCATTTGGAAAATAAATATTAAAAAGTGTAAAATCTGGAAATTTTGTTATTAAAATTCTACCTTCTTTATCAAACTTTTCTATTCCAAAACCAGTTTTAACATCGATTGGTTTATTTTTTGTAAATGTTGCTACACCACTATATCCACTTCTATCAGCTGAGTTAAAAAAAACATGGTAACCAGGCGGGTTTTTTAAATGAGGTGGTAGTTGTTCTGGCGTTGCCTTTATCTCTTGTAAACATAAAATTTCTGGTGATTCTTTTTTAATAAAATCAAATAATCCTTTTTTATCAGCTGCTCTAATACCATTTACATTCCATGAGAGTATTTTCATACTATTACCAACCAGTTTAATTATTCAAATTATTTACGTTCTATTAAAGCCATATAAAATCCATCTGTATTATCTTTATCTGGACTGAGTATTTTTTCTTTTACAAGTTCGAATTTTTTATCTTGTTTTTCAATGAAACTTTTTATTTGATCATCTCCTTCAGATGGAAGAATACTACAAACTGAATAAACCAATCTTCCATTTTGTTTTAACAAACAACAATATTTTTCAAGTAATTGAGCTTGTATTTTTTTAAGTCTTTCTAAATCTGAAAACGATATCTTCCATTTAATATCTGGGTTTCTCCTAAGAGTGCCTAACCCTGAACATGGCACATCAAGCAATAATCTATCTACCTTAAATTTAAGTCTTTTATAAGACTTAGATGATGTTATCTGTCTTGTTTCTATGTTATAAGCACCAGCTCTTTTTGCTCTTTTTCTTAACTGTTTAAGCCTCCAATCTTGTAAATCCATTGCAATTATTCTACCACGGTTTTTCATAAGCGCAGCAATATGAAGCGTTTTACTTCCTTCACCAGCACAAGCATCCACAACAAGCATACCTGGTTTTGGTTCTAAAAAAATAGAAACCATTTGTGAAGCAATATCCTGCACTTCGAAGAAACCTTCTTGAAAACTTTTTAATTTGAAAATGTTTGTTTTACTAATTAATAACGCATCTGGAACCAAGTTAATTTTTTCTGCAATTATTTTTTCATTTTTAAAAACGTCTAATAATTCTTCTTTGGTTTTTTTCAAAGTATTTACTCTTATTATTAATTCTGGTTTTTTATTTAAGACCTTTAAAACATCGTTCCAATTTTTACCAATTTCTCTCTGCCCTAGTCTATCAAGCCAATCTGGTATTGATTCTCTTAAGGCTCTTATTTTTTGGGCTTTATTTAAACGATTTACTAAATCCTCATTACCAGGTACTATTTTTTTATAAAACAAATATATTTCAACAATTTCTAAAAGATCCTTTTGGTTAAATGATGGTTCTTTTTTTGCTAAATACCATAAAAGTCTCCAGTAACGAGTAATATCATATATTGTATCTGAAAAACATCCTCTTTTTTCATCATTCCAATCATTGTTTACTTTTAAGGTAAATTTTATTGCTTTTGTTGCAAACATATTTTCTTTGAAAATTTTTTTTAAAGTAGAAGTTAACTCAATTGAAATTGATTTTACATTTTCAACATAAACCATGTCTTAATTTTCACGGTAAATCAACAGTGTTTTAACTTTTATACTTTTTTAATTTAAATTCCAAACAATGTAAATTTTAAAAAATTTAAAGGATATTTCCTTTTTATTAATTAGAAAAACTCTTGTGAAATGATGTAGATTATTGATTATGTTTGATTTTTATAAGTTTTGGAAAAATTTTAAAAAAATAGTTATATGAGTTTTATATAGTAAGATTGAGGTCTTGTGTAAATATGATTAACCTTGTTTATATTATTGTTTCAACTTTTTTAATTGCACTTATTGCATTTGTTGGAATATTTACATTGTTAATAAAAGAAAAATTGTTAGAAAAAATTTTACTTATTTTAGTGAGTCTTTCAGCAGGGGCTTTAATGGGTGGGGCTTTTCTTCATTTAATACCTGAAGCTGTTGAAAAAGTAGAAAAAAATAACATTGATGCATTTATTTTTATTTTAATAGGATTTATTCTATTTTTTGTAATTGAAAAAGTACTGCATTGGAGGCATTGTCATAATGGTCATTGTGACGTTCATACTTTTTCATATATGAACTTAGTTGGTGATTCTGTTCATAATTTTATTGATGGTTTAATTATTGCAGCAAGTTTTAGCGCGTCTATATCCTTAGGTTTTTCAACAATAATTGCAGTTGCAGCACATGAAATACCACAAGAAATAGGTGATTTTGGGGTACTTATTTATGGTGGGTTTCAAAAAAAGAAAGCTCTAGCTCTTAATTTTTTAGTTGCATTAACCATAGTTGCTGGTGGAGTTATTGGATTTTTTTTATCAAAAAATATTGAACAGATTGTAACATTTTTATTACCCTTTGCAGCTGGAGGATTTATTTACATTGCTGCAACTGATTTAATACCTGAGATTAAAAAGGAGTTGAATATGAAAAAATACATGGGGACTTTATTTGTTTTTATTTTGGGGATTTTGATTATGTGGATAATAAAGTATGTATTTGCAGAGTAAAATAGTTAGGTTAATGCTACATCTTTTCTAAGATCATCTTTTATTTTTTTACCTGTTTTTTTCTCCCATTCAGAAATTGGAATTGAATGCCTGTCTCTTATTTCTTCACCAATACCTATTCCATTATAAGTACAAAATGGTACAACTCCTTCTTCTGTTGTGTAATGTATTACGCATCGCTCCAATCTATCAACATTTAGATTAAAAGCATCCTGGAACCACATAGAGCCAACAAATAAACTTTTATAATGGAAACCACGCAGTGAATCATAACTACCACCCAGTGCTGCATCTTTTAATAATTTTTTGAGATTAAAACCTTCGGGTGCTTTACTGTAATCAACAAATTTATCTATATTTTTTAGAAAAGCTGAGGCGATTCTAATTTTCTTTAAAGGACCTTTTAGTTTGCTTTCTTCATTTATAAAATTAAGTAAACCTTCCACATCAATAAAACGTGTTACAGGTATAGGTTTTCCTTTGTCCATGAAGATGTATGTTGCACCACCACAACCTGGATGGGCTGTAAATTCAACCTGTGTTTCGCCTTTTAGTAGTTCTATTAACTTAGAAATTGGAAATACAAAAGGAACAGGATAAAAATCATCTCTTGATATTTGACCGTCAAATTCTTTTTCAATGGCTTCCATCATTTTAACATAATCAACCCTTTGTTTCTCACGTTTTTCATCACTTATTCTTGTAATTCTTCCGCAGAATGATACAGGTTGGAAATTTACACCACGTATAATATCCATATTTTCAAGAGCAAATCTAACAATCTTTCCAGCTTCTTGAACATTCTTGTCACCAATTAAAACAGGGACTAAAACTAGTTTTAAATTTACTTTTCTTAAGTTTTCTATTGCTTTTTTATTAAAATCTATCCATGGGTTTACATCTTTTGTTACACCGTCAAAGCTCATATAAACAGTGTTTACCTTGGCGTCCTTAATTTCTTTACAATATTCAACACTTTTAGCAAGTTTCAAACCATTTGTATTTAGTTGAATATGTGAAAAGCCCATTTCTTTTGCCATTTTTATTATATCAATTAAATCCTCACGAATTGTAGGTTCACCACCTGTTATTTGAACTGCTTTTGATCCAAGTGGTCTTGCTTTTCTTGCTTGTATTAGTAATTTTCTAATTTCTTCTAACGTTGGTTCATATACTCTACCAGAGGCGCCAGCGTTCATAAAACAATAACTACATCTTAAGTCGCATCTGTTTGTAACCAAAATATTAGTTAAAACAGTTTGAGACTTGTGTACATCATATAAAGCTGGTTCGTCAAAAACTTTTACTTTAACATCTGGAGCTGGTTCACCAGTTACTTTGAATTTCATCCATCTTTTATAAAGATCAACATCACCAAAATATATGTCCTTAAAAGAACCATGTTTATCACAAATTTTTGTGATATAAACTTTTTTATCATCCTCGACAATTTTTGCATTAATCTTATGTATGTTACCCTCTTGATAACACAATGGGCAAATAGAAGTTGTTTTTTCTAATTCCTTCATATCTTAACCTACCACAAATTAAGACTAAAGGGTTTAAACATATTATTCTATTTAGATTTAACTGTTTAACAATGAATAATAAGTTAATAAATCTTTTAAAGCAAGCTAATTATATCTTTAATGGCTAAATATAATGAAGGATGAAAAAAGACTTCTACGTTGGATTCTTATAGGATCCTCCGGTGGTCAAAATAGAGCACGTATTTTAAAAGAGCTTATTGAAAAGCCTTGTAATGCTAATGAGCTTTCTAAGATATTAAATTTACATTACAAAACAATAAAACATCATCTACAAGTTCTTCAAAAAAATAGACTTATAATATCTTCAAGTGAAGAATATAATAAATTCTATTTTCCCTCAGACTTATTAGAAAATAATATTGAATTATTTAATGAGATTTGGGAAAAAATTTGGAAAAAAAAATATTAGATAATAAAAAATTAAAAGGTGGAAAAATATGAAAGATAATCCTTATAAAAATGAGATAAGCCCTAAGATGAAAATATTTTTAATAATTCTAAGTCTTTTGATAATTGGAATTATTATTGGACAAATTATTTCAAATATTGGAATTATTTTATTTAAAAAAACAGCTGAAGATTTAAATATCGATATTAGCTCTGCTACAGTAAAACGTTTAATTAATAGCTATATTTGGTTAGTTACCATTATTTGCATAGATGCGATATTATTAATTAGTTTACTATGGATTTATTTTCATACATATCGAAAAACAAGATCCAGTTTTATTCTAGGTTTAAACTTTTTTATTGGTATTTTATTGATCAAATCAGTTCTTTCAATAGCTTATTTATTTTCATTTTTTAATAATTCAATAAGACAATTGCCAAGTGTTTTAACAACTTTGGGTACTTCAGGTTTTGGTATTTTAGGTTTTTTCTTAAATATTTTTGAAATAATAGCAATAAGTATTTTATTATATCTAAGTTTGGAATAAAATTTGGTGAGATTTCGGTAAAAATATAAAAATAGGAAGTTTATAATAATTTGTTGAGGTGAAAAAAATGAAAAAAACTTTGATATTAATTGGATTATGTACAGTATTTATTCTTATGCCAGCTATAACAGCCCTTCCAACTCCGCCAGTAGAAGATTATGATGGCACTTTTGTTGGAGCATTTGGTAGGATTTATAAAGATGAAAATGGAACGTGGGTAAAACAACCTTATGGTTATCTAGCAGGTGTTTATAAGGCTGGTAATTTCAAAAGAGTTTTTGGTAACATTTATAATTTAGACCAAGAACAGATTGGAAAAATAGGATTTATTTCCAGAAATAAAATCCTTGTTGGAAGAATTGAAAATATGGAAGGAGCAAAGGCTCCAATAGTAGGATTTTTATTTCAAAATGACCAATATTTTGTTGGTAGAATAATGAGTGTTTTTGGCCCTGCACCGCATATCTGGGGTGAATACACTCCAAATTAAAAATAGCTTAAATTTCTCTTTTTTTTATTTTCTTCCCATAGTTTTATAAAATTATCTATTATAACTTAGTAGTTGTGTGCCTAGCAATACCTGGTAAAATTATTGAAATTGATAAAAACAAAGAACATGCGACAATTGAGTATGGGGAAGGGACAATAAGAAAAGCTAATGTTACTTTAATTAATCCTAAAATAGGAGATTACGTACTTGTTCATGCTGGTTTTGCTATAGAAGTTTTGGATGAAAAAGAGGCAAAAGAAACACTTAAAATTTTTAAAGAAATGCTTTCAATGGAGGGTGCCTAGTGTTTTCTTTAAATGACAAAAAACTTGCAGAAAATATTATTTCAAAAATAAAAAAATCAAAAGTGAAACTAATATTCATGCATGTATGCGGCACACATCAGGACACCCTTGTAAAAAATGGACTGGACGACCTACTTAAAAAATGTGGTATTGAAATAGGCCAAGGACCAGGTTGCCCTGTATGTGTAACAACACCTAAAGAAATAGAAGAAATGATATTGCTTGCAAAAAAAGGTAAGATTGTTACTTCTTTTGGGGATATGATGAATGTTCCAGGTGAAACTACTTCTTTAAAAAGTTTAAGAGCAGAAGGTTATGATGTAAGAACGGTTTACGGAATTGAAGATGCTGTTGAAATTGCTTTAAATAATAAAGATAAAGAAGTTGTTTTCATGGCTGTTGGTTTTGAAACAACGGCACCAACAACAGCTTCTGTTTTATTAAAAAAACCACCTAGTAATTTTTCTATTTTTTCTTGCCACAGAACAATTCCTGAGGCTTTGAAAACAATTATTGAAATGGGAGAAATAAAAATAGATGGGCTTATAGAACCAGGTCATGTGTCAACAATTATTGGAACAAAACCATATGAGTTTTTATCAAAAGATTATCATATTCCACAAGTAATTGCAGGATTTGAACCAATTGATCTACTAATGGGAGCATGGATGCTTGTTGAGCAGATAAAAAACAAAAAAGCATTTGTTCAGAATGAGTACAGTCGTGCTGTGCGCAAAGAAGGAAATGTAAAAGCTCAAAAAATAATAAATGATGTTTTTAAACGTGAGGATAAAAAATGGCGTGGTTTTCCAGTAATTCCCAATTCAGGACTTGCATTAAAAAAAGAATTTGAGCAATTTGATGCACAAAAAAAGTATGAAAATGAATTAAAAGAAATAGCTGATAAAGAATTTTTAGAGCCATCTGGTTGTCGATGCGGAGAACTGCTCCGGGGACTTGCCTCACCACAGGATTGCCTTTTATTTGGCCAAGCTTGCACTCCTGAAACTCCTGTTGGACCTTGCATGGTAAGTATTGAAGGTAGTTGTAACATTGAGTATCGCTATTTAAAAAAAACAAAACCAATTTCTAAAATCACCAGGTAATTTAATGGACTATGATGAAGTTATAAAAAAACTAAAATCAATATCTAACTTAGATAATGTAAAAGGAATGACGCGTTATGGATCAATCCACAAAATAATCTTGGTATTTCAATTTACAACCTAAGACCACTTGCAAGTAAAATAGGAAAAAATCATGAACTAGCATTAAAACTATGGGACTCAGGCATTCATGATGCAAGGTTACTTGCTGTTTTTATTGACGATCCTACTCAGGTAACAAGTAAGCAGATGGATAACTGGGTAAAAGATTTTGATTCATGGGACGTTTGTGATCAGGCTTGCACTAGTCTTTTTGATTTAACACCTTTTGCATGGAAAAAGGTCCTTGAATGGTCAAAATGTGATGAAGAATTTGTTAAAAGAGCATCTTTTTCACTGATTGCTGGACTTGCAGTTCATGATAAAAAAGCAGATGATTCCAAATTCGAAGAATTTTTTCCATTAATAAAAAAAGAATCAACTGATGATAGAAATTATGTTAAAAAAGCTGTTAATTGGGCATTAAGAAACATAGGAAAAAGAAATAATAATCTAAATAAAAAGGCAATAGAAACAGTAAAAGAAATTCAAAAAATAAAATCAAAATCAGCAAAATGGATTGCAAATGATGCAATCAGAGAATTAACAAGTAAAAAAATACAAAAGAAGATAAAGGAAAAAGTTTAAACGATTTTTTTAATTGCAGCTAAACAACCATTATAAATTTTTTGTTTTCCACTTAATCTCTACATGTTTTAATATCATTGAGACTATGCGCTTGTCCACAGACATAAAATTTTGCACAAACAACAGATATAATTTATACGTATACTTTTTTATTTTGGTTTGTACTTATCTATTTTTTTACTAGCAATTTTATTAGTTATTTGGTAATATAAAAAAACAATTACTAGTTCGATTCCAAAAAAAACTAAAAAATAAACAAATGCAAAAATAATTTTTAATATATTACTAGTATCTGTAATATCTAAATTAAATGTAATAATAATAGATCCTAAAAAAGGAATAAGCATGCCAACAATTACAATTGATAAAATTTGTATTAAATCTTTATTTTTTGCCATTATGCTTGAACCGATATATAATTTGTTATTAAAATTTATTATATAAATTTAAAAAACAAAGAAAAAATTTTACAGTCTTATACATTAATTATTAGTATTATACGCAAACCAGTACACCATTAACAAAATAAGATGCTAAAGCATCTAAACTACTATCCAATTGCAAAGCATAACAGTTAACCAGAGGAGGATTACCACGTCCTATAGCATTAATTGTTATTAGTTGAGGATTACCATTTGAGTAATGCAATAGTTCGTCACCTACTTTTACATCCTTAGCACGCACCCACCAATTATTAACAAATAATAAATGATTAGCTGTTACCATGAAATTATTATTAATCATAATAAGATCATCTGTGAGTTCTCCTGAGTCAAAACAATAAACACCTGTTACTTTAGCAGGGATAACCTGTTCTAGTCTCATATCATATGAAGCCACAATATCACCAGTTTGAACATCCTCAATATTCACAGTGCTACCATTATATAACTGAACCTGGGAACCAGCAGGAAAAACAGAAATTACAATCTCCTTCCATATGGGTATAATATCGCCATCGATTAGTATCTCGTTTCTAAATATATTCGGACACAAATAATTTAATATCCAAACAGGTGGATCAGGACAAATTTGAGATATATGAGGACAACCCATATTAACATTAGGTACATGAAACGGGCATGCAGTCCATTCATTATTATCAATATCAATACGGATTGGATAATAATAGTATGCTGCCCATACAAGTTCTGAACAGTAAAATCCAATAGAATCGGGATCGTCGTACGGGGTTTCATTCTTTTTAACAGTCCATTCAGTCAATGACCAGTGTTGGTATGGTACACCTTTTTGTTCGCTTGTCCATCTAACTGCCTCATCTATTGCTCCCGGTGGTGGATTTTTTATTCGTGCAATCAAAAAGTGACACATTACAGGAGTTGTAGGATCATTACTTCCATGCAAATAATCACTAAGATCTCTTTCTTTAACTGAACCCCCCATTGCATCAATGAACTTCTAATGACCCGGAGTATTATCAACACATATTGCAACATGGTCATTAGAGTTACCAATAATCAAGTCTTAATCACAAGACTCGCCACCAAAATCCATAAAAAGTAAATCACCAACTTCAAGTGGCAACGATGGCTCATCATTTTCTCCTCTACATTTAGGTTCTAGTAGGGGGTTTGACATCAATAGAAGAGTGAATACCAGCCCAAAAACTAATACAATTTTTCTATGTTTTTAATCATTTTTTTCCTCCTCCATACTATAAATCAGATATTTATTATTTAAACGTAGCCATTACTAAGGCGTTGTCCGAATAATAGTGAAGTGAAGAGTAAAAATTATATTGACTCAACATAAAAAAATACATTTATTTAGTCATTAACCCTCATTTTATAAAGTAAAATTAGGGGTTCTCTATACTAAATCTCATCCACTTGATATAACCTAGGCTAACATAAGACCTGATAATTCTAAACATCCAGTTCAATTATATCACTATTTCAGCTAGCTTCTACAGGAATTAGTAGTGGCTCACCCAAAAGAAATGATGCCTTCACCTTGTTTAACACCAGAGGATCATAATATATCACTTTCAAACGTAATTTTTTATTCTGCAGATCGTCTCTTCTAGATGATAATATGTATCCGAGACGTTGTT
>JBNVCE010000123.1:0-2779 GCA_050410885.1 Thermoplasmatota archaeon | reverse complement strand
CCATATTCAGTTACTCCTCCTTATTCGTATGGTGATTATAGTTTTGTTTGGACTCTTAATCCTGTGAATAATCAGCCTTAGGAGTGGAGTGATATTGATAATTTGCAGGCTGGTGTTGCTTTTGTTGGTAATCAGGGTACTTCTCGTTGCACTTGGCTTTATGTTGTGGTGAATTATACTGATCCTAATACATGGCTTGTTTTCGGTACGAACAATAGTGTTGTTAATGGTACATATTGTCAAGGGTTTGATTATGCTTGTGTTAATGGTCAGTGGTGGTATTGGAAGGTTTGCGTCAATGATGGTACTACCAGTGTTTTTAGTGGTGTTTTTAAGTTTTATACGGGTTTTGAGTCTAAGATCGTCAATACAGGTTCTACGAACATATCCGGTTATGTTTTGATGGAGATTCAGTTTAACGATTCCGGTGAATGGGTTTTGGATACCGAGGTTGTCAATGAATCAGAAGCAAGGAGGATAGTGGTGGGTGGTGAGTCGGGTTTGGACGATGCGTTTAACTCAATGAGTGTTAGCACGGATTCTTTGTCTCATGGTAGTGGCACTTATCGTGTTTATGCTGCGTTTAGGGACCCTGATGGTAATGTTTTGGTTTGTGACGATGATTCTTTGTTGGAAGCTTGGTATGAATTTACTGTTGAAACTTAATTAAATAAGGAGGTTTTAAAATAAAAGAAAAAATAACTAATATTCGTTTATATAAAATGCTGATAGATCATAAATTAATTTTCATAAAAGTTAAAGCATTGAAAAATAACACAATTTTTAATACTAAAAATCCCATCAATTGATATAAGAGATATTCCCATGACGAAAAGAAGACCAAAATCATCTTGGAAAAGAAAAAGAACCACCAAAAAAAGGAGAAGGTAAATAGCTATTGTTTATAAGTTAATTCTAAATCAGCATCTAACCTTTTTTTTCCTTTAAACTTCCAATTTGTCTTTATTGTTATCTGTAATTTTTCTAAATCTTCCGATAAGAAAAAATCTTTATCTCTTAAATCGTCTAATAATCTACTAATAAAATTCTCTCTTATTTCATGTTCTGCTTCCTCTGATAATGTATTAGCGTTTATTGTTTTTTGAGATTTTAAATCCGATGCAAAAAGACCAAAATATAATGCAGATGGTGAATTGTTAATAATTTGATGAATATTTTTATGTGTATATCTGTCAAATTCTAAATTAAGATTTTTTTCAATACGTTTCATAATATCTATGTTTTTTAGTATTTGTTGAGTATATTTTGATCTAAAAAAAATTGAGTTAAAATCCTTGTTATTTAATAAATTTCTAGCAAGTTCTATAAAGGTTTCAATATCATCATTTATTTTAAAGCATGTTCTCCCTGTTGTTTTATCAAGCTCTTTAGTTATGAGATACGGGTTTCCATGTTTATTGAATTGGTTATAATCATCTAACGTGTTTTTAACTGTTCTTTTGGATATTCTAATATTTTGTTTTGTTAACTCTGAAAAAATTTCATTGAATGATAGTGCCTTATTATCATTTTTAAGTAGTATGATAAATATTTCTTGTTTTTTCTTGCTTAGAAGTATCATAAGTTTGGTTCATTTATTGTTATTTAAATATATAGATTTTCTGATATTTCCATTTTTGAAATTTCATTATTTATTTTTTCCAAATTTGAAATTTCTTTTTTTGATTTTTCTACAAACGATTGATTAAACATAAAAACGGTATTATGATTATGCAGATGTTTAAAAATCTGCATATGAAATTTTTATTTTACTCGATAGTTTTTTTTCTTGGTTTATCCCAGTACGGGCTTTTGCATTTTGGGCAAACTCTTGGTTTTTCCTTTGTCTTTGTAATCCATCTATGTTCGCATCTTTCACATTTACATTTGAAAACTGTTACTTCTTCGATGCTCATTGTTCAATTAATAGAAGTTTTGATATTTAAAGATTACCTAAAGTATGATATTTAAGGTAAAGTTTAAATATTCAGGAACATATACCTTAGGTAATATATTTAAGGTATGGCCAAGGGAAGTTTCGACGCTCGCCCTTGGCAGGAAACAATCGAATGCAAACCAGCAAACGAAATATCTCCCATACAACAATTGAAAAGGAGATTTATAATACATTCGAACAATTCAAAATTAAAAAAGAAATTACTATAGCTGACTATCTAAATAAATTACACATATCTTACTTTAATAATGATGTTTATCGATCTATTAAATTCCCATATGAATCATTAATTAAAATCCTTATTTTCCAGAAACTAAAGGGTATAAAATTCCAATCACAGTTGGAAAAATATCTACGATTTCATAGACAAGAACTCCATAAACTGGATCTAACAACGGTTCCAAATCAACGTACAATCAATTATTTCGTTAATAATATTCTTGATGAAGAAACAAAACAATTAGTTAATTTTGTTACCTCTAAAATTGAGGATATATCAAATAAATTTGGAATAATTCTAGATACAAACCTTATCAAACCATCAGTACCAAAAGAAAAAACAGAAAGAACTTATTATCATAATAAGAATTTAAAAACAAAAGAAATCAGCAAACAATTTAAGAAACGTTTTTCATCGATTCTTGATCTGAATATCAAAAAAAATTCTATTTACAAAAAATATGATTTTATAGATCTTCTTCTTCATTTATGCAATACAAATGATTTTGCTGAAAATGGAAGTAAAACTTTTCAGCTTCAGCGAACTAAAACACCCAATGGAGATACGTTGCTTTATCATCTGAAGGATTATCATGATATTGA
>JBNVCE010000122.1:0-2783 GCA_050410885.1 Thermoplasmatota archaeon | reverse complement strand
TGGTGAAGATGGATAAGGGTATTTCAGAAAATCGGGAGATGTTATTCATTTAGAGAAATATCTTAATTTTATATATTATTTATTTTTTTGAACAAATAATTATTGTTGTTATTTCATTTTTTATTTATTCAACCTTAAACTAATTTACCGACATTAATTATTTTTGCATCTCATTTGTGCATTGAATGCTACATTTTTATATTTTATATGTAGATGAATGTGCTTGTGAAACTATTTTTAATAATTTTTAAAATTTTTAAAAAATTTTTAACTTATGCCGCAGGAGGGAATTGAACCCTCGACATCACGGTCTTCAGCCGTGCACTCTCCCTACTGAGTTACCGCGGCAGATTAATTTTTTAATATTCTTTTTTATTCAATTGTTTTTTTAATTTCCTCAGCATCTTTGATTATTTCATCTATTACTTTTTTTAAATTAGTTATAGTCTTTGAGACTTTTTCAGTAGTAACCGCTCCACGTGTTGATGGCTCTATAAGACCTTCCTGTTCAAGAATTCTTAGAGAATATCTAACCATGTGTTGTGGATAGTTTGTAAGTTCTGATAGTTTTATTATTCCCATGGGTTGATGGTTTTGAACTGTTTTAAGAATATGAATATGTCTTTTTAATATATCCATTTCAGTTTCTATAACATTTGTTAATACACATCTTTCCCTTTTTTTTTCATTCATTTTTCAAACCTCTAAGTTAATTGTTAACATATGAAATATCTTTTTATTATTTAAAAATCACTATTTAATAAAAAGTATTCTACTTTATAAATTTTTCAAGAAAAGGAATAATTTTAGATAAATCCTTTCCATGTACAACAACATCAGCTGATTCTTTGATACAATCATCCTCTGGATTAAATGCTATTGCAAGACCTGTTAATTCAAACATTGGTATGTCAAAACAAGAGTTTCCAACAGTGGCGATTCTTTGCAGGGGAATGTTTAATTGTTTAGATATTTTTATAACTACTTCATCCTTGTACATTAGTCTTACATTAAGTATACCTTCTCCTGTTAAATAGCCTTCTTTGTCTGTTTTTACACCATTGGAATAAATGTAATCAATTCCAATTTCTTTTGCAACTTTGTCAGCCAAAATGTCAAGTCCAGCACTTACTATTGCTATTTTAATTTTATGCTCTTTTAAAAAATCAATGCATTTTTTTGCTCCATTCATAACCTGTACATTTGATAAAATCTCAACCAGCTTTTTTTTAGTAACAGGTTTATTATTTTCAATCCAAAGTAATGTGTCCCTTTTTATAAACTCCATGTCATCAATCTTACCTTTAAGATAATCATTTACAGATCTTTTGTTTGATGTTTTAAAATAATCATGAATATATCTCCATGAACTAATTGTATCTGTTAAAACCCCATCCATATCAAAAATAACCAATTCCAATTTATCCATCTTCATTTTATTAAAATTATTTTTTGTTCTAGTGTTTCTATAACAGTAATAATCACATTTTTTTTCTTTCATTTTTAAAACAGGCATATGTGATTTAATATAATAGCTTTTACAAAATCTATTATTTTAGATAAAATTTATAAGTGCGTAATTATATATTAAGAATAAATGATATTTTGGGGGAATTAACATTAATAAAAAAATCTATGCTACTGCAAAAACATTAACTATACTGATTTTGTTAATCAATATGTTATTTATACCAGAGATTGAGGGAAATGAAAATAAAACATCATATGAAATAAATCCAAAAAAAATTTTTTTTGAATCAGAAAATAATTACGATTTTTTAATTATTTGTCCAAAGTATTTTGCTAGATTGGTTAAACTACTAGTGAAACATAAAGAAAAATATGGAATTAAAACTTATTTAGCAACTCTTAATGATATTTACTCTTACGAAAATAGTTACTTGGGAAGAGATAAACCTGAGAAAATAAAATTATTTATTAAGGATGCCATTGAAAACTGGGGTATAAAATATGTTTTATTAATTGGTGGGAAAATTGGCCAAACAAGAGCATGGCATTTACCTGTTAGATACATCTATTTAGGAAATGATTGGGAATCAAAGGTTATCTCTGATCTTTATTATGCTGATATTTATGATTCAAATGGTGATTTTTGTAGTTGGGATTTAGATGAAGATGGTAAATTTGGTGAATGGTTTTATAATGAGCAACCTGAGGATAGATTTATTGATTTGGCTCCTGATGTTTCAATAGGTAGACTTCCCTGTCGTAATAGGCTTGAGGTAAGACTAGTTATTCATAAGATTATTACTTATGAAAATAAAAATCATAAAACTGAACCATGGTTTTATAATATGATTGTGGCAGCAGGGGATACTTATCCTGAAAAAAATAATCCTAACTGGGTTGATTATGAAGGTGAGTTTTATGGTGATAGAGCTATTGAGAATATGACTAGTTTTAATCCGATTAGGCTTTATACCTCTGATGGTAGTTTAACCCATTGGAAGGATATTTTAAAGCCCATGAATAATGGAGCTGGTTTTGTTTATTTTGTTGGTCATGGCTGTCCCATGCTTTGGACTAACAATTTCCCTAACGGTACTGGTAGAGTTGAACCATTTAGTACATTTCAGATTGCCAGACTTAGAAATAAAAATAAACTACCAGTTGTTGTTGTTAGTGGTTGTCATAATTTACAATTTGATGTAACAATTTTTAATTTTTTCAATAAAACAAAAAGATACAATGTTGAGTATGTTCCAGAATGCTGGGGTTGGCAGATGACAAGAAAAATCGGAGGTGGCTCTATTGCAACAATT
>JBNVCE010000121.1:0-2800 GCA_050410885.1 Thermoplasmatota archaeon | reverse complement strand
TTACTAAAATTTTTTCTTTTTAAACAAATTTTTTAACATTGATAAAAGTTTTATTATTTAATTTAAAATAACAAAATGTTGTAAATAAATTTTTTTTTTTACCAAAACTCTTATAAATCCTTATTTGATAGGAGTATTGGGTGGAGGTATTAACTTGAAAAATATAAACAATAATAAAAAGTCTTTAAAATTATTAACATTAACCCTAGTTATTATATCCTTGATTATTCCAAGTTCAACCATAATTGCAGGCAATGTACAAAAACCACAAGAAAACGAAAAAACACTTAACATATTAATAAATGATGTTGACGAAAAAAACTGCTTTATCCAAAAAGAAGTCTCAGAAAAAAAATACAAGCAATTAAACATTTTTGTAACAGATATTTTAACTTATGCAAATAATTCAATGGATGAAAACAGCCCTGGCGGAAAAAATATAACAGGAATTGAATGGGACGAAATCGAAAAGGGAATAATAAAAATTATCGATGTTATCAAGGAACTTGTAGGAGACGAGTTTCCATATGAAACCACAAAAACTTTTATCACATCTTTAATAAACTTATTCCATGGACCATTGTATATTGTACGTCAGCCATTACTAAGCATTGGTATAGGTGTTTCTTGGATACCACGGTATGATTACGAAACATTTTTAGGTAAAATGATAAGACCTGTATTTATTAGGCATTTAATCGGATTCTCAGCAACTGCTCGTCTAAATCCATTCCAACTAGGTTTTGTATACTGGTATTTTGGTTTTCAAAGAATCAGAACATTTTTATTTAAAGGATTACTGATAAATTTTGCAGATTTAGGTATCAACAGATTAATAGGCCCACAACTTTTAATTGGATACGGTGTTTTCACAGGAATTATACATTAAAAAGTAAAACAAATATTTACTGATCCAGATTAAATCATCTTTTTATTTTTTAAAAAAATTACCAAGGTCTTTGAAAAGCAGTAAGATCCATGTCCTCCCAGTCATTAAAATCATTTATCTTTCTTGATCCATCAGAATAATCAACAAGTCTGTAAACATATCTATAATTCATACAACTTTTATAATTTCCCCAAATCCAAAACCCTTTCTGCCAAGGAAAATATGTATCCCTATTATCAGCACCAGGGTTACTGATAGCTAGGGTATGACCAGTTTCATGCATATAGCAACTAGCATAAACTATAGCACTTGCCATTTCTGTTTTTGGAATTGTTTTTTCCTCAGTAACCTTGCTACTTATAACAAAAGCATTTGGTCTAAAAGTAAAACCTGGTGAGTCTGGATCATAAACAATTAAACTATAGTGAAAAACACCCTTTCTCCAGTTATTCTGATTATAATGTAAAAAATATTTCCAGTATAAATCATAAATTTCATCATGATCAATTAAATTATCAAAAGGAATTATTTCTCCACCACCCATACATCCGTCATCAATATGAAGAACCTTATTATATCTATCAAATGCCGTGTTTAATAACTCTTTTGCTCTTTCTGGCAGGTTACTTTTTATACCATCTGGGCTTTCCTCCATATAATCAAGTTCAATAAATATATCCTGCCTAAATGGATCTGAGCCCCATTGGGATGTAAGGAATTCTTCATAGTTATTTAATCCATCAATATCTAGATCCAAAACATTATGACTATCTTTTTTAAATGGATTATAACCCCATTTCCATTCCCATTCAATTGGTATACCATCAACATCATCATCATCCCCAGTATTATTCACAGTTGGATCTGTACCATAAACATAAACTTCAGTCCAATATGGTATTTTATCCCCATCAAAATCTGTTTGATAAACATTAAACCATAGTTCACAATCTCTTTCGAATTTGTATATACTACCATCATCACATCCATTGAGTCTTCCGTAACCACTGGGATCACCAACAAAATCATCTCCAGTCCAATGACCAGTTTTTATACTATAGGTTAATGAAACATCAAATTTAGAATCCCCGCTTAAATCGCATATCTTATTTCCCCAAGAATTCCAATCAAAAATCTGAATTTTTATACTAACATTTTCCACATCATCCGGGACATCAGATGTAGCTGAAAATTGTGGATTATAAATGTATCTTGTATTTTCCCATATGTCACTTTTAAATTCTTCATTATTAATAGTAACAATAACAAAAAAATCTGGCCAACTGAACCAATCTATTATTTTAATCCTTGGATGTGGATAATCAAATTTTTCAAGTGATCTAATTTTTTGTATATCTACAGTTACATAAATATCAACTAAGGTATCATAATCGTTTTGATTAAAAGCTGTTTTTTGTTTATTACTTGTTGAATAAGCAGACGAATTAATAATTAATAACAGTGTTATAATTAAAAAACATGTTATTTTTATAAAAAGTATTTTTTTCATTATTCATATCACCCTTATTATATTTTTCTTAAATATAATAATTAACGGTTGTTAATAAATATTTTCATTAAAAAGAATTTTTATGTACCATGCAAAAATAACCAATAAGTCTAATAATCATAAGAAAGATGATAAAATATGAAATTCTGCCCAAGATGTGGATCAAAAAATATTGATTGGTTAATACCACATGATAGACAGAAATGGCAATGCAAAGATTGTGGTTACATTGGTGCTTTTATTGTTGAGGACGGTAAATTAGCAGATGAAATACGTAAGAAATACCTAAAAGAAAAATAAGAAATAGTTAAAATTAATAACCAATCTTAAAGAAAAATAAAATTGTTTATTATAAGTTATAAGGGGAAAGACCATGGTTGCTATAGAAGTGAAGCATTTAG
>JBNVCE010000120.1:293-2817 GCA_050410885.1 Thermoplasmatota archaeon | reverse complement strand
TCAAAGTAAAATATTGTTCAAGAGATGATTCTTCGACTCATTTCGGGATGTAGCCATACTCGATTTATTTACTGAGGGAGGTGCCAAAAAATGGAAACACAAAAGGGTATGACTCATAAAACCCTAGTTATTGGAATAATAATATTGTTATTTTCAATGATTATTTTACCAAATGTTGAAAGTTTTTCAATAGATAAACAATTAAATAATGAATCGGTCCCAATTGGAAATTCTATAAAAAATGATTCTGGGATTTCTTTAATTACTTTAAAAGTTGAAGGGATAACAGGGGGAGATAACTGGTATGGTATGGATAATAATTTTACATTCACATATGAATCTAATGAAATAAAAGAGATATACTATGGTGTTGATGGAAACTGGTCACTATATACAGGAACTTTTAACGTCCTTGATGGTGGATATCATACTCTTGAATGGTATGCAGTTGACAATGGAGGTAATCAATCAGAAATTGATGGTCCTTTTTACTTTAAGGTTGATAGAACAAAACCAAAAATCTTTTTAGTATATGAAATATCTGGAGGTAACCAATGGACTGGTTTTGAGTTAACCTTCACAGCAACAGCAACTGATGAAATGAGTGGTATGGATCGTGTAGAGTTTTACTTGGGTAGTGTACTACAGAAAATTATTAAAGAACCTAGACCAACATATGAATGGGTATTACCAAATTTTTTTCATGAGATTAAAGTAACAATTTATGCTGTAGCTTTTGATAAAGCTGGTAACTCAGCTATGGATTATATTATTGTTAATCCTTGCGTTCCCTGGTGGCCCCAAAAATATTTTTACAAAAATTTATCACCTGAAATTGTAGAAATAAAAAATAATAAAGTAGACGAAAAACCACCTTATACTGTTTCTATAAATAATAATTTTGATCCAGCTTCAATTATAGTTGTTTTTAATAGAGAATTTGGTGAAAACAATTGGATTAACAGTAACGCATCTATTTCAATATTTTACGAAGCCGATAGAATTGATAAGGTATATTATCAGCTTAATAACCAAAGTTGGATATTATATTCTAAACCTATTGTTATCTCTGAAGATGGCACACATGTTTTTTCATGGTACGTTATTGACTCAGAAGGATATACTTCAACCCCAGAATCCATATTTTTCAAAATTGATAAAACACCACCCAAAATCACTCTGAAAAAAGAAAAAATTTCAATAAATGAAGTTAAATTTATTGCAGAAGTTGCTGATGCAACTAGTGGTATTGATAAGGTAGAATTCCAGGACAATTTTGGCTTTGTTTTTACTGATTATGAATATCCATATGAATGGGTTTTAACTAAATTTTTAACAGACAAAATAACAGCAATTGTTTATGATAAAGCAGGAAATACTGCTAGTAAAACAAAATCCACTCAAAGCCGTAATACTCAACAATATACTAGCAGTCAGCATATTATT
Source organism: Thermoplasmatota archaeon (assembly GCA_050410885.1). Taxonomy (GTDB): domain Archaea; phylum Thermoplasmatota; class E2; order DHVEG-1; family DHVEG-1; genus JBNVCE01. Next base: position 1,371 of record JBNVCE010000120.1, on the reverse strand, counting down.
AATCAATTATTCCAAAACCTAATTCTCAACCATCTAATTAGAATATTGAATTTAAAAAGGTGGTAAATTATGAAGAAAAAGTTGTTTGTAAAAACCCTTGCTTTAAGTATTGTTGTTTTATTTATTGGTGTTAGTTTTCAACCAATGATAGCAGAAAAAACAACATTAGTTGAAAAAGAATCAGATTGTAATAATACAAATTTTGAACGAGCAAAGGAATATTTGTTTCAAACTCTAATTGATATATTTAATAATCCAAAGGTTAAAGAGTTTTTAATTGAGCATAAACACAATCTATAGTGTTTGACTTAAAGATTTTCATGTTTTATTATCTATGGTTTGTTCTCAAAGCGATGTGGAAATGATTTAAGTCCGAGACTATAATTACAAATAATTATGATTGTAACAATGCATTTCAAAAAATTTTGTTACAGAAACCAAGACTTCTGAAATCAATACTTTTTACAAGACCAGAAATGACATATGAATATCTTGATAAATCCTATAATAGAGGTATTAAATGTGTACATATAGTTGGTGAAAAAGAAGTATTAGAAATGGCGAGTTCTATTAGGATTTCCAATCTAAATTTATTGAGCGGATTAAATGAAATTATAAAAAATAATAAGGAATTATCTGATAAAATATCAACACTTGAAATGATGAATAGTGATTTAAAATTTGATCCGCCATTAAGGTACTATCCTATTATATGTATTATTTTGTTTATTATAATTATTCCTTTTATGATATATTTTTTCATAGTTGATTATATATTTGATAATATAAATCCTAACATTGAATTGTTTTGGATATTATCGATGATTCCATTTGTTTTTTGGGTTGGGCTATTAGGAGTATTTGGATGTATTATATATTAAATCATAAATATAATTATAAGAAATAGGTAAATATGCAAAAAATATTGTTAAGAAAGGTCTATGAAACAATAACTACAGGGATAAATCGTTTATCAAAAATTATATCCTCACATTATAATTTTGGAGATGAAGACTATATATTAAAATATGAATAATAAAAATAATTTTAATTTATAGGTAGATTTTTTATTAATGCC
>JBNVCE010000120.1:0-280 GCA_050410885.1 Thermoplasmatota archaeon | reverse complement strand
ATCCTATTTCTATGGAATGGTGGTATTTTGATGCAATTTTTGATAATAACTATAGTTTACATGCTGATTTTACTTCATACACAAAAAATGCTAGATTTTCTTCTTCAGCAATAGAAATATATAAAAATGGCGAATTAGAAACAAAAGCAATAAAAAGACATATTTCAAAACCGGTACAATTATCCATTGATTATCCCCTAGTAAAATTAAATGATGATAAAATAGTTCTAGATATTTATGGAAGTGGTGACAAAGAAAAAATATTAAAAAAATACGTTTA
>JBNVCE010000119.1:2268-2870 GCA_050410885.1 Thermoplasmatota archaeon | reverse complement strand
TAATTCTATTGGTTATACTGGTTTTGATGCAGTTAGTGTTTGGAAGTTTTTCTGATTATTTTAAATGAATTAATTAAAGCCTTTCAACAATATATTTTCTGGCCACAGTAAAGAATGTAAAGGAAATAATGTCTTTTAAAAAGTTGATGAGAAACAAAAAAAGATTTAAGGGTAAAAGATAAGATGAGAAAAATTGTTCTATAAGTTCTTTTCATCCATTGGTTTTGCAAAATCTTGGATAAGAAAGTTGCTTAAACCATTACCATTATTTGTATCATGTTGATTTAAAAAAAACTTTTAGTCAACAATTATATTTTAGGACCAATTATAACATTCTGACCTATTGCAATACCGCCATCACCATTTGGTACTTGATTATGAACAAAAAAATCCAAACCAGCTTGTTTTACTTTTTTTTCAACCATTTCCGTAATTGGAGTGTTGTATGATACTCCACCGGTTATACCAATATTTTTAACACCTTGATTTTCAGCATTTTCAACTGCTAATTCTGTTAAACTATCAACAATAGATTTAACAAAAGAATAAGAAAAATCAGCTTTTTGTTTTTCACTTGGATTTTTATTTATTTTTTCATCCAG
>JBNVCE010000119.1:0-2258 GCA_050410885.1 Thermoplasmatota archaeon | reverse complement strand
TCTAAAAAGATCAACAGTTTTTATAACACCGTTTTTTATTTCAACAATAAAAGAATATTTATTCTTACCAAGTGCTAAATATTTTTCTAATTTCATAGCAGGTTCTCCATCATATGTTCTTTTCGTACAAATATTCAGGGTACATGAAAGTGCATCAAGAACACGACCAAGACTACTAGTTAGTGGAGATTTATCCATTAATTTACTAAGAATTTCTGCTTCGTCTTCTTTGAAGAATTTTTCAATACCAAATTTTTTAAAAATTGCAAAAACTAGTCTTCTAGGATCAATTGTTGCTTGATCACCACCCAATAAAGGAATATATTCTAAATGACCTATGCGTTTGAATTCATCAAAATTGGAAAACAAAACCTCACCACCCCAAAAATTACCGTCACTACCAAAGCCTAGACCATCCACTGCCAAAACAACACATTCATCAAGATTTCTATCGACCAAAAGCGATGCAGCATGAGCCCAATGATGCTGAACGTCAAAAAGTGGTACAGAAAATTCATCAGAAAATTTTTTAGCAATTTTCCTTGAATCATAACCAGGATGCATATCTTGAACAACAGCATCAAGCTCTTTTTTTTCCATGGTGAGCTTCATCAAATGACGCAGACTTTCTTCTAAAAATTCAAGTACACCATAGTATTTTGAGTTACCAATATACTGGGTGCAATAAACAAATTTATCGTGAGAAACAGCACCACAGATATTTTCACCAGCACCAACACTTAACACACGATTTTTATAAGAAACACTTATTGGATCAGGTACATAACCTCTTGATTTCCTAATAAAAAAGGTATTACCTTTCCAAATTCTTAAAACAGAGTCATCAATTCTATTTGGAATTTCCCTATTATGCAAAAGATAAACATCAGCATTTAAAGAAAAAGCATCATCATTTTTTATAATCATTGGCTCCCCTGGTATGTTTGCTGATGTCATTATAACAGCATCTGATTTAAGAAATGAAAATAAAATATGATGAAGACCTGTGTATGGAAGATAAATTCCTATTGTATTTAAACCTGGTGAAATTTCTTCTGCTTTTTTCTTTTTAACCAAAACAATTGGTTTGTTTTTAGAAAGTAAAAGTTTTTTTTCATCTTCTGTTATTTCACCATATTTTTCTGCTGTTTTTATGTTTTTTACCATTATTGCAAATGCTTTTTGTGGGCGGTTGTACCATTTCCTAAAACGTTTAATTTCTTCAATTTTGCAACACAGGTGCATCCCGCCCCAGGATTTTATAACACCTATTTTGCCATTGTCAATCAGGCGGGCAAAACGTTTTATAGCATCTTTTTCCCCAAGATCCTTTTTTTCCTTGTTAAATAATTTATAAACTGGGCCACAAGAATGACAAGAAATGGTTTGCGCATGATACCTGCGGTTAAAAGGATCTTCATACTCTTTTTTACAAAACGGACATAGTTTAAATTCATCCATACTAGTTCTTATTCTATCATATGGTACATCTTTTATTACACTGAAACGAGCACCACAAACCGTGCAGTTTGTAAAAGGAAAAAGATAACGCCTATTATTTTTATCAAATAATTCATTTAAACAATCATTACAAATGCTTATGTCAACAGGTATTATTGATCGTTTTTCACCTTTTTTACTGTGTAAAATTTTAAAATCATTAAATGTTCTTTCATCTTTTAAAATAGTGACATCTGTTATTTTGGCTATTGCTGGTAAATTTTTTTTAATTTCTTTTATAAACTCATCCTTTTTTTTATCTATAACTACTTCAACTTCTGAACCCTTGTTTAAAACGTACCCTTTTAAATCTAGTTTTTTAGCTATCCTATAAACTGTTGGTCTAAAACCTACTCCCTGTACTACGCCTTTGAAAATAATTTTCATCAAATCTTACCTATTCAACAATTAAATCCTTGGAATACAAATCTGAATGAGCCAGTAAAAATTCATTACTCATACTAAGACAATTAACAGGACAAATGTCATTACACTGAGAACAAAACGTGCATCTAGCAAGATAAATTTTAATTTTTTTCTGCTCAGGTTTAAATTCAATAGCACCAGAAGGACAAACCTTAAGGCATAGTTGACAGCCAATGCATTTTTCCTTATCATACTGGATTTTACCTCTAAACCCTGGTGGGGTTTCAATAGGTGGATTTATTTTTATTTTACCAGCATTTACGTTTTCTAAAAATCTTGTTGTGTTTGATGGAGTGTACTTTGCTGGAAACTTGTTTGTCCAAGGTTTTTTA
>JBNVCE010000118.1:0-2881 GCA_050410885.1 Thermoplasmatota archaeon | reverse complement strand
TAGTGTCGCAAAGCTTGTAAATCATACAAAAAAAGTTAATGTGACATTGTCAAGTCTTTACCAAAACTTTTTTGCCATCTATCTTGATATTTCGATAAAAAAGATGATGTGGTATTACCAGCATTCAATGCTTCTTTGCAAACTTCTGATGCAATTTTACCTGAAATCATAGCATATTCAATACCGTCACCTGTTAATGGGTTGATAAGTCCAGCGGCATCTCCACAAAGAATTAATCTATTCTGCATAGGTTGTTTTTAAAGGAATTAATGGTAAAGCTACATCTTTTGCATTATAAAGAAGACGGAATATGATGATTATTTTTAAGTAATATAATATAATTATTATAAATTTTTTTTAAATTTTTCTTAAAATGTTTATGTGTTTTTTCCGAGATTATCTGACCCACACCTATATTTATATGTTTACTCTTAGGAAAGACCCAGCCATAACCAGTTAATCCAAATATTTTTATATGTAGATGTCCTATTATTTTTTTTTTTGAAAAAGATTTTTCTTGAACAATACATAAACCAACAGGTGAATTTTTTGGCCTTAAACCACTTTTTTTTGCTATTGTGCTCCAAACACCATCAGAACCTATTATTAACTGAGATTCAATTTGCTAACCATCATCTAATAAAATCTTTACATTTTCTGGATTTATTTGAAAATCTATAACATTTCTTCCTTCTAAAAATGATGCTCCACTTTCTATTGCCAATTTTACAAGTCCATAATCAAATTTTTTCCTTAAAACAAAAGCACCAAAAGGTTCTTCTTTTTCAACAAGAATATTATAATTGAGAGACGATGAATGAATATGTCCCTCCATATGAGTATGTTTCGATTAAGTTGTCAATATATGTAAATCTTTTAAGGGTTTTCATTGTTATTCCTCCACCGCAAGGTTTATCTCTTGGAAAAATTTTTTTATCTATTAAAAGCACTTTAATTCCTTTTTCAGCTAAAAACTTTGCAGCAGTTGAACCAGCAGGACCAGCACCAACTACGGCAAAATCAAAATTTTGAATACTAATATTCCTCCATTTATTTTTTGATTCTATACTGTCAACCGATATCGCTAACAATCATAAATATATTGATGCAGATACTCCAATGGTGCTTGTCAACTCAAATAATATAGTAAAATTTATATTTAATAAAATTATTATTTAACATGTATTTAGGTGGAGGTAAAAAATGAGAAAAATAAAATTTATATTAAAGGCTGCTGTGATTTTTGGCATCGTTTTTGCATTTATTGCACCGGCGACAGCAATGACTGAAAAAACAAAACCTGTAACAAATAATGTAACACCTTATCAAAAACTATTTAAACTTTTAAACTTAAATCCTGGATGGGAGGAGCAAGCATCAGGTTTTTGGGAACCGTATAGGGGTATTCATTATATTTGTGCAATTAATGAAAATATTGCTTGGGCAGTTGGATATGATGGAAGTGGATCAAATCAACCAGTTCAAGAATTTACAAGAACAACAAATGGTGGAATCTTATGGCAAGCGGATATAATAGATGGAGCTCCTACTGATGGAGATACAGCTATGATTTTTGCTTTGGATGATATGACTGCATGGGTTCCAATTTATACTGCATCTGGGGCTGATCAAGGTATCTGGAAAACAACAGATGGTGGTAACACATGGGTAAAACAAACAACCGCTGATTTTACAGGTGGATTTCCAAACTGTGTTCATTTCTGGGATGAAAATGATGGTTGGTGTATGGGAGATCCAGTTGGCGGATACTTCCAGATATATACCACAACAGATGGTGGAAATACTTGGACTAGGGTACCTTCAGAAAATATCCCTGCTCCTTTACCGGGAGAGTATGGAACTATAGGATATTACGATGTTGTTGGTGATACAGTTTGGTTTGGAACCCAATCTGGGGCACGTGTTTTTAAATCAACAGATAGAGGGCTTCATTGGACTGTAGCAGGTACTCCTTTTTCAGCAGGTGCTTATGTTGATATCCGTTTTAAAGATGATCTTCATGGTCTTGCAATGAATAAGAATTTTGCAGATGCTGAACTTGCAGAAACATCAGATGGCGGAGAAACATGGACATTAATTTCTTATACTGGGAAATGTCATGGTGCAGACTTTGATTACGTTCCAGGAACACCCAATATGTACGTAAGTACAGGTGTACGAACCGGTTCTCCAGAAAATAATGGTGCAACCTACAGTCTTGATGGTGGTCATTCTTGGACGTCCTGGCCAGAGGTTGAAGGTATTCAACTTTTTGGAACATCATGGGTTGAAGGAAGAATAGGCTGGGCTGGTAATTTTAATTTAGATGAGTTTACTGGTGGAGTTTATAAATACACTCCCTCTGAAAATGAACCACCAGGTGCACCAGTAATTTCAGGCCCACTTCATGCAAAAATAAAAACCGAAGTTACATATAATTTTACATCAGTTGACCCAGAAGGAAACGATATTGCAGAGTATATCATAAACTGGGGTGATGGAACTGCTGATGAAAAAATTACAGGACCATTTGCATCTGGAGAAACAATTAGTGCTAGTCATACTTGGAATAAAAAAGGAAATTATGTTATAACTGCAAAAGCAAAAGACATAAATGACGCAGTAGGACCTACAGGATCATTATCCATAACAATTCCAAGATCCAGAACAATCAGCACACCGTTTTTAAAATACCTGGAAAACCACCCACAAATTTTCTTAATACTTAAAATATTTTTGCATCAATTTGGACTATAATTATAGTCCTAAAACCTTTTTTTCTTTTTTTATTTTAAAATTTAAAAGATTTTAATGATATGTTTTATAAATAAATAATTGTTTATCTTGACTTTGTCACATTAATAGAATTTGTTGGTAAAAA
>JBNVCE010000117.1:0-2885 GCA_050410885.1 Thermoplasmatota archaeon | reverse complement strand
ATTTTATATTTATTTATCAAAATGTTTTTTAATTCTGGAGTTATAGTAGTAATTCCATTAACCAAATATTTACTTAAAAGTAAAGATGTATTTTGCAATATAGAATCAAATGATTTACGCGCTGTAGTCGATCTAATATCTAGTATCAATGGTATGTGAAGTGATTTTAGTGTTATTAAAAACGGAAGCCAAACATCTACACCATCAATTATTATTACGTCAATTTTTTTATCTCTAAGGTGAAATGGCAGATAAAAAAAGAGTATAGCCCCAAATATAAATTTAGAAATTATCGGAAAGGGTATAGAAGGAAAAGAAATTAGGTTTTCATTTTTGATTTTTTTTTCTTCAATTCCTCTTTTTATTACTAATGTTACTATATGTCCTCTATTTCTTAATGCTTCAGCAAGTTCAAAACGAGAAGCTTTATGTTTTGTATTTATGTCTAATTCAGTTATCCAATAGATTTTCATTTTATTCCAAGTGATGATATGGTATGCATATTAATTTTTCTAATGATAAAAAAATCTATAGGCTGTTGAAGAATTCTGTAAAACAGTCATTATTTCGTAATATCCGGGTGATGTAGTGAAATAATAAATAAATTCATGCAAATGATAGTGATCTACTGATTTTTCTGAAAGAATGTTCATGTTTTTCAGGGACGATTGATAGTGAGGAGTTTGACGTGAGTTTAGATGTATGGATCTGTTGTCTGCTGATGTTTTAAAGGTACAGTCGTTTGAATATTTTAATATTGCAAGATGAATGTCCGAACAGATGGTACATTTATCCAACAAGAATCATAGCGGTAGTGGATATTACTATGTAGAATTGCAAGGCATGTATTCCATAGATGCGGAGTTTTTTCAGGTCAAGGAATTCTTTGAATCTGGATAAGAACCGTTTAACACTGACGCGCTTCACATATTTTTCTTTGAATCATTTCGAATAGTATGATCTGATGGGTGTGCATGCTACTTTGATGATAGAGGTGAAGTGATCTTTGAGGAGTTGTTGTCTGATGGTGTGTGTGTCAAATGCTTTATCCCCGATGAAAAACAGGGTTGGGAATCGAGCGTTATGGATTTTGATGATTTTGTAAATTGTGGGGAATTGCTGGGAGTCATGGATATTTGCTGGGGTGATAATAAATGTGATCGAGAGTTCTTGTTTTGGGGTGATCATCGCATGGAGTTTATAGCTATAAACTTACTCCTTTTTGATATAGCCTCCACCCCATGCCGCCTCGGAGAGCCATCAAGGTTCCCTGGAATGATGCTACCATCTTCGATAATGGTCGAGACGCTGAGGAATTCTTCAATGATCAGTTGTTGGACGATCTGTTTGAACAAGTGGTTGAAGATATCCAGTCTGATGCGTTCGATGAAATGGCTGTAGTTTCAAATGTTCAGATTATCTTTAAAAGCGAGTTTTCATCTCCAGAACTGATTTTTCTTTAAGACTTCATGATAATCTCAGTAGGATTCCATGCGTAAAAACATTAGGAGAAATAAGATGAAGAGTCCTATGTGTGAGGTTGGTGGACGTCCCAGTTTTTTTCCTTGTTGGTGTTTATAGCGTTTTTTGAGTATGTCTTCTGCTTGTAAAAGATTATTATTGTTTAATATCTTTCCTAGATTAGCCCTCCTTTCCTTTTTCATTTATTACATCCCGCTTTAAATGAAAAGCACGAGAGCTCTTTTAATTTTTCAACAACCCAGATAAAAAATTTACTGTCGCTTTTAAATATTAACAAGAGTTTATGGAATTATGAACAAAAAACAATATCTGTACATTATTTTTCTATCAATTTTTATTTTATATTTTATTTACCTTACTACAGAATTTTATACGGAAGGTAAAGTATTTTATCCCAAATCATTTAACATAAAATTATTTTTTTGGGGATTAACTATTGGCATCATAATAATAATTTCATTTTTGTTTTTTATGGATAGATATTCAGTTTATAAAAAGATTGGATTTTTTTCAATAAATATTCATATTATTGAAGCTGTGCTTATAGGCTTTTTGATTATATTTATGTCTGCCCTTGGCGGATTGAATGTTTATAATCATTATATCTTATCAAAACCACAAGAAAATTATTTTTCAATAGGAATTTATTTATCGGAATCAAGCGAACCAATCAATTTTTCTGGTGCCTATTTAAATAATCCTGTTTTAACTAAATACAATATATCAGATATAAAGGCTGAATTTATAGCAGATCCTTTTATAATTTATGAAAATGGTACTTTTTATATGTTTTTTGAAATTTATACCTTTTCATCTTCTGGTGTTATAGGTTTAGCTGAAAGTAATGATGGTATCAATTGGTCGTATAAACAAGTTGTTCTCGATGATTTTTATCATCTATCATATCCTTGTGTTTTTAAATATAATAGAGGACTTTGAATAACGTCCTCATATTTTGCTTTTACTGTTTTCAGCCATAAAAACAGCCAAGAATCACTGATTTCTCTGACTATTTAGCTATTTTCTTGCTGTTTTCCCTCAGATTTCCTCAAAGCCTACATAGCTACCGCTAACCGCCGTTTACGATCCAACGTGACCAACTGATACAAATCATAAGCAAAACATTTGAACATCTCCTTCACCCGGACACGTTCAAGTGTTTTCACCTGAGTTCTATCACCATGAAACACCCTTTTCATAACACTGAATGGTCGTTCCCCTGGTGCTCGTATTCTCCCAATCACCTTATTCCTTTTCTGTTCTCCACCATTCAATTTCCGACCGCGGACAGCACGTTTCATCGTCTTATCAACCACACTTTTTGCCTCAAGTTGTTTCCCGAAATACCCTTTATCACGATACGCAGCCTGGTCACCATCCTCGATCAGGTCGACATCACCATC
>JBNVCE010000116.1:0-2951 GCA_050410885.1 Thermoplasmatota archaeon | reverse complement strand
CTTGCTTTACCATCTTGTCATCCTTTTTACAGTATGGACAGTACATCCCAATTCCCAAAAAAATGGGAGATATTTTAGATATTATTATATGTTACGATTTCGGAGGAATATCTATGAGTAAAAAGTATTAAATACAAGTTTTAATACAAATTATTATGAAAAAAATTGGGAGATTTAGAAAAAATGGATAATGATGACAGAGATAGAAAAAGAAGAAGGAGAAACCCTTTTGATTTCTTTGGATTTGATGACGATTTCATCCGTGATTTATTAGATGATGAAAGACTTATGGATGATATTCGTAGGATGACCGAGGAAATGATGAGGATGTTTTCAACTGCTCAACCCGGTAAACCAATTGTTCATGGGTTTAAAATACATTTTGGACCAGATGGTAAACCCAGGATTGAGGATTTTGGTAACAAACCTATAAAATCACCTGATGGTGAACCTTTGATTTCAGAAGAACGTGAACCATTAACAGATATTATAGAAGGTGATGATGATGTGGCAATTACCGTTGAAATACCTGGTGTTGAAAAAGAAGACATTGATTTAAATGCAACAAATGATTCACTTGAAATAAGGGTTGATACACCTCAGAGGAAATATCATAAAATACTACATCTACCATGTGATGTTTTACCTAAAACAACAAAGGCTACATATAAAAACGGGATTTTGGATATTGTTATAAAAAGAAGAGAGAAAAAGAAACCTGGTGAAGGATACAGAGTTAATATAGAATAATTTTTTTCTATCTTAAACTAATAATTTGTTTATTATTATTCTTTGGAATAGTTTTGGTAATATTCCTGGTAACTGGAATAAATATTTTACTCTTGTTGCTTCAAACATGCCATAACCGTTTAATTGCACAGTATATTCAGACCATGAAAAAGAGCCTTTAGCAATACATGGGCCTTCAATCATTCCAGTGCGGGCAAGTTTAAATGGAATTTCACAAAGATTTGTTAATTCTACTTCAAGTTTAAGAACCATGTCATTTCTTTTTGCTTGAACTAAAAACTTTTTTGGATAAGTTAATGATGGTAATTCTTTTAATCTTACACTTTCTACATAATTAATTGAAAAAATCCTGTATTCAACAATGTTTTGGTTATTAGGTGAAATAATGAGGGCTCCTGCATATCCACTGTTACCATGCATTCGGAAAATAAATTTGGATAGATACATTTCCCATCCGTTGTCAAAGTGTAGGTTTAACCAATCCCATCCTTTTGTCACAAAACGTGGTGCAGTTGTTTGCCAAACATGATCCATATAACCTGTTCCACAAACAAAATAATCTTTATTATTCCAAGTAATATTTCCTTCAACATAACATCTGGGAACATAGTAGTCTCCCCCAAAATGTCGGAAAAACGCCAAGTTAGAGCTTCGCCCCATAACCCATACTGGCATAAAAGTTGCAGTATAGGTTAGATCAACAGTAAAATCACCTGATTCACTTTCTGCATGTACAACCCAATTTGGATATTCACCTTTTATATAACTGTTTTTAAAATCAACATTAATACCTGGTCCACTTGCTTTCAACGTCCCTCTTTTTTTATTTACTATACTAAAATCGTAACTAGTTCCTGTATCATTGTCATACAATATTATAAAATGGTTATCTTGTTTTAAAAACCTAATATCTGTTAATGCCATTCGATTAAAACTTATTATCATGGAGCTACCTTGTAAATCACTTATTGGATCATTAAAATGAACATTGAAATACCACCATTCCCTTTGACTTAGTTTATGAGATCCTTCATCAACAGGTTGTAGAACATGTCTACCAGAGTCAATAACCCTGGAAGTACCAGGCGGGGTTGGTGGCTCTGGTTCTATAATTATTTCTTCTTTTTTTTGCTCAATTTTACTGCTTATTTCTTCTTTTTTATTAAAATTTGTATAAAAAACATAACCAATGGATGAAAAAATAATAATAAAAACAATACCAATTGTTATAATTTTTATTGGGGTTTTTTTTCTTTTTATTTCTACTGCAGAGGTATCTTGTTCAAAATCTTTGTATCTTTTCCAATAATAACTTCTACCCCAGTATCTCCATGTTAAAGCAATACCAATTAAAAACATTGGTAAACAGATTAAAATAGGAATAAAAGTCATATAACCTTCAATTGCTTTAACCTCAGTAATGTGTCTGGCTTGTGAGGTATCAGTTGTATCATAAATTAACCTAGCCGCCTCACCTATTGGATCATTTATTGATAAATACTTAGAAACTATACGGTTTTTAAGCGCATTAGGATAATATAATTCTACAAACTGTGACATGTGCGCATAAAGCATTAAATTTCTATAAACATGTACAATATAACCTGTTTTTTGATGTACAATTAATTGTAAAGTTTCATCACAAACATATGGTTTACCATGCCATGTTATTGGTAAATTATAAATGTCAGATTGCCAGACTGTAACATCTACACCATCTATTTGTCCAGTTTTGATTTTATGCATATCCCTTACAAGAACAACGTTTTCTTTTCTTTCTTTTGATCCTTGTGATTCAACCCATCCAACTTTAATATTTAATAAAGCTTGATTATTTGATGGTATACCCATGTAACCTGCATCAACATTTACGTATTCAAGACTTGATAGTTTTGGGTTGATAAAGTACCATTCACTAACTTTTTCATTATTGTTTATAACTGTGAAAATCTCATTGTTTTCATCGTAGATAACGTCATTTATCATCATTATATTTTTTTCTTTATCATATGAAACTGCATGTATCACTTCTTTTGCTGTAAAATTTTTGTTAATTGGTGTTCGTTCTGGTAATATTTTCCCCAAAGCAAAAAAAGATATTTGTTTATTATTGTCTTTTAAAAAAACACTGTTTCTTTCCCAGTATTTAACCTGTCCTATGTCCTCCCATACATAATTTTCAGGTAGTATTGCCTCATTTA
>JBNVCE010000115.1:2493-2953 GCA_050410885.1 Thermoplasmatota archaeon | reverse complement strand
AAATGTTGAACATCTAATGGTTGATTCAAATCTGGAAGGAATGATAGGATTCTGGAGTGATGCATCTTATAATGAACCATTTACTAACTCATCACTTCGTATAAATTCTGGTCTTGGTTATGCTTGGTATTTAATGATAATATGCGCAATATTAAGTATAGTTGGTTATGATGTTTTAAGTAAAAAATCTGTATTAGAACCATTAATTACTTCTATTGAAAATGGTAAAAAAGAATTAGCCCAAGAAGATGAAAAAAATAAAGAATTGTCTTTTAATACCAATTTTTGTCCAAATTGTGGAGTAAAAATAGATGGTAAACCTATTTTTTGTTTTAAATGTGGTTTTAAATTAATGTGAATAAAATGGAAAGATATTGTAGTTTTTGTGGTACTAAATTAAGGGAAAATGGTAATTTTTGTGAAGGATGTGGTCGTAAAATATTAAGCGAAGAAAGGGAAA
>JBNVCE010000115.1:0-2483 GCA_050410885.1 Thermoplasmatota archaeon | reverse complement strand
AACTAGAAGAAAAATTAAAAAGTGAACTAAAAGAAGAAATTAAAAAAGAATTAAAAGAGGAACAAAGAATTAATAAAAATGAAGTAAATCTAATATCAAGCCCTATAAATTTGCGTAATACAAGTTTTGATTTTGGTTTTTCATTAATTATCGCAGTAGGTTTAATGGCAATCTCTATAATAATTGGTGGCATTGTTTTTGGTTCTTTTGATAAAAGTAATATTTTTGTTTTAGAACTAGGTTTTCCATTTGGATGGTTTAAAATATCTAACACTGATATAGGTGTTTCAAATTGGTTAAATTTATTTGTAGATTTTATATTTTATATACTAATCAGTTTTGGTTTATTTTTGGGTTATGAGTATTATAAAACTAGAAAAACAAGAAATCTTAAATAACCTGTAAAAAAAATTTAATGGATGGAAAAAATACATTAGAATTATTGATAAAAAATTAGTATTTTTGAAAAAATAAATAAGTTTTATTTGAATCTTTAGATAAAAGTATATTTTTTGTTTTTATAGTAAATTTTTTTTAAATTTAAATAATGAAAAGATAATTCTATACTTAATAAGAAATGCATAAATAAATTGTTTTTCATACATTTGTTTAAAAGGGAATGTTAAAATGTGTTGGTTTAAAGATTTTAAAGAAAAAAGGAAGCTTAAGAAATATCTGAAAAAAACACCAAAGCAAGAGTATGAAATTTACAAAAAAAAGTTGATGAGAGGCGAATCTGAAAGATCAGCTCGTGCTGGTTTAAAGCATTTGAAAAGGAAATAATTTTTTGTAAAATATAATTATTTTATAAAATAAATAATAGGATTTAACGAAATTTATGAAATTTTTAAAATAGTAAAAGTGTCATTTTTGTCGTTTTTACAGAAAAGTTTTAAATAACAACAGTTCTAAAGTTTATTATTTGTTGTAGATGTTGTCATAAAATGGATGGATAAAAAACATTGTATGATAAGAACTTTTATTTTCAACCTGTTGGGTTGAATTTCAAAAAGTTTTTATACCATTTATGATATCTACAACTAGAAAAAAATAGCATAATTATTATGCTAGGAGAGAATGGGAAAATATGAAAGCAAATAGAAAATTTAAAAATGAAAATGAAGCAGTTTCAGCTGTTATTGGTGTTATTTTAATGGTAGCAATAACAGTGGCAATAGCAGCAACAGTTTATGTGTATGTTAGCGGAATGCTTGGTACACCAACAGCAACAGCTCCTAAAATATCCTGGACACCTAATGCAGCAACAAATGTATTAACAATTACAAAGGGTGCAACTGATACTACATATGGCTCTACAACAGGAGAGAAAAATTTAATTTTTAAGAACTCGACAGGTGAATATTGTGTAGTGGGTGTTAAACCAACATTAAATATATCTAATTCTACTACATCACTATGTACACAGAATATAGATGGAGGAGACTTAATTTCAGGATTCGGAGATGGAACTTATACAATCATCTGGAAACCCACAAACGAAGTACTTGGAACAGTTAGTTTTTAAATCTATAACCTTTTTTTCTTTTTTTTATTCCTTTCTTTAAACTTTAATTATTTTCTTGTGATTTTATATAAAAACTTTTAAAAATAACAAAACATTATTTATTTTTTTTTCAATATCAGTAGATCGGCAAGTGAAAACTTAAATGTGTATATGAGGTAAGTGCATTGGGTAATAAGGATGCACTCAACAACACATACACAAAAAGACATAGGCAAGTACCTTAAAAAATCTCTTAAAAACAATTTCATAGACTCCCTACACTTACCGATGGCAGGGAACTGCACATATACTAAAGAGGATATCCTCAATACTGTGCTGTTCGCTGTATCTGAAGACACCTATGTTGAATATGCTGTCAATCGTCTCCAAACTGCCTCACCACTAGGCAAGGTTCCATCTAGTGATAATGTGTTTTACCATCTATACAAGCTTGATAGTATAACCGTGTTTTCTACGTTTCAGCAGGTGAACAGCACTATGCTTACTGAAGCCAAACATATGGGTGTCTTCAAGTGTCTGGTGTGGATTTAGATATCCATAAAAATCCTTATTATGGTAATACTCGAGACATCCATGTCCTTGGAATGGAACGAGTACGGGGAACCAATTTTGGATATGGGTATGCAAGTATTGAATGTGTGAACACCAGAGAGCGAATTCACACTAGCAGCATTGCCTCTTACACAGTTCACTACCAAAAAACAGATGATAACCTACCTGGTGAAAGAAGCAAGAGCATACACTAATATCAGTCTACTGTTCTTAGATCGAGAGTTCTTTGATGTGGAATCTCTCAATACCCCCTCATTGATCTTTCTGCATGGTTTGTGATCCCGGCAGAACGCAACTCTGCAGTGAAGAAGGTCATTCTTTCTGCACATAGCAAGAGTCAACCCATCCCAGGAAAAGAAGAATGTGCATTGATTAACAGATATACAATGACTAAAGGAAAACAATC
>JBNVCE010000114.1:0-2966 GCA_050410885.1 Thermoplasmatota archaeon | reverse complement strand
TTAACTGGTAAAACAAATTTTTACAAGTATGTCATCAAAAAAAGAATAAGTAATGTTGATAAACTAAATATTGGTTGCGGAGATAATTTTGTTGAAAATTGGTTAAACATTGGACTTTTTAATATTCCACAAGGTATCTATCTTTTTTCGAAAACAAAAAAACAAACATTAATCATAAACTATGATATGACTAAAGAATTCCCAATAGAACCGGATTCTATAAATTATATATATGCGTCACATTTTATTGAGCATTTAAGTTTTATTCAGGGTATTAATTTTTTAAAAAATTGTTATAAAGTCATGAAAAAAGGAGGGCTGATCAGATTAGTTTTCCCTGATTTAGAATTATGGATAAAAAAATATTATGAAAACGAAAGTAGTTTTTTTAATAAATACTATGAATTTACAAAAAATATTAACAAATTACCAGAGTTAAAAACAAAAGGTGAAATTTTTATGTCACAATTTTATTGTTGGAATCATAAATGGTGTTATGATTTTGATTCAATAAAAGATATTTTTGAACGAGCAGGTTTTAAAAACATTATGAAAAAAAATGCATTTGAAAGCTCAATTCCAGATATAGAAAAATTAGAAATATACAGTGAAGATAGATATTTAGAATCCATTTATGTAGAAGCTGAAAAATAAAGCAAAATATTTTTTGTTTAATCTTATATCCAATATTACAAATGACCATCAAAATTAATAAAAAAAAATATTACAAAATATTAAAACAATTACAAAAATATAAGAAGAAAGATTTTACTTTTTCCAGTGGTTGTATACTTGGGTCAATGTGCACACAACCTCATCCTATTGCAAAAAAAATATATTTAGAATTTTTAGAAACAAACCTTGGGGATCCAGAATTATTCCCAGGTACAAAAAAAATTGAATCTAAATACGTAAGATTTATCTTGAATCTTTTAAATGCACCAAAAACATCTACAGGTTTAATCACAACAGGTGGATCTGAATCAAATCTAACAGCTGTTTGGATTGCAAAAAATTTAACAAGAAAAAAAGAAGTTATTGTACCAGAAAGTGCACATTTTTCATTTGAAAAAATTAGTTCACTAATGGATATTAAACTTATTTATATTCCTTTGAACAAGAATTACATAATGGATGTAAAAATTTTAAAGAAAAAAATAAACAACAAAACTGCAGCAATAGTAGGTTTGGCTGGTTCTTCAGAACTAGGTACTATTGATCAATTACCAATTATAAGTCAAATATGTTATGATGAAAATATTTTTTTACACGTTGATGCAGCATTTGGAGGATTTGTAATACCATTTTTAAAAAAATTGGGATATAACATTACAGATTTTGATTTTAAATTAAAAGGTGTAAGCAGTATTTCAATAGATGCCCATAAAATGGGATATTCAGCAATACCACTAGGTGTTCTTTTATTAAAAAACAAAAATTGGTTAAATGAAATAAGTGTAGAAACACCATATATAAGTATTAAAAAACAAGCAGGGATTCTTGGAACTAGATCTGGCGGACCTGTTGCCGCAGCTTATGCAGTTGCAAAATACCTGGGAAAAAAAGGTTATATGAACCTTGTTAAAAAATGTATGAATAATACTCATTATATGGAGAAAGAAATAAAAAAAATAGGTCTTGATTTTGTTACAAAACCTACTATGAATGTTATAGGAATTAAAATAAAAAATCCAACAAAACTAGTTAATAAACTAACTTATTACGGGTGGAAGGTAAATAGTATGGGAAGATTATCAGCAATTAGAATTGTTGTAATGCCTCATATTGATAAAAAAATAATAGATGATTTTATCTTAGATTTAAAAAAAGCATGTAAGGAGATTGGAGAATTATGACAAAAAAAATTTTAATTAAAACACTGATGGAATCACCAGTTATAAAAAAAGGGGATTATCAATACGTTGTTCATCCTATTACTGATGGTATTCCTGAAATATCAAATGAGTTATTAACTGAAGTTGTTAATGAAATGTTTAAACGGATTAAGAAATATGGGAAGATTGATAAGATTGTAACAATGGAGGCAATGGGTATACCACTTGCAACAGCCTTATCTCTTAAAATGAAAATTCCTTTTGTAATAATAAGAAAAAGAAGTTATGGTCTTCCAGGTGAAATCGATGTTGAGCAAACAACAGGTTACTCTAAAACAAAGCTTTTTATAAATGGTTTAAAAACAAATGATAATATCATAATAGTTGATGATGTTTTAAGCACAGGAGGCACTTTATCTGCTGTTGTTTCAGCCTTAAAAAAACTAGGTGTCATAATAAAAGGAGTGTTTATAGCAATAAACAAAGGTAAAGCAGTAAAAGATCTAATGGAAAAATATAATATTAGTATTGAAATAATTATTAACATTGATGTAATTAATGGTAAAGTTGTTTTTATAAATAATAATATTTAGAAAGTATTTCATACTAGAATGATATATATAAATGATTAATATGACTGAAATAATACCACAACATACACATTGTCATATGTGTGGAAAATCAATTCCAGTTGGTGAAACACTTTGTTCAGAAGAATGTAAACAAAAATTTCAAAGCTTAGTTAAAAAAAGAAAAATTATTTTATATCTAATGTATGCGATGCTTGCTGCCTTTATTATTATAATATTTATTGGCCCAAGATTTATGTAAAATTTAAAAAAATAAAAGGAGTTTTTAATTAATCTGCAAGTTCTTCCTGTAGATCTATTACCATTTCTGTAAGAACATCTTCAAAAACTTGATGACGATATTCTTTTATAGTACCATTTGCTAAATGAGCTCTTGCTACAAAATCACGCCCATCTTTTATTATTTCAATGTGACATACAGTCTCCATTAAAACCTACCTAAATCGTCTAACGGGAATTAATCAACCATATTTATATTTTTTGTGCGTGTAAAGTAAAGTGACATCGCCAACATTTCTTTTACAAGAACAGTTTTTAAAAA
>JBNVCE010000011.1:18896-27263 GCA_050410885.1 Thermoplasmatota archaeon | reverse complement strand
GCTATTATTGGTAATAAATTACCAATATTTTAAACTAATCTGACAAAGTCAAGATTAGATGAAATTTTTTTGCATGTTAAAAAATTAAAAGAAGAATATGGTTTAATTGAAAAAATAAATAGCACAAAAATGTTAAAAGAAAAATTTGAAAATAAAATAATTTTAGAAAACGTTTCAGCTGATGATATATTTGAAATAGTTGATGATGAAGAAATAGTTTCAAAAATGGAAAATAAAAATTTTGGGATTTGTGATATTTGCGGACAAGATATTATTTTTGATGAAAATCCTTCAGGATTGATTTTACTAAATAGATATTTTGCTTGTGAAGAATGTTGTAAAGATGCATCAAATAAAATACTTTATAGTTGGATTGAAACAAGAAATGCTAAAACAGAAGATGTAAAACCAATTGCTTTTTGGTTAATGGAAAAAAATCAAAGAAACCGACTTGTTTAAATATATCAATTAAAAAATATTTTGACAAAATTTATGAAATAATTATTATGTCGGGGGCGGGAGTTGAACCCGCGGCCTCCTGATTTCTTAGCGCAAGGCAATTTACGAACCCTTTAGCTGAGCTTATGAGTCAGGCGCTCTAACCAGGCTGAGCCACCCCGACTTGGTAAAATGCAGAATATAACCTTTATTTATAAAAACTTTCCAAATAATCATTTATTCATAAACTAGTTTACTTTTATTTCTAAGATAAACTGAGTGCAAGGATAATTTTTTTAGTTTCTCTCTTAATTTTTTATCATTTGTTAAAACTATACAATTTAATTTCTTAGCTAAATCTATAATTGCTTGATCTCCTGATCCAATTGTGTTTACTACTTCATATTTTTCTATTAATTTCAAAGCAGGTTTAGCAATTATTTTTTTTTTACCTTTTCCATGCTCTGATAAAAATGTTAATTCATCAATAACAATTTTTGGAATCACAATTTTATATTTACCAAATAACTGCGTTAGTTGATCTTCTAAATCAATTGAAAATTCAAAAAGCATCATTACTGCGTTACTATCAAGAAGAATTATTGTATCTTTATGTTGCCGTAACCAATCAAATGCCATCTACCATCGATCCTTCTGCTTATAGCTATTCTTTGTCCTTCATTAGCACAAACAGGTAATTTTAATTCCACACTTATTATGTCACCATGGAATTTTGAAACAATTCCAACTGTTGTTGCTGTTCCTATTGTAAGCATTAATGGTTCATTTGTTTTGATAGGTTCAACATTTTTTTCATCTATTGTTCCAACTACTCTTTTAAGTAAAGTAATTGATAAATCAAAACGTTCTAAAGTTAAAGGTAACTGGCCAACTTTTCCAACGACTTTGCCTGCAAAAGAATCTGATTTAGTTCTTGCGGGATCAAGACCTGTGCCTATTGCAATAAGCCCACCTGGCAAGGCTTGTTTAACTAATTTACCCCCTGTGACTAATGATTCGATCTTTGTTGTTATTGGTTCTATTGTTTTTTTGCCTTCAACCTCAACTCTTCTTCCAGGGCGAATTTCGATTTCTTCACCAACTTTTAAAACGCCTTGAATAAGAGAACCACCAATCACACCTCCTTTTAGATCTTTTGGTCTTGTTCCAGGTTTATTAATATCAAAACTTCTTGCAACATACATAATTGGTGGTTTATTAGGATCTCTTTTTGGAGTAGGTATTTTATTTTCCAGTGCTTTGATAAGAACATCAATATTTATATCTTGATGCGCACAAATAGGTATTATGGGTGCACCTTCGGCACATGTATCTTTTACAAATTTTAAAATTTGTTCATAATGTTTTACAGCATTTTTTTCTGAAACTAAATCAATTTTATTTTGAACAATCACTATGTTTTTTATTCCAGATATATCCAAAGCAGTTAAATGTTCTCTTGTTTGAGGTTGTGGGCAAGGTTCATTTGCTGCAATAACCAAAATAGCACCATCCATAATAGCAGCACCAGAAAGCATTATTGCCATTAATGTTTCATGACCAGGTGCATCAACAAATGAAACTACACGTAATAAATCAGTTTTACTACCACAAATAGGACATTTATCCTTTGTAGAATAACATTGAGGATCCTTACAATTAGGACATTTATAAAAAGCAGCATCAGCGTAACCAAGTTTAATTGAGATTCCTCTTTTTATCTCTTCAGAATGCTCATCAGTCCATTTACAAGTTAATCTTTGTGTCAATGTTGTTTTCCCATGATCAACATGGCCTATCATGCCTATGTTTACCTCAGGTTGACTGGGAATACTCATTCTTGCTCTCCTTATTTACTAACAACTTTTTCTTCTTTTGATTTTTCATCTTTTTCTTCTAATTTAATTAAACTATCAATTGGTTTAGAGCCTTCTTTTATTACCTTCATATTTATCTGAACAATATCTTGATTAATAGTATTTCCTCTAACAGATTTTTTCTTTCTCATACCTTTTTCTTTCGGTTTAAAACATATACCTTTGCTTAAAAGTAGTTTTCTTCTAACCATTCCAGGAAGGTCTTTTCTCATTGCAAATCCATCTTTATCAGTTCCACCAGTAATAACTAATTTATAACCAGGTAGAGAAACAAAAATTCCATCAACCTCGTCACCGATTTTTTTTCCTATTAAAGAATTAGCATGATGACCAGTAACTTTTACCTGATATGATTTCCCACTTTTGGAATCATTCACAACGACTCTAAATTCTACCATTTAAATTCTCCATTAAATTTAATTTATTATTAAGCTTTTCAGGGTAACAGAATTAAATATTAATATCTTTTTGTTAGTTAACACTTTTTTAAATTTTAAAAAAATATTTAAATAAATCAAGTATTTGAATTTTAACATAGTATTTTACTATGGGGGAGAGAATGTCAGAATTCATATGGTATTGGACCAAGGGAAATAGTAAAATTTACACAAAAAATATTGAAATTGCAGATAAAGCAATGAAAGAAGGATTTTTAATTATGGGTAAAAAAATTAAAAATAATATAATAAAATATTAATCAATTTTTATAGCAATAGTATAAATAAATTAAACGGAAGATTTTTTAGAGTCTTTTATATTATCTTTTTGAAAATGAGTAGTTTTGAATATAATAAATTATTAAAAAGAGTTATTGAATCAACTCCAAAAAAAGAAATAGTTGAAGATAGATTTAAATTACCAAAAGCAGAAATATTTTATGAGGGTAATACAACTGTTATAAAAAATTTTGATAAAATTTCTGATACTATTAATCGTGCTCCAGATTTAATTTTAAAATTTTTATTAGGCGGTTTAGGAACAGCTGGAGAATTAAACGGCCCTAGAGCAGTTTTTCAGGGTAAAATACCTGCAAAGAATGTACAAGAAAAATTAAAAGATTATATTGATACTTATGTAATTTGTTCTGAATGTAATAAACCTGATACACATTTAGTTAAACAAGGTAGAACAATGTTAATTAGATGTGATGCATGTGGTGCTTTTCGTTCTGCTAAATCACGTAAAAAGAAGTTAATACAGCAACCAACTGAAGTATTAAAAGAAGGTAATATTTATGATCTTGAGATAAAAGATATCGGTAAAAAAGGAGATGGCATTGCATATTTAGATAAATATATTATATATGTTTCTGGGGCTGTAAAAGGCTCTACAGTTAAAGTAAAAATTGAAAAAATATCTGGCACAGTTGCATTTGGACAGATTGCAGAAGGATAAAAAAATTTACATATACACCTGCACATGCAATTGCTTAAAAATGGCGAAAATTATTTAAACCAAACGTCGTATTCGTTTTTACATTTGTCAGACATTAGACGCCATTTGTCGTTTATTTGACCATCAAATGATGTATAACAAATGTATATAATTGCGTCTTACAGGTTTGACAAATGTAGATTGTGTGAGGAGAAAAATGGAAACACAACGAATAACAATACGACTACCAAATCATCAGATCCATTCAATAGATTTGTTTGTAAGAGCTGGTGAATTTGCAACTCGTTCTGAAGTTATTCGTCATGCAGTAAATGATTTTATCAAAAACTATGCGAATACGATAATCGAAAAAGCCGAGAAAATGAAAAAAGTACAAGAATTAGAACAAGCAATTGAATCCATTGAACCTTACATAAAAAAATAAGTTTAGAAGGAATTAGAGGGGATGGGATGCAGCCCCTAACAGAAGGACGCCTAAGGGATGAGGCGTCCTTCATACTACCAGATTAAGGAGGAATGGTATGGGAAAAAACGAAAATAATATGGAATCTTTTATTGCCAATGCAATAGAACAAAAAAAAGAAGAAGAAAATAGATTAAAAGCAGATGATATGTTTGGAATTCCACAAATAACTATTGTTGGTTGTGGTGGTGCTGGAGGAAATACAATAACAAGATTAAATAAACTTGGTGTAAAAGGAGCAAAAACAATAGCAATAAACACAGATAAACAAGCATTGGATTTAGTTGAAGCTGATCATAAATTGTTAATTGGAAAAAGAATAACACGTGGACTTGGTGCAGGTGGTTTTCCTGATGTAGCAGAGCGTGCTGCTCGTGAGTCAAGTGATGAAATTGAAGAGTTATTAAAAGACTCTGACCTAGTATTTATAACAGCTGGTATGGGTGGTGGTACAGGTACAGGTTCAGCACCGGTTGTTGCTGAAATAGCCAAAAAAAATGATGCAATTGTTACATGCATGGTCTCAACACCCTTTAATATTGAAAGAGCAAGACTAATAAAAGCAGATGAAGGACTTGATAAATTAAGAGTAAAAGCAGACAGTACAGTTGTTCTTGATAACAACAAACTACTGGAATTTGTTCCAAATCTACCTATAAATCAGGCATTTTCTGTAATGGATCAAATGATAGCAGAAACTGTAAAAGGAATTTCTGAAACAATTACTATACCCTCACTTATCAACTTGGATTACGCTGATTTAAAAGCAATTATGAACCAAGGTGGTTTATCTGTAATGCTTTGGGGTGAAGCAGATGAGGATGCTGGTGTTGATACAATTGTTCATGAGGCTCTTAATCATCCACTACTAAATGTAGATTATAAAGGAGCAAATGGTGCTCTTGTGCATATTACAGGTGGACCAAATATGAGTCTTAAATATGTTCAAGATGTTGCAAAAGCATTAACACAGGATTTAGATTGTTATTCAAATGTTATTCTTGGTGCAAGAGTACTTCCAGAATTTGAAGGTAAATGCAGAGTTATGGCGATTATGACTGGTGTTCAATCACCAAATCTTCTTGGTCCAAAAAGCTCTTCTGTGAGTGAGAGAAACCAAATTAGAACAGTAACATCATCAAAGTTTGGGATTGACGTAATTCGTTAAACCATTTTTTTTATTTTTTTATTATTGTTCCATTAAACTTTTGATTTTTTATTGCTTTTTTTAATTCTTCTAGTTTTTTCCCATTTAAAACAAAAGTAGGAATTTGTGCTCTGTTAATAATCTCCAATGCAGGACCATCAATAACAATGTTTTGACCAGCACTTTCCCATTTTGTTCCATATTTTTCTATTAATTGTTTTATTGATATTTCTTTTAATTGTACTGCATCCTTGAATTTGTTTGGATCTTTATCATAAACGCCGTCAACATTTGTAGCAATTATATATTTTGAAGCTTTTATTTTTTCAGCAAGTTCAGCGCCAACCATATCAGTACTATGACTAGGGGTTGTTCCACCCATAACAACTATAGGTTTTTTTATGTTTATAGCTTCATCAGTTGTTCTAGGAATATATTTATTAGAAATATTTATTATATTTGCAATTAATTTAGCATTAAGTCTTGTTATTTCAATTCCTATTTGATCCAATGTTTCCTCATCTAAATCAAGTTCTCTACCAAGTTTAATGTACGTTCTCGCTGTTTTTCCACCACCTATTACTAGATAAATCTTGTAATCCTTGGCAAGTTCTTTTAATAAAGTTGTAAGGTTTTTAAAATAAGATGTAGTAATTTCTTCTGATAATATAACTGATCCACCAAGACTTATTACTATAGATTCCATAAAAAAGATAATGCAAATCTAACTTATTAGTATTTTTTTTTTAAGCAACTTCAGGACCAGATTGACCTGTTTTCGGAGTATTACCAAGTCTAACTTGAGGTAAAGGTATTGGTGGTGGTAATCCTAAATCCTTTGCAATTGTTACAGCTTCAGGAACACATGCATGCATAACAGCTGTATGTATATTACTTGCTATTTGATTTGGCATTTTTCTAGTGTTATTCCATTCGTTTGAAACTTTTTTAGCTTCATCACTTTCAAGTAATAAAGAACCCTCAATTTTAATCATACCAACAGGACCATAACTTGCAGTGTATTGGAAGTCAATATTAGCATCATTATCTTTTATATACATAAAATTAGTAACCGTACTATTATGATCTATTCTAACTTGTCTGGGTCGTTCATCAGGATTTATATAACGTCTTGCTTCTATAGACCTTAATTGAATATTTTTTATTTTCATTATAGTAAGTGAAACAAACAACATATTTTTACATCTTTCGTTAATTTAGAAAAATACATAAATAAGTTAAAATATGAAGAATTCAGGGTATTTATGAAGAAAACTTTGATTATTTCAGCCTTAAGTCTAAGTATGATACTAATTTTGTTTACATCCACAATACATGCCCAGAATTTAGACATCATTAATCATGAAATTACATTAACAACAAAAGAAAATGAAGACATCGAAGTTAAAGAAAACATACTTTTACAATCAAACATTGTTGAACCTGTTTTTATGATAGATTTTTGGATTCAAAAACAAGCAAAAGATGTGGTTATTCTTGTAAACGGTACTGAATATGCATACATTAATGATGAAACAAGATTCTCTGTAAACATCTCAATTTTAAAAATAAAAATTGGTGATCAGTTAAGGGTTGAAATAATATATATTCTAGATAAAGACACACAAAATTTTGAAAAAAAATTTTTTCAAAATACTGCTTCTTTTTCCATGGTATATGATAATAAAATGATTTTTTCAAGTATCAATATTGCTAAAGGTGCTCAACTTACTATCCCTATTTATAAAATAGTAAAAACAGAACAACCATTAACAATTTATTATATTATTATAATTATATTATTAATTATAATTCTTCTAACCTTTGCTTTTATTTTTAAACTCAAAAAAGTGGCTAAAGTTACCAAAATTTCAAGCCCGACAGAAGAAGTTTTGAAAACAAAAAAAACTCTTTTAATGTCACTACTAAAGGAACTTGAAAAACAATACAGAGCAAAAGAAATTTCAGATGATACTTATCATAAACTAAAGGAACAATATAAACAAGAAACAGTAGAAACAATGAAAAAACTTGATGATTTGATGAAATCAAAAGTCTAATAAACTTTGTTGCAAATTTTCTTTTTTATCTTTTTCTTTTATATTTTCCTTAGAATCTTGTTTTAAGGATGTTGTTTCTTGCGAGCTAATAATTTCTTTTAATTTAAATTTATGATCTTCACCTAAAAGATATTTTATTTCAACTTCAGAAAGATCTAATTTTTTTCTCATGTTTATTGCAAAATATATATTGTTTCTAAATAAATATGAGAAATATGAAAAAAGATATTTTTTACTTTTTTTAGATGAATTATGGCATAGTTTGCTAATTTTTTTAGAAATAATTTCTTTAATTTCTAGATTCATTTTTATATCTTTTCTATCTTTTAACCAAGTAGGAAAGTTATAGTTTTCATTTGGATAATCATGTGTTTTTGAAGTAGCAACTCCGCCATGCATGATGTCACATGCGTATGACCATAGCAAGTAGTTTTGTGTTTTAACAGCCCTTTCTAAAAAAATATCTGCTTTTGATAATGCCTCATATGCATTAACTAAATCATTTAAATCCTTATATTCTAAAGGTAAATTTTCATTTATCCATAATAAAACTATTTTTGGATCTAAATTCAAATGAAAAAGACTTTCATGTAAAGCCTTTATATTCTTTGTTTTAAATATTTCTCTTAAAGCATCAAAAATTTCTTTTTCTCTATCCCTATAACCTAAAATATTTAGCAATTTAGCATCAACTTGTGTTTTATTAACACATAAAGATTGTAAATCATTAATTGCTGATCTGATATCTCCTTTACATCTATCAGCGATTGTTTGTAGAACTTTTTGATCAACATTTATTCCTTCTTTTAAAGTAATTTTTTTTAAAAAATTAAAAATAAGGTTAGGGTAAGGTTCATAAAATTTTATTAATTTACACATTTCTTTTAATAATTCCCCACCACCTTTTATTAAACTATAATAATCATTTACTATCAAAATTATCGGTTGATTTGTTATTTTTATTGTATCAATAATTGCTTTTTTTCC
>JBNVCE010000011.1:470-18886 GCA_050410885.1 Thermoplasmatota archaeon | reverse complement strand
TGATTCTTCAGGTTTTCCATAAAGATTATCAGCCTCATCTAAAATAATTAGTTTCCTTCCACCTTCTTTTGAAGAAATAAATGTTCCATTGTCAGCAAAAGTTTCATTTATTGAGCCAACAGTTGCTATTTTTTTTATTTTTTCTGCATTTCTTGCATCTGAGGTATTTAACTCAATTACAGTCCATCTGAAATCATTTGCAAGTGCAAGTGCACAACTAGTTTTTCCTATCCCTGGTTTACCAGATAAAATAACTGCTTTTTCTTTTAGTTTACCACTAACCCAAGAGTTAGCCCATTTTCTAAGCTCTATTATAGCACGCTCGTTTCCAATAACGTCGTCAAGGCTTTTAGGCCTATATTTTTCTGTCCAGTCCCCCATACTTACTGTCAAAACATAGTTGTTACGTTTTAATATAACTTTTGGTTCAATTTACATAACCTTTTTATGAAACTGTTTTATTTCCCTTCTTAATGCGGGGATGGCCCAGCCCGGCACGGCGATGGATTGCTAATCCATTGGTCTTACGACCTCGGGAGTTCAAATCTCCCTCCCCGCGTAAATATTTATCACGGTAACTATTAATACGAATGTTAGAATAAAAAAAATTTAAGCGATTTTAATCTGCAAGGTTTCATATCCCTTCACCCTGCTCTAATTTTTACACTGCTTTAATCCTTATAAATCATGAAAAATGCAAAAAGCATTTCAATGAAGATATGATTATAATAATGTGTTAGCATAAATGGTGACTTATACAGATTAAAAGCTCTCCTTGCACTAAATTACTTTTTTTAAGTACATAATTTTTATTCTTTAAAATGGGTTTTATATTGTAAAGAAACTATTTAAAGTTCTTCTAATTTAAGTAATAATTTAGAATCATTTGAAAGGCTAATTAAAATGGAAAAATATCATAAAATAATTGGCTGGCAGATTCATCATCAAGAAAAACTATTATATCAGACCAATGCAGGAACACCAACCATTAGGTTAAAATTTTTTCATTACCCAACATATCGGCAAACAGTAAAAATTGATAAATATCCTGAGCAATGTAAACTAAAGGTTAAAGGAAATAATTCTTTTTTCATCTTTCAACATAAAATTAGTTCAAAAGGTATAATTTCACTAGATAGAATTATTACTGTTTTTCCTAATACTTCGTTTATTAATTTAAATGAAAATTTAGGCAAAATATCAGACTTTTCTCAAGAAATACAGCAGAAATATAAACAAGGCTCAAATTATTGGCCTACTCAATCAAATTTAATCAAAAATATTTCAAAAGAAAAATGGTATACAAATGATGATCTTTCTAACTGGTTACAATCGGCTTTTAACTATGTAAATTTAAAAATTAAGCATCGTGAAAAACAAGAAAAAAGATTAGGAGCAAACTATGCTTTTCTAAAAGGTATTGGTGATTGTGATGAATTTACTGACCTTTTTATAACAATTGCTAGAATGAGAGGAATACCTTGCAGACGATTAACTGGGTATTTTATTGTACAAAAAAAGAATTTTTTTACAGAACCACATGCATGGGGAGAAATTCTTTCACCTTGTATGAGATGGATACCTATTGACATAGCGTTGAATAATTTTGGTAATCATAGAATAAATTATATAATTTTAAAGATAGAAGAATTTAATCCTGCTCTTTCCGATTATGAGATTAAAACAAAACAGACTAATTTAGTACATTACAACTGGGAGCAGCCTGATGCTATTATTACTCCTATTTATTAAATTATTTTTAAAAAACTTATTTATTTAAAAAAAATTTAATTATAAAAAAATCTGAAAATTTAATAAAACTTCTGGTTCAATTTTATTTTTTTTATATTAGAAATTGATAAAATAACACAATGAAAAGAAAAACAAAGCAAGATTTTATGAAGCTATTTTTATTCATATAATAACATTTGGTGGATTATTCTATGAAAAAAATACTTATTTTTACATTTGTAATATTGATTATTTTTAGTTTTCTTAGTATTTCTGTCTCTGCTCATGTTCCTTATTTTGAACACTCTGATTTTACTGAGGATAATTCTTTTATTGTTAGAAAAATTGTTAGTCAATCCAAGGCTGTTTATTCCTGGCTTGAGCATATTGGAACTGAACCATGTGAGGATATTGATGTTTATAAGTTTAAAATTATAAGACCTATGAAAATATATGTTGAATTAATTGTTCCTGTTATTGATGATTATTATAAAGATTTTGTTCCATGGTTTGCAGTTGTTGGTTCTGGCCTTCCAGAGCCTTACCAAGAATTGCCTTTTGAACTACCAGATGGTTATGGTGCTGTTGTTAAAGAAAATGTAAAACCTGACGATCCTCGTGAGACTTTCTATGAATTTTTTGGTAATAAATCATATTATAAAGGACCAGTGTTTAACGAAGAACTAAATGTAACTGGTACGTATTTTGTTTATTGCTGGAATCCTTATAAAAGTGGGGGAGATTATACTTTGGTACTTGGTAATTTAGAAATCTGGGGCCCTTTAGATATAATAAGAGCTTTAATTTATACTCCTTTAATTCGTAAAGGATTCGAGTTACATATTTATTAAGATATGATTGAAATGGTTGAAAAAGTTCTATATACTATTTTAAAAAAAAATCGGCGATATTGAAATTAGGCAATATCCAGAGCTGATTCTTGCTTTTGTTGAGGAAATGGATGATGACAGCTCTTTTAATTTACTTTTTAACTATATTTCGGGTAATAATTATACAAAGGATAAAATTAAAATGACTGCACCTGTTATTTCTAAAAAAAATTATATGGCTTTTGTTTTACCATCATCTTATAATAAAAATACTGTTTTAAATCCATTAAATCCAAATGTAAAAATTGATATTCAACCTAAAAAACAATTTGCTGTTCTTAGATTTAGTGGTAATACTTCTGAAGCTAGAGTTGAAAAAAATGGAAAAACAACAAATAAATTGTTTAAAAAAACTCAAATATCGAGTTTAAAGACACTCCTTTTCTTATGAGATATAACAGCCCTTTTACATCTGGTTTTATAAGAAGAAATGAAATTGCTGTGGAGATTTTTAATGAAAAATGATTTTTATTATTTACAACCTGTTAAACCCTTTTTTTGTAAGTAATGTTGATGATACTCTTCTGCTATGTAAAACTCACTTGCTTTTTTTATTTCTGTAAATACAGGTTTTGAATATTTATTCGATTCAATTATTTTATTTTTTGATAGTTCTGCAAGTTTTTTCTGTTTTTCATTGTGATAAAAAATTATAGATCTATATTGAGTACCATAATCAGGTCCTTGTCTATTAAGTTGTGTCGGATTATGGATACTCCAAAAAATTTCTAACAATTTTTCATATGAAATTTCTTTTGGATCATATTCTATTTGTACAACTTCAGCATGACCTGTTTTATCAGTACAAACATCCTCATAAGTTGGATTTTTAAAAGAACCGCCCATGTAACCAACAGTTGTTTTTTTCACTCCTTTTATTTTTCTAAAAGCTTCTTCAACGCCCCAAAAACATCCTGCTCCAAATGTTGCTTTTTCCATAAATTCCACAACTTCTATACTTAATTATACTTTTTTGAATACAAATCAATATCAAATTTTCTTTTCAAACCACTTGAGCTCATATATCTAATTTTACCGAAAATAGGTCTTTGTCTCCAAGGTCGATCATGTTTACCAAAGCACCATGCAATACCAGCATAACTATTTACATCTCTTCCATCAAGCTCATATTTATTATTTAAATATAAAGCAATTTTAAAAGCATCTTTGGGTTTTTTTGACCATTCTATAATTTTTTTACCCCAATACATGCGCATATAACCATGCATTTTACCTGTTTTAATCATTTGTTTTTGTGCTGCATTCCAATATGGATCATGTGTTTCTGCGTTTTCAAATTCTTCTAATGAATAAATATATTCTCTTTTATCTTTTTCATGTTTTTTTAAACTATTTATTGCCCATAAAGGTAAACTATTAAAATCGTCATATTTTAAATTATAATAAACATAATTAATGGATAACTCTCGTCTTACAATTAACTCTTCAAGAAATGATTTATTACCTGGGCTATTATTTTTTAAAACAGAAAGAGCAATATAAATAGGAGAAATTTGACCAAAATGAAGATAAGGACTTAGATTGGATGAAAAATCAAAATTTGGATTGTTTCTTTTCCCTGGATAATCATTTATTTTTTCTTTTAAAAACAAATTTAAATATTTAATTGCTTTACTTGTTCCACCAATAAAATTTTCAACAGGTTGAACGGATCTATTAAATTTATTTAATGATATTTTTCTAAAATCTATTGAATTAAAATCATTTTCAATAAATTTTTGATTATATTTTTCTAACTCTATGTGTGTTAAAAAATTATTTAATTTTTCATTTATCTTATTCCTGATAGTATAAGCAGCATATTCCTCTTTATTAGAAGCAATTTCAACAGGAACAACAACATCAGATTCTATTTGAATCAATCTACATTTTATTTTGTCTGCTACTTTTTTTCTCCACTTTCTTTGAATCTTTAAATAACCTCTATCAACAATTACTTCACAAGAATTTTTAGAAATATCAATTAATCCAAGATCTGGTGAAATCTGTTTTAAAATAAACCTAATTCCCCTTTCTTCTAATGATTTTTTTACTTCTTTTAAACCTTCTAACATAAATTTATAATGCCTTATATTTGCTTCTGGATAATTATTAGTTAAACCAAAATATACAATCAAAGGTTTTTCATATTTATTTGAATGAGAAATAGCATATTCCAAAGCATGATTATAATGTGCCCTTTGTGATTGCTGCATCCAATAAATAATGTATTTTTTATTCTGAAAATTTTTTTTATTTAGATATTTAATTCTTTCTTTTTGAATCATTTTAATCTCATAAGTTTAAAATATTTATATTTTGAAAATTATCAACTTTGATATATTTTTATCTCTATTTCAATCATTGCACAGTTTTTAAAATTAACAAAATTTTTCAAATAAAAATAAAATTCTACAAATTATTCATAAATAATTTTTTTTATAATATTATAGAAAAGTTTAAATATTAGATATAAAGATTATGTTTTTACCCTAAAAAGGGGGGAGGAAATAATTTATGAAAAAACAAAGTAATCATTTAAAAGAGGCAGTTGTTTTGCTATTGGCAATGTTGATTGTATCTTCTACATTAGCTATAGCAAATACAAGTTATAAACAAAAATCAGAACCAGAAATAAGGGAAATATGGTTAGGATACAATGATATTCAACCACAAACTATGGGAGATGAATGGTTCCAATATGATGATGGTGTACCAGAATACGTTATCGGATGGTCTACAGTTCCTTTAATTGCACAATTTGCAATCAGATTGACAAATGAGGAACTTGCTCCATTTAATGGATGCAAAATTGTTGGAGCAGAATGGTACCATGCAGTAACTAATGAATCAATCCCAACACATGATTACGATATTATGATCTATGAAGGAAACGAAACATTACCTTTAATTGAAAAAGTCAATGAATCTGATTCAGTTACCGGTGAAACTTATGCATATCATGAATTCACAGAAGAGTACATAATTGATGCATCAAAAGATATTTGGATAGTATGTCATCCATATGTAAATGATGCAGTTGAATTCTATGATTATCCAGTTGGATATGACACAAACCCAGCTTCTTGGCATGAAGGAAAAAGTTCTTGGAGATACAGGATTGATTTAGGCGGTTGGTATGAATATCATCCAGCGGGATTAAATGGTTCATGGTGTCTCCATGTTAAAATCTATGTACCTGAACCTGTTCTGGGAATTGAATCAATAAAAGGTCCAATTGGGATTACTGCAACAATTAATAACACTGGTGATGCAAAAGCAACTAATGTTACAGCAACCATTAACGCTACTGACGGACTTATCTTAATGGGAAAAACAAAAACAGTTACTGTTGGGGATATAGACGCTGGAGGCATTGGTAAAGCAAAATCTTTAATCATCGGATTTGGTAAACCAACAATCGAAGTAACTGTAACTTGTAATGAAGGAAAAACTGTTAACGCAACATATACGCCAAAGTTATTATTCTTATTCTTTGTCCTATAAAAGGATAATTGGATAAGAACTAAAATAAAAACATTCTTTCTTTTTTTATTTTTTAAATGATAACTAATTATCTTTTCTACATTTAATAAATAATTAGAAGAAATAATGTAATTAAATATTGAAAATTAAAATCTGGATTATTAAATCAAGAAATATAATATCATAAGTAAATAAAAAATAATCATAGAGTTTTCGTCCAACAATAGAACCTATTTTCTCAATTTCTTTATTATTAGTTTTTAACAATTTTATTGGATAAAAAATAGTGTATATAAATAATAATAAAAAAAGACATAAAAAAATTGGTGATAATAAAGTTTGGAAAAATAAGATAACTCCAAAAACTCCAGAGATGATAAACATTATAAAAGAGATTTTAGCAGCTTTTTCTTTACCTAATGTTGTTGCATATGTTTTAACACCATGCCTTAAATCTGCTTCTGCATCATGAATACCTTCAGCGATATCATGAGAAGAATCTGCAAAGTATGTGAAAAATACAAGTAAAATCATCTGCCAAATTGCTTTACTATTTGTAAAAATACCTTCAAAAAACAAGAATTTAAAAGAAATTTCAAAATCCACAGGAGAAGCAGTCCATATTGCCAAAAAACCAAAGATTACAAATACTATCCATTGAAAAGGACCAAATATTTCTGAATAAGCTGGTATTTTTATTATTCTTTTAAAATATTTATTATGAAATGCAACAAAAATAGCTGCTATTGCCACTAAAAATAAACACCATATATTAATTAAAAAAGCAAAAATAAAATTTAATGCTGAGAAAATAAGTGCTATTTTAAAAAATTTCTTTTTATCTATTCTACCAGAAGGAATAGGACGATCTGGATGAGCGATTGCATCTATATCAAAATCTGTTACATCATTCCAAATCAAGGTTGCAAAAAAACCACTATACAATGTTAAAATTGTAAGTATAATAATTTTAATTATTTCATAATTATAAGGTTGAATGCCATAAGCAAACATTGGTACACAGGCAAACATGAGTATATAACTAAATAATTCATAAAAAGGTAAAGAACGCCATCTAGTGATAAATTCAATAGCTTTTTTTATCATTGAATTTTGTTTTTTATTCAACAATTTTCTCCACCAGATTTTTTTATATATTTTTTATTTGATTAGAAAAAGTTCCATCCCAAAAAATATTTTCTTTTAAATTTGATAAGTCTTCATCTGTTATTTCATCATCATTAACTGGAGGTAAATACTCATCTGGTACTTTGGCAGCCCATGCTACAAATCTTCTAACGATCCACCAATTATGGGTAAGTTCTTTTTTAGCTAATTTACTTAACGGTTTTATATCTATCCATTGATAAAAACCATTTGCAATACAATTAAAATCTTTATCTTTTACCTCTACAATGCGACCATTCCACCAAATCATATACTCTGGATGAGATGTACATAAAATTATTCTTGCTTTGTTTTCATTTGGATAAATTTCTGCAGTTATACTGGGTTTATTTGAATAATTCAACCTAATTATTTTATCAGATAATTTCCAATCACCAGCAAAAAAATATGTGTACAAAAAAACATTACTTAAAGATTTATTTTCTTTTTTTATAAATTTTAAAGCTTTAAAAAAACCAATAAAAAGACCCAGTAAACCTCCAACATATTTCCAAGCATGAATTTGTGTTAATTCATTTTCTGATAAATCTAAAGCAGGATATCTTGCAAGTACGTATATTTCTCTATCAGGTTTTTCTGGAAGTATTAATGAAGGACCTCCCCACCATCTAATTCTTTGAATGTTACTTGTTAAATCTGAAAAAATTGGGTGATTTTTACATATTTGAAAATCTAATGGGACACCTGCTGAATGAATATAAACATCATCTTTTGTTTTTCCAGGTGAAAAAGAAAAAACATAAGCCGCAGCACCAATTTTCTCAGGATAATTTTTTTGAAAAGGATAAAAAAGGGGAAAAGCAAACGTGCTATAATAAGAAAAAATACAAGAAACACCAATAGAGCTTTTATTATATTGTCTTTCTAAAAAAGTACGAGGTTTTTTTTCTTCTGTTTTTAAATTAGTTAATAGTGCCGCTCCACCACATATTCCAACATAACCACCGCCATCTATAATAAATTTGGAAACATTTTTTTTCCATTTCTTGACTTTGTGTGAAAAATTAAACCCTTTTACAATAGATTGCCCATCACCAACCCCTCCGCCAGGAACGAGTAAAACATCAAACTCAGACTTTTTAAGTTTCCCGGTTAGAATATCCTTATCATAAATGTAATTAACTAAAAATCTATAGATTTTATTTTTTACAGTCCAACTATAATTATGTAATATTATTGGAAAAAAATGTTTTCCTGATCCCCATCCTAGTGGTTCTTCTGCTAGTATTGCTACTTTTATTTTATGTTCAATTTTATTGAAATTTTTTGCTTCAATTTCATTAAATGACATTTATTATCACTTTAAAGGAGTGTATTTCCAGGAATCAATAGTAAAATTCCAATTATTTTTTATATGCTGTATAGTCTTTTCATTAATAGAGTAAATATTTGTTTTATAATTTTTTTGTTTTTCAAGATATTTTAGCATTTCTGGTAAAGCATTTTCAAAACCTGAAATTCTTAATTTTGAATAAATTTCTTTAACCCTTTTTATTGGATCTTTTACAAGATCTTCATATCTAATTTCAACGAGGTTATCTTTTGGAATAAGTTTTTTTTGTTCAAAATAGCTTTTCATAAGCCTTTTATAGTTTTCAATAACCTCTTTTTCAATTTTTTGTTTATCTGCATTTTGTAGTGCAAGTTTATCAAGTACATTATTCCTCATTTTAACAGTTGAAAAATAAACCTTGTAGGGATTTCTATAAATATGAATAAAAACAGCGTTTGGGAAAATCTCAAGTAAGGTTGGAATCCTTGCAGTGTTTGAAGGGTTTTTTAGTAGAAGTCTTTTACCATTATTTGCAAAAGTAACAGCTTTTAAAAATTTAAGATAATTATTTTTCCATTTAGTTTTTTCCTCGTCATTTAAATTTTCAAAATGTATCGATTTTAAATATTGTTCTTCGGCATTTCTTGGAAAATGAAAACAATGGAAAAAAGACCATTGATTAATAACAGCAATACCTGCTTCTTCTTCATAAGGACCATCTATTTCTACCTTGATTTCATCCATAGGTCTTGTTTCTGGTAAAAATTTTGCAAAAAATTTTTTAAATGGCTCTAAAATAAGAAAATTATCAGGTAAAAAAGTATTCCATAATGATACATAACAAAATTGTGGATCTTTACTTAATAATTCATGAAGATATGTTGTTCCACTTCGCCAATGACCAATAATAAAAACAGGTGGTTTTTTAATTTCTGTATTATTTATTTTTGAATCATACATCAGTTTAGAAATAAACCGTGATGGTGTTAAAAAAATTGAAGCAAATGTAATAAAAGCTCCCCTTGCAAAATATTTTTTATCTACACTATCATTTAAATCTAAAAGTTTAATCCAGTTTTTTAGTGTAATTCCAAATAACGGATGTTGAATGCTTTTGTTTTTCATTTTTAATCCTTCCTTTAAAAAAGTTTTAACACATAAAACCTCCAACTAAATAAATTGAATGCTTTTTTCAAAAATACGGTATTTTTTGTATATTTTAGCACCTGTTATTTCAATTAACATTTTGGAAGCTGTATTTTCTTCATCTACCCAGCCAATCTCAGCACCAATGTATCCTTTGTTTTTCATATTATTTAGGATTTCATAATTTAAATAAGATCCAATACCATAATTACGATAATCTTTTTTTATTCCAATAAGATGTAATTTTCCTTTGTTTATGTGTTTTTTTGTTAAAAGTATTGATAATATTTGAATAGGTCCTAGTTTACCTTTTAAATTCTTAAAAATTTGATTATAATCAGGTGTTGACCATAAAAAACCAACAGGTAAACCCTTGATTTCAGCTATCAAAAATAAACGCGGATCAACAATCCAACGTATCTGTTTAATTCCAAATCGTTTTTTCACTTCTTCTTTTGAAACTGGAACATACCCCCAGTGTTCTGAGAAAGTTTCTAAAAAAAGATCCACCCACCATTTAAGTTCCTTTTTTGTGCGGAGTCGATTAAATACACGGATTTTTACATTTTTTTCCTTGCATATTTTTGCTTTTTCTTCTAATTTTTTAGGTAAAGGTTTTGTTAAGTCAACATAGTAGATTATTTGATCTTTTAGTTTTTTCATTCCAAGTTTCTCTACAAAGGAAATATAATATTCTGGAGAATAATTTGATAGCAAACTAGGCGGTGAATCAAAACCATAATATAAAAATCCACAACCAACATCGACTCTACCATTAATTGGACCGTATATTATATTAATTTTTTTTGACATAAGCCAGTTTTCAACACTTTGAAATAATGCTTGTGCACATTCAAAATCATCAATGCATTCAAAAAAACCAAAAAAACCAATTTTTTTACCAATTATTCCACAGAATTTATAATCAATTATTGCAGCAATTCTACCAGCAATTTCATTTTTTTTCTTAACAATAAACAATTTACATTCTGCATGTGACCAAAAAGGGTTCTTTTTTTTAAAAAAGTCATTGTATTCAAACCAAAAAGGTGGAATCCAATGCTGATCATTTTTGTATAATTCAAAAGGAAACATATAAAAATTTTTAAAATCATCAAATGTGTTTACAGATTCAATAAAAATATTATTTGAAAAATGTTTATTATCATAATTATCTGATTCAAATGCATATTTATAATTATTTAAATTTGATTTTTGAATGATTCAGCACCCTGCATTTATTTATTATTTTGTATTTTTTATAATTTTTTTATAAATACTAATTTCAATAATTTGATTATTCTGGTTTTATTATTGTTTAAGCCAGTTTAAATTTTTTAAATAAAATTCAAAATGTTTAGAAAAAATATTTCTAAATACTAGAAAGAAATTATTTTTTATGATACTGTTTGCATGGACTGTTTTTGGAGTTTTTAAAACAACAGGAATTAAATCAAAATCATCAGGATTATCATCATTTTCTACTTTGATATATGCATCAAACTCAGAATTTTTTTGATCTGGTGCAACAACTGATACTTGGACAGTAATTTTACCATCTTCAGGTGTGAGATTTTTACCTGATTCAGGATTAAACGACCAAATCCCCCAATCAATTGATGAAATATTTATACTCCAATTCAGTAATGTATCATTGTCTCCAATATTTTGAACTGTGAAAGTACCATTTACTGTTGCCCCTGGTTTAACATTAATCCATGATAAAAAACCTGAGCAATCTAAATCTGGAATACCTGGTTGTGGTGGTTGTGGTTCTTCAGGAGGTATATAATCTATTTTTAATATTTGACCTCCTCCTAAAGTTTGTTGCCAAACAATTGAACCTTCTGGGGTAACCTCAAAAACTTTGGTTGTTTCCCCATTGCATATAAGAGTATTACCATTTTTAAGTCTTGTAGCACCGGATAAATGACTTGCATAAAAACTTGGTTGTGGATTATATCTCCATGTATAAGTACTTGGTCCAAAAGCAGAACCTGGTGCAATATAATATTGACCATTTTCATCAATTGGCGGAGTGATTTCATCAACAGTTGAATAACCACGGCCAATACCATTGTTAAAGATTAAAATGTTTCCTTCACCTGGATATCCTTTTTTAATCCATGTTGCATCATGTTGTTCAAACAATTTTCTATCACTTGATGTTCCTCGTTTATATGCCCTTGGATTACCCCATCTATATAATAGATCCCCACCTTTTCCACTTTTTCCACCAGTATGACCTGCTGCTTCCTCTGTTGTTGTACTATGGTCGATAATCCAAATTTCACTATAATAACGTACACTAATTAGTATCTGATCCAGCTCTGGATTGTAATCAATTGAATTTGTATGCATTAAATCCATTTGTGTAGATGTAACAAAATTAATGTCAACTAGCTCTGGATGATCTTCAACCACACCATAATTTGCCTTTGAAGGATCATAATCTTGAATAAGATGATCCCAAACATGCCACTGCCAGACAATTTCGCCACTAGAAGGCCCAGTTGGTTTAACCTCGATAATATGATCAGGCATTAACCCTTGATTTGTAACTAAACTTGGGTTTCTACCTGCAGCAATACATTCATTTCTTGTTTTTGTCTCCCAAGCAATCAGCAATACATTACCATTGGGTAATATCTTAAGATCATGATGGGTTAAACAACCATTTATATTGTATCTAAAATCCCATGCGACTGTTCCATCCCATAAGACCTTTTGAACACCACCACCTGCTCCACCACCACCTGGACCTACACCAACTCTAATTGTTCGAAAAATAGTGCCATCGCCTAACCATCTAACCATAACACCAGGCCAAAAATTACTTGTCCATGTATGATTTATATTACCGTTATAATCTTTTAAATAAGTAATCCCGCTATACATTGGTGCATACAAAATTTGACCTTCATCTAACATTGTATATTGTTTAAAAATTTGATTACTTTTTTGAGGTTCTGATATCGGAATAAAAAAAGAACATACTAATAAAATAATAATTAACGGTAGAATTTTTTTATGTTTTATCCAAATTTTTAGATGCATTAAAGACACCATTATATATTAATGATATAATTTAAATACTTTATAATTCTTGTCTTTTATTATTAATTGGATTAATAAAATTTTTTCCCAATTTACTACCGAATTTAAGTATATTTTTAATAAGTATTTTTTGTTATTTCTTTATCATATTTTTCTATGAAATCATGAACAGTTATTTCGCCCAATAGTTTATCATTTTCATCAACTACTGGTATTTGCTTAATCTTATGTTGTTTCATAATAATTATTATATCCTTAACTTTTTCTTCAATTGATGCTTTTATCGGATTTTTTGACATAATTTCTTCTGCAGTTATTGAAAGACCATATTGTAAAGATTGAAGAGTTGGTTTATCAAAAGACTGCTCAGGGATATATGGTGGTGAAAAAAGCGATAATGTATCAGATTTTGTAATTACTCCTATCACATGTAAAGTTTCTTGGTTATCTACTACCCATACATGATTTTTTTTATTCAAAGTTGATAAAACAAAAGCAATATCTGTGTTTTTTTCAACAAAGGGTACATCATTTTCTATATTTTTCATTACATCTTTCACATTTAATTCATATAAGTCATTGATAAATTTTTTATTATTGAGCATTTAATTCCTTTAAAGTAATTAATAAAAGATTATTTAAATCGTTGCATAGCATTTTAAATGATTTTAAATATAAGTAATTTATACATATTTTTACATTTTCAAACAAGGGATGCACAGTATGCTATTTGAAATAACAGTTGCAATAGTTTTTGCTAAACTTTTTAATTATATTTTTGAAAAGTTAAAACAACCTGGTGTTATAGGGGAAATTATTGCTGGTATTATACTTGGCCCATGTCTTATTGGAACTCTTTCTGGTTCTTCCATAAATCTTTTTGGTTACAATGTATACCAATTTCAACTTAATTTTTTATCTGATGAATTCAAAGAATTTGCTTTTATCGGTGTTATTTTTCTTTTATTTATTGTTGGTTTAGAAACGAATATGGATGATTTAAAAAAGACAAGAAAAGCAGGAGCGTACGCTGGTATTGGCAGTATTGTTGTTCCTTTTTTTGTTGGATTTTTAATAGGAATATTTTTCAACATGAATATTACACAAAGTTTAGCAATTGGTGCTATATGTTTAGCTACATCTGCTACAATAGCAATACGTATTTTTTCTGATATGGATTTGTTATCAACACGTGTTGGTTTAACATTGCATACTGCAGTTGTTCTTAATGATATTCTAGCAATATTTGTTTTTGCATTGGTTTTTGGAACAGGCAATTCTTTTATTCTTATTTTACAAATTTTATTGTTTTTTATTTTAACAATTGGAGTTGGGTTTTTTGCCGTTAAATTTACATCAAAAAATAATATATCAAGAAAAGCACCAGTTTTTATTATTACTATCGGTTTAGTGATTTGTTTTCTTTTTGCTGCATTAGCTGAAAATTTTGGAATCACTGCAATTATTGGAGCTTTTATTGCTGGTATTTTTGTTAGAAAAATGCCGCATGCTTCAATGTTAATTGATTACATAAAAACAATTGGTTATGCTTTTTTTATCCCACTTTTTTTTGTATGGGTTGGTGCTAGTTTTAATTTTATGTTTTTGCTACAATCTAAACAAATTGAAAACCTTATTTTTTTCATAATAGTTTTTGTTGTTTCAGCTCATGTTGCAAACTTTCTTGGTGGCTATATTGGAGCTAGACTTTCGGGTTTAAGTAAAAGGGAATCCATAAGTGTTGGTTCAGGTATGTTACCAGTTATGGGTACAGGATTAATTATTGTAACAACAGCCATTGATAAAGGGATATTTGGTGAAGCAGATGGCTATCTTGCTAATCAAATTCGAATTGCAACGCTTTTACTTGTTATAGTAAGTTGTTTAATCACTCCTTTTTTACTTAAAAAAAGTATGAGAACACCTTTACAAAAACATATTGGAAAAACAAAACCATCTTTTTATCATCATCCACACTGCCCAGAATGTTTTTCTGCTCTTAGATTAATTCCAGAAAAATTCCAATGGTATTGTGATTTATGCCAAAAATTTATGAAAATTCCAGTAAAAAATCCTATAAAAAAACAAGTAAATTATTATGAAAAAATTGATAAGTACATAAAATACATTATTGGAGCAACAACAATTATTATATGTGTTTTTGCAGTTCATAATTTAGAAAGTACATCATTTTTTGAAAAAATCTCTGCAATAACAGGTGTTTTTATTGGAACAACTTTAGCATTTTTAACTATAAAATATTTTTTTTTATATAAAAAAAACTTCAGCATAAAGTGAAATAATTATCTTCAGTAAAATTTATTTATCATTTTAACTTATATTTGGTCTAGTTCCTAGCTCAACAGGTATATCAATTTGTTGATTATCTCTTATAACTGTAACTGTGATTACTTGGGATGGTGTTGTTTTTTCTTCTAAATATGACATAAGTGAATCTCCATTTATCATGCGTTTTCCATCTATTGCTATTATAATGTCACCACCAATTATCACCCATTCATTGCCAATTCTTATCTGTTGATTTCCACCTTTTAATCCAGCTTTTTCAGCTGCACCTCCAGTAGTAACTTGCGAAACTAGCCATCCATAAGTAACATTGACATTCATTTTTTGTGCTATCTGATAACTCATATCCACACCTGATATTCCTAACCATGAATGTTGATTATAAGAACCGGTTTTTACCAAAGATTCTATTTCCCTTAAAATAGTATTTGATGGAATAGCAAAACCAAGATCATTTGAATCCTGTATAATTGCTGTGGTTATACCAATTACTTCTCCTTGATAATTTAACAATGGTCCTCCTGAATTTCCTGGATTAATTGGAGCGCTTGTTTGAATAATATTTGCAATTGGGAAATTCCCTGCTACAGAATCCAGGATGGTTCTTCCTAGTTGACTAATAATACCTGTTGTCATTGTTCCTCCTAAACCAAAAGGACTTCCTATTGCAATTACAGGCTCACCTACTTTTAGATTTGAAGAACTAATAATTTTTAATGGTTTAAATTCTTCATATGGTGCATTAACAGTTAACACTGCTAAATCTGAATATGCGTCAGAGCCTAAAACATTACCAGAATAACTATTACCATTTGAAAAAGTAACAACAATATCGGTTGCACCAGAAACAACATGATAATTTGTAATAACAAACATGTCATTTTCAAACTCGTAAATAAATCCTGAGCCCTGTACTTCTGAATACTGTGTTCCAAAAAAACTTTGATA
This sequence comes from Thermoplasmatota archaeon, assembly GCA_050410885.1. Taxonomy (GTDB): domain Archaea; phylum Thermoplasmatota; class E2; order DHVEG-1; family DHVEG-1; genus JBNVCE01. The sequence goes on along the minus strand of JBNVCE010000011.1, from coordinate 2,860 downwards.
AACAATCTCACCAGAGATTATCACAATAGAATCTTTTACATTATTATAAATATCTGATAAAGATGTTTCATTATAATAATACGTAATATTTTGGATTTCTGATTCATTATTTCTATTTTGAAGAGAATAAATCTGATTTTGTAAATCATCAAATTTTGAAGAGCTTAACCCATAGATTAATGAACCACCAAATAAAAATCCTGTGATAAAAGCTACTACCATAAAAATTGATAATAACATATATTTTGTTGAATTAACTTTTTTTGTTATTGAATATTCATTCATATTTTATACCTCCGATTTTTTGAAATAATTTAATTGAAGAGAAAAAACTCTTTTTTAAATTATAAGTTAAATTAATTGTAAACAATATTATTTATTGTTGAAACAGCCGTGAAAGCCGTTGTGTAATTTAAAGTCATGATCCACATGTTTGAACATAATACCATGTGCTCCTGCAATTGGTACCTGAAAACCAAATTCATCTTGTATTATCTGGTTTATTTCTTCCCAACTGTAACCTTGCTCTCTTAGTTCTTCTTCTCTATTTAATATCACTAGTTTCTTTTCTGTTTCTTTTATTGCATTATTCAGTTGCTCATCAAATACACCAAACTCATCAAGTTTTTCCTGTATTGCTTTTCTAATTTCTGAAAAATTTGCACCTGATTCTTTAAGAATTTCTATTAGATTTTTTAATTCAGTTTTTTGTTCCTCTGTTAGATTATAACAAAAAGGTCCAATTCTTGTTTCATTTGATAATAATTTTTCTGGTAAGCAAATACCTCGTTTTTTAAAAAATTGCATTTTGTAAGTACCATTATTATTTGTTTCATCTGTTTGTGCGTTGACAATTATAACCCCTGCTGTAATAATTATCAAAATAACTATAATCCCGCCAATAAATTTTTTGTTTGTTTTTTTCATTTTTTTTTTCCCTAGCTTTTTAATTATAGTTTATGAAAGAATTATTTATATGAATTTTTTACAATTTTATTCCAAATTATTACCAAATTATTCCCAAAAAAATAAAAATTTATTAAAGAACGTTTTTTATTTGCTAAATAAAAAGGCTGTCAAATGGGTTCTATTAAAAACATCCTTTACTGGCTAATTGCAAATTCTCTAGGCGGAGTAAATCGTGGAAGAATATTAAAAGAGCTTTTTAATAAACCACAAAATGCAAATGAGCTTTCTATTAATTTAAAATTAGAATACAAAACTGTACGTTATCATTTAAAGGTTCTTGAAGAAAACAAACTGATTACATCAGTTGGTGGTGGATACGGAAGAACTTATTTTCCTTCTGATGAATTAAATCAAAATAAACAATATTTTGATGAAATTTGGGAAGAAATTGGAAAAAAAACAAATAAAATAGAAGATATATAAATAGGTGAAGATATGAATCAAATACCAATAAATGAAGAAAAAAATTTTATCTACAATAAAAAGGCAATAAAAATAATTTTATTTTTAATAACATGTGGGGTAATAACTGGTTTAGCACTATCATATGTTTTCTTTAATGAGGCAAATAAGATAATAGAAAACATTGAAGAAAGAGACAGATCTTTTCCACCAATTGCAGATTTTAACCCTCAACCATTATCTATTTCAGATATTATTTTACCTTCAATAGGAGTTATAATTATTTGTATTGGTGCCTATTTTTTACTTGGTCTGATAATAGTTTATTTGAAAATATTTTTAAAAACAAGTTCAAAATATATTGTTGGTTTATTGTTTTTTTTAATTCCAATGTTTATTTATTCAATTTTATCAATAAACACATTAAGATCTTTGTTTATTTCTCCAGCAATTCCATATATGCACATAAGAGAAAGTATCGGCTTTGGTTTTGGAGGACTTGGTGGAATTCTTGTAATGATATCAGTTTTTGAAATTATTGGACTAGGTATTTTATTGTATCTAAGTACTGAATAAAAAATTTTTAGCCAGAAATCTCTTTTTCTTTTTTATAAAATTCTTCAAGTCTTTTTAGTTCAGTAATATCCCTGGAAATACCCATTGTTCCAATAATATTTCCTTCTGAATCAAAACGGGGAATTTTTGTAACAGAAAGCCACCTTTGTGTTCCATCCTTGTTTGTTATTTTTTCTATCTTATTAATTAAAAATTTACCTGTTTTTATAATCTCTTCATCATCTTCAAAGGCTTTCTGTGCTTCATCATATGGTAAAAAATCAAAATCTGTTTTTCCAATCATCTCTTGGGGTGTAACATTTGAATGGCTTGCTTTTGCTTTATTTACCATTATAAAACGATTTTTTTCATCTTTAAAATAGATTGAATCAGGAATGTTGTCCATCAAGGTTTGCAAAAGTTCATGTTCTTTTGCTAGTTTAATCTCAGCTTGTTTTCTATCA
>JBNVCE010000011.1:0-460 GCA_050410885.1 Thermoplasmatota archaeon | reverse complement strand
CTATCACTTATATCCCTTATTACCAACACAAAATTATCAATCTCATTGTCTTTTTTAATTAAAAAAAATGAGGTTAACTCCACACTGAGGTTTTTTTTATCTTTTAATATTATTTCTGTTTCTGAGCTAGTTGATCTTTTATTATATAATAATTCCTGAAATTGTTTTACAACAATTGATAAAGCTTTAGGGGTTAAAATACCAATGTTGAGTATATTTTTTCCAATAATTTCATGTTTTTTTAAACCAAATAATTCGGTTGCTTTACTGTTTATATCAAGGATTTCACCACGGGCATCTAAAACAAACATACCATCTGTGGTACTTTCAAACAAACCTTGGTATTTTTCTTCTGATGCGCGTAATTTTTCCTCTGCTAATTTTCTTTCTGTAATGTCCCAAATTAAAGTTAGTATCACTGGTGCTCCATCCAATGTAAAAAGAGAGGTGCTTACTTCAG
>JBNVCE010000113.1:1729-3109 GCA_050410885.1 Thermoplasmatota archaeon | reverse complement strand
AAATGAAACAAAACTCAGCTGCATAAATGTGCTTCAGGGGCAATATCTACCCAGCATTGTTGATTTAGAGAAGTTGGATGTAAGCATTCCAACAAGCACAAAGAGCATGAAACCACTTTCAGTTGTTTTTGCAACAAATGACGGCATAATAGAAAAGGAGTTCAACAACTCTGACTTTCCATACACAATTGTTGTTCTGCTAAACAAAGAACAACCGATGAGTTTTTGGTGTTCAAAAGAGGTGTCAAAAAGCTTATTCACAAGATTATACTTTATGGATGCTGTTGGCTTAAACCACTTTAAACTTTATACTCACGAACAGGGAATTTTTGGAACAAATGTTTATGTTTGGAATGTAACTTGGAAACCAAAAGAGATTGTTAGCATTAATGACACTGTAACAATTGATTACATCAGCTATTTTGAAACTGGGACATTATTTGATTCTTCAATAAAGAATTTTGAAAAGCTAAATGTTACAAAGGACTCTAATTTTAAGGATTACCTATTCAGAAGTCCTCTAAAATTCAGAGTTGGAAGCGCACAAGTAATTAGCGGATTAGAAAAAGGAATCCTTGGGATGAAAGCTGGAGAGGAAAAAATAATCACTGTAAAGCCAGAAGAGGGTTATAAAGAAGGAGAACTTGCCAACAAAACACTTATATTTAAGGTTAAAATTTTGAGGATAGAATAAAAATTGGTAGAGTTAAGAATAAAAAAGATTAAATTAAGAAAATAAAAGCAAACAAAATTTTAAAAAAAAAATAAGAAAATTAATAATTAAGATTATGGGTGGTTTTTTGGACAGGAAATTTGATTGGCAGGATTATGCTTTGATTCTGCTTTTATTGATAGTAATAATCTATGAATTTCAAATTTTAAAGGACTTAAAACAACTACCTGGCCCTCTATATGGTGGAGATGTTTATTATCATTTTGGGAATGTTCTTCACATCTATAACGGTGGTTCTGTTTTTAAAAGCAGCCATTACTTAAATGAATGGCAGCACTATCCTTGGATGCTCTATGTGCTAATATTTTTGTTCTCAAAAATATTCTTTATAAGCATATTAAAGGCAACAATAATGTTTCCTTTGGTTATTGTCGCGCTTTCAATGATGCTCTCTTACATTCTTGGAAAGTTTTTATTTAAGGATAAGACATTTGCATTGTTGTTTGCAATAAGTTATTCTTCTGGAATACCAGTGAGCGTTCCGACATTATTTTACTCTTATATTGTCATAATTCTACAACCACTTAGTTTTTATTTGATAATCGGCAATCAATTAAAAACTAAAGAAGATTTTATAAAAATAATAATTGCAGGTTTTATATTGGGAATTAGCGGTTTGTCTCATGTTGCTGCTTTTTTAAGCATGT
>JBNVCE010000113.1:1084-1719 GCA_050410885.1 Thermoplasmatota archaeon | reverse complement strand
TGTCTTTATTCTTGGCAATATTATTTTTTTATGAAGTTTATGTTAATCTAAAATCAAAGAGAGATAAGGAGCATCACAAACATCTAAAATCTTTAAATTTGGTTGAAATGTTAAGAACAGTAAAAAAATACTTTTTTATTTTATTAATTGGAGTCGCAATAGCTTTGCTCTACTATGGGCCTTTGATTATTTATTATCATGGAAAAACATTGAATCCTTGGCAAGAATACGCGTATTATGGATCTCAAGGAAAAATAATAGTTATAATGCAAACATTAAAGAGCACTTTCTTTAATTTTCAAAACCTGTATCAAGGCGTAATCACAATTCTCTCACTATTAGGAGTTCTGTCCTTATTTGCTTTCAAAAGCGAGAGAAATCTTCTGATAAAATTATTTTTTATCACTGGATTTTTAGGTATAATCCATCCATTCATTACAGAAACATTAATAAAAACTTCTTTTGGTTATTATGGTTTTATAACTAATTTCGTAATTTTAAGAAGCTTATTTTCTTTCTCAGGATTGTTTCTAATTTACAAAATAAAAAATGAAATAAACTATAAAAGGACTGTTTTATTATTTGTCGCAATCATAGTTTTAATCGGTTTTTTTATTGGAATAAATAACTTTAAG
>JBNVCE010000113.1:0-1074 GCA_050410885.1 Thermoplasmatota archaeon | reverse complement strand
CAAAGATAGGTTTTAACTTAGATACTCTAACCAAAACATATTTTGAATTTGCCAACTTAGTAATTCAAAATACAGGAAAAGAGGAGGTTACAATAAGTCCTCACGGAGAAACGGCCTTTGCACTAAATGCTCTAACAGGAAGAAAGGTTTTATTCTTGAGGAGAACCCATGCAAGTCCTTTCGTTGATGCTAATAAGAGAGAAGCTGATGCTGCTATAATTCTTTACGGCAATAATGAAACGCTTAGAAAGGAACTTTTAGAAAAGTACAACATAAAATATTTTTATTATGATTTTTACGCCTTGCAACAAATTTATGAGTGCATTCAGTATTGGGAAAACTTATCTAATGATGCTTATGCTGAACTCTCATACGCTTGTTTAAGAACATCTTTGGATTATAAAAATTATTTAGAACAAAATGGCATTGAGACGAAAGAAGTTTATGCAAGATTGGATGTTGCTTCTGAAAATGCTCCGAAGTTTAGAATGCTTGCAATAAAACCAAAAGAGATAAGATTAAATCTGAGTGAAATAAGGGTTATAAGTTATCAAAACACAACCTATTTTGGTTTTTATAAAATAATATAACAGCAAAATATAATAAGAGAGAATATTGTCCATAAAGAATAAAGATTAAAAAGTAAATAAACAAGAATAAAAAGTTAATAAAAATTTAAATGCGTTTATTAAAAAGAATATTAAAAAGAAAATTAGAAAATTAAAAAGAAAATTAGAAAAAAATTTCAAAATGATTAAAATGCAAAAACAAAAGCAACATGAAGGAAAAGATGGATTTGATTTTACAATAGTAATACCTGCTTGGAATGAAGAAGAGGTTATTGAAGAGACAATAAATACTGTAGAAAACTATTTCAAAAAAAAGAATTTTGAGTTGCTGATAGTTAATGACGGCTCTACTGATAAAACAACAGAAATCGTTGAGAAACTAATGAAAAAGTATTCTAATTTAAGATTAGTAAACCATGAAAAAAACTTAGGAATGGGCGCTGCTTTGAATACTGGTTTTAAAAATGTTTCTTCAGAGATAGTTGTTAACATGGACGCTGATTTA
>JBNVCE010000112.1:0-3110 GCA_050410885.1 Thermoplasmatota archaeon | reverse complement strand
GAATGGTACTAGAATACTTGGTGATGCGTGGGGACATTCAATAACTAATTACCTAAATAATTATCCAATAAACTGGTCAACCCCTTCATCCAAAGATTATGCTATAGATGCAAAAACGGTGCAGGAGTGGGTGCTTTTTGGTGACCCAAGTTTAAGAATAGGTGGATACGCTTTAAAATAAAAAAGTAGTATAATACTCCAAAATATAAACCATATTATTGTTATTAATGGGCCCGAGCCGGGATTTGAACCCGGCACAAAGGATCCACAGTCCCTTATGTTACCAGACTACACTACTCAGGCCAAATTTTTTTAAAGAAAGTCTAATAGTTGAAGATTATTTAAATTATATGTCATTTTTATTATGATAAATCTAAAAACCTGAAAATATTTACTAAATATAAAAGCAGGGGTAGCCAAGCATGGTCAACGGCGCAAGATTCAGAGTCTTGTCCTTAGTGGTCCGAGGGTTCAAATCCCTTCCCCTGCATTTTTTAAATAATTCTAATATTATTAAGTAAAATTTTTTATTCAAATTTATATTCAAATTTTATTCCAATTGAAAAAGAGAAAAAAATTTTACTATTATTTTATTTTTTAAAATCTAAAATATTTTTCCTTTTAATAAATGTTTAAATGCATAACATCCTCTAATTTTCTTTTAGGGACATGCATAACATTATTTTCATCTCTCCAATATTCAAATTTTCCTTTAAAATCCTCAACAACAGATATTTCATCCTTGTAACCTAAAGCAATAATAGAATCTATAATAACTTTTTCAGGAATTTTAAGAATCTGACGGATTTTATCCCTATCTATGTTACATAAAATACAACTACCAATTCCTTCAGCTTCAGCGGCAATTAAAATATTTTCAGATGCCAAACTAACATCTCTTAGATACCATTTATTTTCAGGATCTCTAATAAGCATAACAATATAAGCAACAGGTCTTTCATTAGGACTGGGGGTCCATTTAGGTTTTATATATCCTGCCCAACTTATTGTTTCAAAGATTTTAGAACATAAATTTTTATCATTTACAATAAAAAACTCAAGTGGTTGAAGATTAGCAGCAGAAGGAGCAAGTCTTGCAGCATTTACCAATTTTTTTAAAGTCTCTAGAGGTATAATTTTTTGTTTAAAACGCCTAATACTTCTTCTTGACAAAATAACTTCATAAACATTCATGAAAACCACAAAAAGTAAAACAAAATTTCATTGATAAATTTTTTTTCAGTCTAATAGCAATTTATTTAACAGTTACATGTTATTATTAAAGGATTTATTATGCCAAAAATAAGAACTTTTGTAAGAACCGCTTCAAAATCCATGGAAAAAAATTTGATTGAAAATGCAAAAAATTTAATGAAAAATCCATATCATATATTACCAGATTATTCTGATAACTATTCTAATAAATACTTTAGCAAAATCAAAAAAAGTATAGATAAAGTAAACAGATTTAAGGATGATCAAAAAAAGCTTGAAAAACTGTCAAATAAAAAAGGAATCGTTGGTGCACTTGCAGGAACTTTACTACTTGCTTATTCAGAAAAAGCACCATATCTTGGGGTTTTAAATTTACCAACAGACGATATAACTTATGCTCAACGTGGTAAAGCTGAAAAAGAAAAACTAATTGGCATTCAACATTTTGATGATCCTGTTTTAAGATTATTTGCAATAAAGGATTTTGTATTAAAAAAAAAAGTTACATGTTTATTCATGGGATGAGGGTTATGTATCAACAGGGATTGAGGCAAAACCTCCAAAAAAATTCATAGATTTTATAATAAAAAATTTAAACTTAACATTTAAAAATCATACTACAACCTGCAAAGATATTGATCCTGATGTTATAGAAAAGAAAAAGCCATTAAATAAAAACTACTTAATAATACACTGGAAATCAGCAGATTTAATAATTGCTATTTGTGAAGATTGCGCAAAATTTACAAAAAACACAGTATTTAACATGACAAAATATTTTTTGGAACCAAAGATTTCAGAAGACTTAAAAATTGAAGTTATTGGAAGATTAAAAGGATGTAATGAAAAAGAAGATATACAAACACAAAATTTAAAAGAATATTTATCAGGGGAATTAACCGATTTAGAGTTTATTAAAAAAAATATTAAACACCAGGAAAATTTAATAAAGGATTCTAAAAAAAAATTTTTTATATTAGACAATATCTCATATGGTAAAGATATTGATGGTTTTATAAAAGCTTTAAAACCAAATAATATAGAAAAAGAGGCTTTAGAGTATATCTTACCACAATTAAATGAACCTGTTATTCTAAATAATGTTACTCCAAACAAAGTATTGGAACGTTTTTGGAAGGATTATGGTTTAAAATTTATTAAAACAATTATAGAAGATGAAGAAATGGCAAAAAAATTTTTTTTACTTGAAGACTCACCCTCTAATATTTTAGATTCAATATATAAATATAAAGAAAGGCAAAAAATTTTATCTAAATTACCTAAATACAAAAAACTTCCTCAACTTGCAAGATTCATTGATGATGTTGTGAGGGTTTACAAAACATTTGGTGAAAAAGAAGCTATTATGGAAATAAAAAAAAGACCTGATGATCCAAAAGCAAAATCAATTGCCTATGCTTTTTTACTTGTTTTTGAAAAAGCAGAGGATAAAAAATGGCAGTTTTCACACGTGGAAATCGAGTACGGAAATTTTTTAAAAGAATATGCAAAAAATCTACTGCTTTCTAAACCAGAGGATTATCATAAAAATTTTCAGAATCTTCTGTCAGCCTGTGGTTCCTCAGAAAACATTGAAAATTGTAAAATATAATTTTTTTAAGATATCTTTTATTTAGTTAATCTTATTTTTTTATTACAAAATTCCCAAAAAGTTTATACATAAAAATTGTATTCTTATTTTATAACTAATGGGATGGATTTAAAAAAACTGGGATGACATGCAAAAAACTATATTAGTTGTAGATGATGAGCAAGATATAAGAGATAGTGTAAAACTCATTTTAGAAAAAAATGGATACAAAGTTGAATCAGCAGTTGATGGTGATGATTGTTTAAAAAAAGTTAGTAAATTAAAACCTGATCTTATATTACTA
>JBNVCE010000111.1:319-3122 GCA_050410885.1 Thermoplasmatota archaeon | reverse complement strand
CTGGTAAAACAACTGTTTTAAATGCTTTATCACTTTTTATTCCACGTGACGCAAAGATTGTTTCTATTGAGGAAACCCGTGAAATAAATCTTCCTCATCCTAATTGGATACCAGGTGTAGCAAGATCTGGTTTTGGTGAGATTGTTGCAGACAGGATGGTCGGAGAAATTGACATGTACGATCTCATGAAGGCTGCTCTTAGACAAAGACCAGAATATATACTGGTTGGTGAGATTCGTGGAAAGGAAGCTTATGTTTTGTTTCAGGCCATGGCAACAGGTCATGCGACTTACTCAACTGTTCATGCTGATTCAGCAAAGTCTTTGATTCATAGGCTTGAAGGAAAACCAATTGAGATACCAAGGATTATGCTTCAGGCGTTAGACATAATATCTATTCATTTTAGAACACGTGTAAAAGGTAAAAATGTTAGAAGATGTAAACAGATTATTGAAATTATTGATATTGATCCTGTTACGAAAGAGATTCTCACAAATGAGGTTTTCCGTTGGGATCCTGTAGAGGATAAATTCATTTATACTGGTAAAAGTTTTATTTTAGAGCGTATAAGGGCTCGTTGGGATATGACAAAAGAAAAAATTTCTGAAGAACTTAAACAAAGAGCAGAGATACTTGAATGGATGAAAGATAACAATATCAGAACTTACAAAGAAGTTGCAAAAATAATTTCTAAATATGCTGATAATCCTGACGAGGTTATTAAAAAAATAAGAAATCATAAATTAAAAGATAAAGACAAAATAATTGATATACTAGAAAAAAAACCGGAACAAGAAGTATTAATAAATAATGATTGTAAAACTAATGAAAAGCCTGTTGAGGATAAAAAAATACTCCTTGAAAACTCTACAGAAAAAATTGATAATTTAAAATCATTAAAATAGTTAATATTAGAAAAACGAATTAATACTAAAAGATATAATGAAATGAAAAGAATTAAATAAAAAATTGATATACAATAATTAAAGATTGAGGGTGATGTGGATGACACTAACTAATTATGAAAAAATGTGCTACAGATGGTTTGGAAGAATTGCTGAAGCCACTGTAAATGATAAATTAAAAAATGATCTTGAAAAAGCTCATATTGAAATCAGAGCAGGAGCTTATATTTCCTATGCATGGTTTAATACCATCATAACAGCAATAATTTCTTCAGTTATTTATTTCACTTTAATTATTATTTTACCTCTTGATTTTTTTCTAATATTTATCCTTTTATTGATACCTATTTCTGCTACAGTTATGGTTTATTTATACTATAAATTAAAACCAGCAATGAAAGCTAAATCTCGTGCAAAAAAAATTGATTTATATTTACCATACGCTTTAAATTTTATTTCTGCTATGTCATCCGCAGGTATTACCCCAACTGAGATTTTTAAAAGTCTTTCTAAACAATCAATATATGGTGAAATAAAAGAAGAAGCATTATGGATTGTTCGTGATATTAATCTTTTAGGAAAAGATATTATTTCTGCTATTAAAGCAAATATTAACAGAACTCCTTCTGAAAAGTTTAAAGAATTTTTACAAGGAGCTATTGTTACTGTTCAATCTGGTGGTGCTTTGAAACCTTATTTTATGGCAAAGGCTGAGCAGTACTCACGTGAAAATCGTATTGCATTAAAACAACTTCTTGAAAGTCTCGGTATAATGGCTGAAGCCTATGTTACGGCTGCTGTTTCTGGAGTACTTTTGATAATCATTATAATTCCTCTTCTTATGATTATTTCTAAAGCAGATGCTTCTCAACTAACTTTCATGTACATTTTTATTTTCATGATAATTCCTCTTATTCACATTGGTTTTTCAGTTGTTTTATCAGGTATGTCTGTAAGGGCGTGATAAAAAATGGATTTAGAAGATAATAAAAATGAAATGGAAATTGAATCTGATTCTGTTAAAAAAATTGGTTTAATTAAACGTTTGTCAATGACCGGTCAGATCACAAGATTTTTTGTTTATTTAGCAGCAATAGTTCCCGCTATTATCTGTGTATTTTTTGCAATTTTATCATTAGTTGGAACTTTTAAACCTTTGAATATTTCTCTTGGAGATGAAGTCATTAAAATTGGTACACCAATTGATTTTTTAATAATTGCAGTTATTATTTTCACTGGTGTTTATGGGATTTATGAGTTTTTGCGTTTACGTAGGGTTAGTAAGATAGATGAACGTTTCCCAGAGTTTGTCAGGGATCTTGCTGAGTCTAGACGTGCTGGGATGACTTTTACAAAAGCAATCATGTATTCCTCAAAAGGAAATTATGGTCTTTTAACCCCTGAGATTAAAAAAATTGCTAACCAGATTTCTTGGGGTAGTAGCGTGGAAAATGCTTTGAGAGCTTTTGCAAAAAGAGTTAACACTAGGTTGATTAACAGGATTATTTCACTTATTGTTGAAGCAAGTAAAAGTGGTGGTAATGTTGCAGATGTTCTTGATGCTGCATCCAAGGATGCAATAGAATTAAAATTAATGGAAAGAGAAAGGAAAGCAGGAATGCTTTCTTATGTAGCAGTAATATATGTTTCAATGGGCGTTTTTTTGTTGATCATGGTTGTTTTATGTAAAAGTTTAATACCTGCTATGACCGGTTTTGGCTCAGAGGGTCTAGCTACATCAATGGGTAAAAGTTCATCTATTACAAAAGAGGATATTTCACAATTATTTTTTTATGCTACTTTGTTTCAATCAGCTGGTATGGGTGCAGTAACAGGTGTTTTTGAGGACGGCAAAGTAGTTTCAGGAGTTAAACACATATTTATTATGATTCTTATAA
>JBNVCE010000111.1:0-309 GCA_050410885.1 Thermoplasmatota archaeon | reverse complement strand
CATGGCTTATTTTTAAATTTATTGTTACAGGAATTTAAAGCATAATAAAATTATTAAACTCCTTTATTTTTTTTATTAAAAATTTAAATATTATTTAGAATATCATGCTTAATTAAAAAGGAAGTATATTATAATGAAAAAATGTTTACGGTATTTTTGTATTGTTTTTTTTATCATCCTTTTTTCTATTTTTTTTGTTAAACCAGTTTTATCAGTCCAAGGCGATGTTGTTTTAGAGTTTTTTATAAGTAGTAGTTTTTGTGATTCCTGCGAAGAAAAAAAACCTGTTATAAGAGAAATTAAAAATTT
>JBNVCE010000110.1:0-3421 GCA_050410885.1 Thermoplasmatota archaeon | reverse complement strand
GATGAATATTATGAATTAAAAGAATATGCAAAAATATAAAAAAAGTGCAGGGGAAAGGATTTGAACACCAAAATACATGTAAAATTAAACATTTACTCCTGTTGACATAAAAAGAGTAGATTTATGAGCAAATAATCTATTTTGGAGTTAAGGCGAACAGGATGAAAAGAAAAAAAATCCTTATATTATTAGCTATTTCCATTATTTTATTACTGATTGGAGTCTGTATTTATCTTATACCATATATCCATTTTATACCTGAGAAATACACCTATCTTGAAGATGGTACTAAAGTAACGGGAGATACTAATAAAATTGAAATTTTGAATTATACTGTTTTTACATATAATGTAACTAATCCGCCACAGAGTGAATATATAGGCGAGGGTTTCATTCATAGTGAAAATGCAACTGAGTTTGAAGTTATGGTATATTATAAAAATATTGCTAACGAGACAATCGAAAACATGGAGATTACAATTCAGTATTATGACATTAATAATAATTTATTAAAATCGCCACCAGAATACTATGGAAAAAAAGAAATTTTCCCATTAGAAAAATCAAAAACAACTCGCTGTTTTTTTTATCTTTCAAATTATTTTTATGATGATTTTGAAAAAGTCGACCATATTTCATTCCAAATTTTACCTACTAAAACTATAGATACTAATACAATAGCTATAATTTTAATCATTATAGGAATTTTGTTTTTGCTAACAACTTTGTATTCTTATAAAAACAAAAAAACAAATTAATAATGTTATTTTAGAAGCAAATTAGTACAGAAAAGATGCAGGGGAAGGGATTTGAACCCATGGAGTTAAAAATTAGCGTAAAAAATTAATGTTTTCAGGTATTTTTCAAAAGATATTCTCTTGTCTCTCCAACTGTGAAAAGAGAACCGGTTACACAAACTAAATCATTCTTTTTTGCAATTGATTCTGCGTATTTTACTGCATCAGGGATTTGATCTTTTATAACAACTTTTTTCTTGTAACCAGCTTTTTCTATTATTTCATTAAGCTTAGATGGTTCACAAGCACGATTGTTATGAGATTTTGTTAAAACAATAACATCTGCAATAGGAACAATGATTGATAACATAGAGTTAATATCTTTATCTGATAGGATACCAATAACCAGTATAAGTTTATCATGCTCAAAATCTTCTAATGCATCTTTTAGTACTTTCATGCCTGCTGGGTTGTGTGCCCCATCAAGTAAAATAATAGGATCATTTTTAACTATCTCTAGTCTACCAGGGTTCGTAGCTTTAGCAACACCATCTATGATACTAGCCTCAGGTATGTAGACCCCGTTGATTTGTAGATTCTCCACAGTAACTATAGCAAGAGCAATATTTTCTCCTTGATGATTTCCTAGCATGGGTGTTTTTACATGATAATCTGCTAATGTGCCTTTTATTTGAAATTCCTGTCCACTTGAATTAAAAGATGTTCTCACCCACATTTTTCTATTAACAACATTAACAGATGCTTTGTGTTCTTTCGCAACTTTTTTAATAACATCTAGTACATCGTTTTCAGCAGCAGTCACAACAGGTACATTATCTTTTATGATACCTGCTTTTTGTAATGCTATTTCCTTTATTGTTTTACCAAGAACATCTGTGTGTTCCAAACTAACGTTTGTTATAACACTAACAATTGGTTCAACGATGTTTGTTGCATCATATGTTCCACCAAGTCCTACTTCAACTACTGCGAAATCAACGTTTTCATCGCTGAAATACTGGAATGCCATGGCTGTAACAATCTCAAAAAACGTTGGAGGATCATTGTTTTTTATCATTTCATCTACAATTGGTTTAATTTTTTCAACTAATGAAACGATTTTTTCATCAGATATCTCTTTGTTATCAATTGTTATGCGTTCTGAAAAACGCTGTATATGTGGGGATGTATAAACACCGGTTTTGTATCCACTCTCTATTAAGATAGATGCTATAACTTTGCATACAGATCCTTTTCCGTTTGTGCCAGCAACATGTACAATCTTGTAGTTTTTATGCAGGTCATTGAGTTTTTTCGTAATATGTTTGATTCTTTCTAAACCTAGTTTTATACCAAATCTCTCAAAACTATAAAGCCAATCCAAAGACTCTTTGTAGTTCATACTTAACAACTAGTATCCTTCAGAGTATAGCACATCAGGTATTGTTTTATATTTTCTTTTCCAGGATTCACCAGGCAGGATCTTTACTTTTCTACCAACTATTTTTAGCCTCCCCTCAGCAAAAAGCTGTATTGTCCTAGGTAGTATTTGATGTTCGACTTCAAGTATGCGTTCCGCTAGTTTGTCTCTGTCATCATATTGATAAACTTTTACAGCAGCCTGCAGAATAATCGGTCCATGGTCCATCTCTTCGTCCATGAAATGTGTTGTGCAACCAGAAATTTTTACACCATAATCTAATGCGTCTCCCTGGCCATTTGTTCCTTTAAATGATGGTAGTAACGCTGGATGAATGTTGATAAGTTTACCATACCATTTTTTAACAAAAGATGGTGAGAGTATCCTCATATAACCTGCGCCTACAACAAGATCTATTTTGTTATCCTCTAGTATTTTGTTTATCTCATTTTCATGCTCTGTTTTGTTTTTTCCTTTAGGGTCAACAAAAAAAGCTTTTATCTTGTGTTTTTCAGCTCTTTTCAGGGCATATGCATCTTTGTTGTCGCTTATAACAACTTTTACCTCTGCGTCTATCATACCTTTTTCAGATGCATCTATTATACTTTGCAGATCGGTTCCTCGTCCTGATGCTAATACGCCTACTCTTAGCTTTTTTACCATACAAATCACATTTTAATCCTGTTTTTTAAGGGTGTAGTTTTTTGTTGGTCCCCCATTTTCTGTTTGCTGTATGCTTTGGTCTGTTTTTGTTTTTTTCTATCTGTATATATGAACATAAAATAACAACAAATATTTATATTAAAATATTTATATTAAAATATTAAATGAAAATAAATAAAAATACAGAAATACAGACAAAAACCAAAATAAAAATCATAACAACAACACTACTAATGTCCTACCTAATAATGATCATAACCACACCAATACACGAAGCAACACACTGGATACTATCAGACATAGACCCGTACATAGAACCAATAGAATTCCACCTATTCGACGAAAGAGCAATACAAAACGGAAAACACATACTATCATCAGCACTAGGATGCGTAGTAATAAAAGAAAAATACCCAGGTGCCTTCAGAGACAGACCACAATGGGCAAACCTAATACAAGAAATAATATGCATAACAATACAAATAATAATAACCTGCGTGATAATCATAAAAATACTACCACATATTTTTAAAAAAGAAACAACATAAACCACCGCCGATATAAAACAACAAATTCTTTTTACCGACCAGAATAAAGCCTT
>JBNVCE010000109.1:0-3579 GCA_050410885.1 Thermoplasmatota archaeon | reverse complement strand
TCAAAAAGTACTCTATGGGCAAACCTCAGCTTTTTAAGATTCCATGTGTGTTTTGTATTTCCTGTTTTATATTCATCAATCGGTATCTGACCTTGTAACATTTTAAACCCCCAGTTTATGATAAACAATTTCTTTTATTTCATCAATTTTTACTTCTACTAATTCAAGAGCGCCATTTGGGCACGCTCTTACACAAGTACCACATGAAATACATTTA
The DNA here is from genome assembly GCA_050410885.1 of Thermoplasmatota archaeon. Taxonomy (GTDB): domain Archaea; phylum Thermoplasmatota; class E2; order DHVEG-1; family DHVEG-1; genus JBNVCE01. The sequence goes on along the minus strand of JBNVCE010000109.1, from coordinate 3,362 downwards.
AAAGGCTGGATTCTTGAAACAGATTTTCTCATTGCGTTAATGGGACAAAAACCAACACAAGCCTGGCAGCCAGTACAAAGATCTTTATCAAGCCATACAAAACCATTTTTTCTCCTGGTAATAGCACCAACAGGGCATACATCTATACATAAACCACGTTGATTACAAACATGCATTTTATAAGAATTACCATCTTTGATAATCCTTATAGCTGATTTTTCACCACCCTCATCTGATTTAAAATGAACTTGTGAACAAGCTTTTTCGCATAATTTTTTCCCATCACATTTTTCAGGATGGAATTTTAATATTTTAACAATACCTTGACTAGCGGTCATAAAACTTTTCCCTTTATATTTTTAATAAAAACCAATTACCAATCACAATGAACCAACATAAAATTGAAACACCAATAGTTGTAGGGTAATACAAATGATCCTTAATTGCAAAATCAACTTTTTTAACCAAAATTATAACAGGTAATACAGCTCCACCTATTAATGCTGGTAAAAGACCATCTGAAAAAATGTTTGGTAACAAAACAATTAAATTTTCTAAATAAAATCCTAAACCAGAAATAATTGGTGTTAAAATCTGGGTTACAATATACCCACCAACAAAAACGATATATGAAGTTAAAATACCGGTACTGATCTGCATTGTAATTGTTTTTAATTCTTTTAAATCAAAGGAAATTTTATACCATAAAATCTCAAAAATAGCAGCTTCAGAAACAATAGCAAGTGCTGAACATAAATGACAACCAGTAAATGGGTTAAAAAGTTTTAATGTTCCAGCTATAATACCCATACCTAGTTGCATACCTGGTTGTTTATAGTATATCCTACTAACAACAAGAAATGATAATGCAAATAAACTAGTCATAATTGCTCCAGATGGAAGACCAAAATCACTAAGTGCTGAGCCAATAATGCTTTCAGAAAAACCCCAAAGTGAACCGAATAATAAAATTCCTGCAAACAATTTTTTCTTATCCATTTTTATTTCACCTCAATTTCAATAACATCTCTAATCCAAAAAGTATGTGCTATATCTGGGAAAAAAACTCTACCATAATCAGTTAATACACCAGTTTTTAAAACATCCCAGTTAAGTGTTTGTTGGTATTTATCCTTGGCTTTTATAACATATTCATAACATGTAGGACAACTAACACCAACTTTTAAAATTAAATCATCAAGTGCAATTCCGGTTTTTGCTCCCTTGTCTGTTTCAATTACTCGTTTTTTGCATATTGAAAAAAGATAATCTATTGTATATTCATGACCATTAATTGTTAAAGTGTTCTTGTTTATCTGTGTCGCATTTACATAAATTGCTGAAAAAATACCAACTAGTAAAACACTTATTGCTAAGACTGGTATAATTTTTTCCTTCCCAGAAAACATGGATGCATTGATACAATAATGTCTATATAAAAATTATGACATTTTATTATTTTTCTTTAAATTTTCTGCTGATTTCATGTTTTTTTAAAACACTCTCTATTGTTTTAACATCTCCTAGTCCCAAAATCGCTATTCTACTACTATCAAAAATTTTTGGTGCATTAGATGTTTTCATAACCGAAACCGTTGCAATTTTTTCAAGCTCTGCTTTTATTTCTTCTTTATCTGTTAAATATCTAAATGGTTTAGGTTTTCTTTTTTTAACTTCATCATCTTCAATATCATTTTTTAACATTGATTCATTAATTAACCTATCAACCAAATCTTCTATTGTTTCATCACTTTGCATATCAATCCCCTCGGCTAAGACAAATAACATCTATCCTCTTAAGTATTTTTCCAATAAAAAATAATTAAATTAATCCCTCTTCCCTAATTTTTTTACTATATTTTCTGAGGATTTCTTCATCATTGGGTCTATATTGAATTTTTTCAAGTAAAGCATAAGATATTTCATTGTTTATGTTATTATTTACTTCTAAATCAAATATTGAATAAGATTCAATAAAAAAATTGCACAGTACAAATTTTTCACTTGTAAACATTGGATCTGTTATTAAAATAGAAGAGCATAAACCTGCTATGTCTTCTGCAGGTTTACCAATTCTTGATTCCTCAAAATCTACTCCCCAAATTCTATCATTAAAAATAAAATTCCTGAGGTTTGAATCACCACGTATGTAATAATTTCCTCCTGTTTTAAAAAATTTATGGAAATCAAAAAACCATTTAGCCAGTGATGCAATTAATTCTTTTTTTTCTGTTAAATCAATTCCTTTATCATTTACAATATCGCATAAGTTTTTCCCAGGTATATAATTCATAATAATTACATTATTTTTTTCATCAATCCCATGAACAGATGGGATATTGATTTTTGATGAACTTTTTTTTAGTATATTGTATTCAGTTTCCATCCTTTTTTTAAAACCTGGTGCAAACCATTTTAAAACCCTTGGTTTATCATCAATTGTTACATATGCAACAGTATTTTTTTTACTATAAAACTTTTTTTGTATAACATAATTTTTATATTTTTTTGATTTTGAAATGAGTTCTTGAATATCTCTCATAATGTTAAATATGTAATATATTCAAAAAAATGAAAAAGTTTGTGATTAATCATCAATTATTAGTATTGAATAAATCTGTTTTATCCATATTTTTGAAGAAGTAAAACCATCTTCGCAGATAAATGCTAATCTGAGTGGACCAGTGGAGTTATTTAGAAATTCTCCGTTTTCTTTATAATTAATTATCATTGTTGCTCCACCTGTTTTAATCTGTTCTCCTTGTTCATTGAAAATAGGAATATTTCCATTAATGTAACTTAGATTAAAGATCCTGCTATAACCATCTAGTGCTTTTACATTAATACTATAATTTTCAGATCTTATATCAAATTGATTCAACAGTGTAACTATATTTACACCTGTTAACTCATAAGGCCCCTTTGTGATATTATTTGAAGTGATATACCCACCTAAACCTGTTAATGATTCTAAATCCTGTAGTTGGTTTAGGGTATAGTTTTTGTAAGTATCATTATAAAGTATTTGTAATACAATTTCATTTTCTTCTTTTTCATTTTTATTTTTTGGTAAATTATTATATATAATAATCATTGCTGCTACTGTTATTACAACGACAAGAATTATTGTTATTATCTTATTGATTTTATTTTCAATCACCATCAAAAAACAGTAAAATTAATGACTATTTTAAATTTTACTAATTATTAAATTTATTTTTGGTTATTGCAGTTAAATAAATACCAATTAAAATAACTGCTCCACCAAGTATTGTATATTGTGATGGTATTTGATTGATCCATGGGATTATAAAAGCAAGCAGAGTTGATACAATTGGTTCACCTAATAAAGCAACTGATGC
>JBNVCE010000108.1:0-3840 GCA_050410885.1 Thermoplasmatota archaeon | reverse complement strand
TATGGTTTGTTCTCAAAGCGATGTGGAAATGATTTAAGTCCGAGACTATAATTTAAATAATTTTTTTAAATTCAACATTAATATAATTATCTCATGCATAAAATTTAAATTTAAATAGTTTATATTATTAATATAAGGCGAAAAAACAAATGGAAAAAAATAACATAATTACAAAATTATTCTTTTGTTTAATTCTTTTTTCTTTTATAATTAATTTTATATCTGTAAATGGATTAAAAAACAATATACAAAAACAAAACTTAATAATTAATAATTCATTTGATATCATTCCTGGTTTATCAACTAAAAAAGGAACATGGATTCTTACAGTTTATCACAAAGGTGAATGGAATAATTATGCTTATGAAGGAGTTTGGTTTTTTGAAATATCAACAGATAGTAGTATGAGTGTTGAACAAAAAGCACAAGCTATGCGGGATGCAATAAATAATAAACAAGGGTGCCCTCTTTTCGCAGGTGGTACAGGAGCTGTTGTTAGTGTGTCATCAGAAAATGGTCAAATTATTAAATATTCAAGTAAATCAGATGATGGGCAAAGTATTCATGGCACCCAATCCCAGATAACTGCTTTTAGTTTTATAGGTACTCCTTCATCTGGTTCTGTTAAAATTTACATTGGTGATTATGTTGCATCAACAACAACAGAAGGTAAATCCTTGATTCAGATTCACAATGAGTTATATAATCAATTAAGATCATACAATCTCAATGTTATTTTAGATTCATCTGAACGTGCTTTTTATGTAATTGGTGTTTTTAATAGTACAGGTATTGATTCAGATGATCCTTGGCTTGCATCAATGAGTGAATTTATTTTAAATATAACTGCAGCACCATTTGGCATTTATGTCGGAATGCAAGAAGATATAATGGGAAGTTCTGGAAGTACTATCAAGGCTGAGTTTAATTTTATTAATTTTAGATGTATTGAAGATACATATAAAATAAATGTGTCAGATGAGTTAGGTTGGAAAATAAATCCAAATAATTATGAACAGGGTTTTACAGCTGGTGAAAAAAAAATCAGGATCTTTGATATAATTATTCCAACTGGAATAATAAACACGACTAATGTTGTTAATGTTACTATTACATCTTCAAATTCACCTTGGATAAAATGTTCAGGTTATTTACAGATCATTGTTAATAATCCCCCTAGTATAACAATAATTGATGGTATTAAAAACGGTATTCCACAAACTGAGTATCAATATAATTTCACAGCAATAGATCCAGATGGTGATCAGATTTATTTTTATATTAACTGGGGGGATGGAAATGTAACAGATTGGATTGGACCATTTGCTTCAGGTGAAAAATTTACAGAAAATCATACTTGGAATAAAAAAGGAATATACATAATTAAAGCAGCTGCTAAAGATACTAATGGATTGCAGGGTTCTTATGGTACTTTAACAGTAACAATCCCTAGATGTATTTCAAGAAATTCATTAGAAAATCAATTTTTAGAAAGAATTTTTTATATTTTTAAAATTTTTAGACATTTTTTACTATAAAATTTTTTTATTTAAGTTTTTTATATCACTATACTTTTTTAATATTTACTAAGATTACTTATAATAATTTTACAGTTTTTTTAGTAACTTATATAAATTACATTTTTTTAACATATACATTTTTATACTTAAAAATATTATAAAAATATTGATAAGAGGTTATATCACCATGAGAAAAAAAACAATTATCTATTTATTTACAGTAATTTTTTTATTGATACTTGTTAATGTTACTTTTGCTGAAACAAATAAAGTTAAATTATCTGAAAATAACATTTATTGGAATGATCCAAATAGTTTACCTATTTGGTTAACCGAAGAAGAAAAATTAAAAATTGATGAAATAGGTAAAAATTTTCAACCAACTAGTCCTCCTCCACTACCTGTTAGACAACCTGCTGAGTTTGAACCAATGGAAGGCGTTCTTATTAGATATCCATTTGGCATTTCTTATCAAATAATTGCTGAGATGGCAGAGGACGTAAATGTTGTTACTATAGTTGCTAATAATAATGAAAAAAACTATGTACTAACGCAATATCAAAATTATGGAGTTAATCTGGATCATTGCAGTTTTTTAATTGCTCCAACCGATAGTTACTGGACAAGGGATTATGGTCCATGGTTTATTTTCAATGGAGATGACGAGCAAGGTATTGTTGATTTTATTTATAATAGACCCAGGCCTAATGATGATCAAATACCAACTGTATATGGTAATAATCAAGGCATTCCTGTTTATGCAATGAATCTTGTTCATTCTGGTGGTAATTACATGACTGATGGACAAGGAATAGCTATTTCAACAGATTTGGTTTGGAGTGAAAACCCTGGTTTAACACATGATCAAATAAATCAAATAATGCATGATTATCTAGGTATTAACACTTATCATGTTGTACCGGATGTAAATGGGCAATATATTAAACATGTTGATTGTTGGGGTAAATATCTTTCTCCTGATATTATTTTAATAAGACAAGTTCCACCTTCCCATCCACAATATGATGAGATTGAAGCAGCAGTTGATTATTTTGAATCACAAAAATCATGCTATAATACAAATTACAAAGTTGTAAGAGTTTATACACCAGGTGATGAGCCTTATACCAATTCACTAATTCTAAATAATAAAGTTCTTGTTCCAGTAACAGGGTCACAATGGGATGATGAAGCTATTGCATCATATCAAGAAGCTTTACCTGGATATGAAGTAATTGGTTTCACAGGTTCATGGCAATCAACTGATGCTCTTCATTGTAGGGTGATGGGGATAACTGATAGATATATGTTATATATTGAGCATGTTCCTTTATATGGAAATATAACTTCTGATAATGGTGTGGAGATACAAGCAAAAATTTTTCCTTATAGTGGTGAAGATATAATAAGTTCTAATACTTGTGTTTATTGGAAAGTTGAAGGTGAAGACTGGAACTGTATACAGTTACAACCACTTGGAAACTATGTTTATCATGCTATAATCCCACCATTGGAAAATGGAACAAAAGTTTATTATTACATTCATGCAGAGGATGAATCAGGTAGAAAAGAAAATCATCCTTATATTGGGGCACCTATGGCACATTCTTTTACAATGATAAACTTAAATAATCCTCCTGATAAACCTGAAAAACCATCAGGTGTTAGTGAAGGAAAACCTCAAATAGAATATACTTTTAATACAAGCACATTAGATCCAGATTCTGATCAGGTTTATTATAAGTGGAGCTGGGGTGATGGAAATTTTAGTGATTGGCTTGGTCCATATACCTCTGGAGAAATAGTAAACGCTGGTCATATTTGGAGTCAAAAAGGAACTTATTATATAAAAGTAAAGGCAAAGGATATTTTTGGTGCAGAAAGCGAATGGTCAGATCCAATGAGTATAACTATTCCAAAATTTAAGAATCATATTTATGTTTCTAACGTTAGATTATATAAAATGATGCATTTTCTATTTATGATATTTAATAAATTATTAACATAAAAATAAAAAATTTTGTAAAAAACTTACTATTAAAGATATATTTGGAAATAGAATAAAACATAAATTTATAGTATTTATAATTATTAAAATATATTAATTTTTTAGAAAAATATTTAATCTATTAAATACATAAAACATTATTGGGGTCTAGTATGGTAGAAAAAAATGATTTTTGTTTTGAAAATATTGTCATATTTTTTCCTATCCTCCCAAAACTAGACCCTCTCTCTCATATTTTATTTTTAAAAAAATAATAACTTGACAATGTCACATTATGAATAGCCTATCTCAATTTACCCCCTCATTATTCAA
>JBNVCE010000107.1:0-3959 GCA_050410885.1 Thermoplasmatota archaeon | reverse complement strand
TAGCCTCAGCAATATTATTAGCCTTCAACCAAACAGAATAAGTAATCGGATAATTATGATTAATAACACCAATGTCAATAAAATCAGCATCACCACTAAAACGAAAACCATTACCAGCAACACCAACATCACTCAAAGAATTACCATTAACATCAACCAAAGTACCATGCTGATTATTACCAGAAGAATCCTTAAAATGACCACTAGCAGTACTCCAACCCTCACCTAAATGATAAACACCCCTAAAACCATTACCACTCCAAGTACCAACAACATCCTGCTGACTACCACAATCAGGGTTACCATAATACAAATACAAAACAGTATCAACAACAGAAGACAAAAACGGAACCTTCACCCAAGCAACCAAACGACCACTACCAGAATCAAAAAACTCAATCTCATGAGACAACTTAAAACCAGACACATTAGTAAAAACAAAATCATCACCATCAGACTGAACATGACCAACAAAATCACCACTAACAATATCAACAAAAACAGTAAAATTAGTAAGATCTTCTTGTACCATGTTATGATTAATGGTTATTGCTTTACGGTAATTCCAGTTAATGTTATACCAATCTGGATCTGCGCTAATAGAAGGCACAAAAACAAATAATCCTGTAAGTAATGTTATCACTATGTATATTCCAATTGCTTTCGTTATAAAACTCTTTTTTATTAATATTTTTTTATCTTTTTTTATTTGATTTTTAGAAAGCATTATACTAGCCTCCCAATTTTTATAGGTTATTTTCTTTCTAACAATTTTTGTTATAATTATACTTAATATAGTACGTAGCTTAATATTTAAGCTTTTTTATTTTTATTTTTAATTTAAATATCGATTATAGAAAAATAACATAACAAATTGGTTTATAAAGATTTCTTATATGATAAGTTGCTGTTAATTTTAACATAAAACTAATTCATGTAATACATATAAAAAATCGTTCATATTCACTTGAGATGATAATTTTTTTCTATGCTAATATCGGAGAATTATCAATAAAAGTCATATAAACTACGAATCCAATTATAATAAAACAAAAAAGATCCATCCATTTTTTAACATACCCTGCAACCTAAGATATATCGATTTGAGAAATAATTATTAAGCATAGGAGTAACGAGTCCTTCATAGTCTCAATAACTATTTCAGCATATCTTCTTATTCATCCTGAAACAACTTCATAAGGAATCTTCATTCTTTGGAGTATATGATACCATTTCCCACCATCAATTATAACTAAATCAGCATGTTTTCTATAATAATTTTCCAAATCATTAAAGAATTTTTTACATGTGAGACTCATCCAATTCCAAGTTATCTTATAATAAACATTTTCCTGGTCTCTAGATTAAGAACATATCAAAACAAAAGGGTACATCCTTTATTTGAAAATTTGTTTCATTAACAATGAATTATTTTTGGTAAATTATCAACTATCCTACCAATTTAATAATACACTAAATTTTTGAATACATTTCAAACAGCAGTTCTAATCCCAATAATTCCAATAACTCTTGTTTTAACTCCTTTCAAAGAAAGACCTTTCAAGAAAGAGAATCACTATATAAAATATATTCTTTATTTTTATACTAAGTATACCATTTTTCACCATAATGATTTGAAACTATGATCATATCTAGTAAATTAACTACTCCATTGTTATCCACGTCTTCTCTTATCCAACCATTGTTGCCTAATTCATTATAATGATTAGAAACTAGTATTAAATCAAGAATATTACAACTGCCATCTTCATTGATATCCCAGTTTGGAGCAAGTGAAAAAAAGAATGAATTTGAGTATTTAGTATTTCCACTCGTATCGATCGCCTTAATTAGGTAACTATAATTACCGTAATCAATCCAAGTTGAGTTGTAATAATAATTACTACCTGTTATTTTAATCATCTCAAAGTTAATTTCAGTGCCATTTGGATGGAATATTTTAATATAAACTGCATTTACTGCGGTATTATCAGTCACAGTACATGATATGTTCTCCCAACCATAATTTAAATCTGTGTCTAAGGGATTAGACGTTACAATAGATATATATGATATCTGTGGTGGAGTATTATCATAAAATGAGATATATTCATATGCACCAATATCATAATTACTACCCTGTGGACGAGGTACTCCATCAAAATCAATATTTGGTGCATATAATGATGAACCAGTATCAATGGCAGGAGAATTGGCTAGATAATGGAAATCGCCATTGCTCGGGTTTACAAAATAAGGAGTTCCATTTATACTATTAGCACCATAATAATCACTTGATGATACATTATAAAGATTATGGTCGACATTTTGATACTGAAGTTTAAGACCACCTGGTAGATAAAAACCTACATTACCATCAAATATGTTGTTTCTAACAGTAAAATTTGTATAACTAGCATTAATATCAGTTATAAAAAAACAATAACTTGCACCACTAACAATATTGTTTATATATACACAATTAATCTTTAAATCATCACCAGGAAAACTATTAATTTGAAAAGCATGCCCAGTGCCATTATAAATATTATTGTAAAAATATATATTAATACAATCTCCACCAGCTTCTCCACCAATAACATACCCGGTACTATTACCGAAAATGATATTATTAAATATTGAAATATTATAGCAAGAAGTATCACCAGCATCAATATAAATACCACCAACACTCCATCCAAAAACCCATGGAGCAGTTGTATTAATTCTATTATTATGAATACTACCTAAACTGCTGCCACTTTTAGCATCAATACATAACTTACTACTCATAAATATATTATTATAACAAACTTCAAAACCATCCACATTCAATAATGTTAGAACTTCATTAGGTGGTACAGTTTCGTAACCATACCCAGTTTGAGCATAAGAAATCGTATTATTCTCAAATTTCAGATTTTGACAATTAATACTATAAATCGCTGATGCCGAACAATTATAAAAAGTACAATTATCAACAATTATATTATTGCCATTTTCAATAGCTACAAGATAAGTCATAGAATTCCTAAAAGTAAGGTTAGTCAATCTGAAATGATGAACAGATTCACTCCAAAAAGCAGAAGCATATAATGAGTTAATGCTTCCACCTGTTGCATCAATAATTACTTCACCATCACCATATGGTTTATAAGTTATAATACTACTAGCACTACCAGATTTCATACCAGATCCATAATAAGGATTCACTCTCTCAACGTAAGTACCAGCAAGGATATAAACTGTATCACCAGGACTAACCTTAGTCACAGCATATTGAATAGTTCTCCAAGGACCATTAACTCCACCCTGATAAGTAGGATACAAACCATTCCAGGAATCATCACCACTATTGGAAACATAATAATTAGATGAATCAGCAGAAATCGTTTCAGTAATAAAACTGGTAGTAAATGTTAAAGAAACAAACAAAAAAATTAGTAAATAAATTAATATAACATTGTTAAAAAAAATTATATTTTTTACGATTATATTTCTTTTTTGCACCTTTCATCCCCACCATCCTAGGGGTAATAACAATATTTCCTTTTTTCATTAATAATATTTAAATGTTTTCTGTCAAAATGTTTATAATGTTAATTTAGATGATATATAAAAAGTATAATATAATTATTTTTTAAATAACTTTCCCTATTATGAATATACATCTGCATATACCCATTAATTTTTAATAAAAAAAACTATTTTTTTATTAATATGAAAAAAGAAAAAATAATAATTCGAATAATTTATCAAATCCTTTTATTTATCTTATATTATCAAATTTGGAATTGATTAAATGAACATAATTAAAAAAATCGTAAAAAATATGTTTTTATTATTTGCAGGTAACCTAATTTCTGCAATACTTACTATAGTATTATCAATATATATAGCTCGTTTTTTAGGAGATGTTCTTTTTGGTAGATATTCTTTTATAGTTACCTTTGTTGCAT
>JBNVCE010000106.1:0-3963 GCA_050410885.1 Thermoplasmatota archaeon | reverse complement strand
GTCGCAAAGCTTGTAAATCATACAAAAAAAGTTAATGTGACATTGTCAAGATAATACAAAATGTTTTTAAATAACAAATATTATTTATATTATAAAGAAAAGACGATAAAATATGAAAAAACAGATAAATATTTTCTTATGCATGATGATAATTATTATTTTGCCTAACCCTGCTGGTTTAGTTTTAAACAGTAATTTACAAAGCATTAAAAATTCTTCTTTTGATGATTATGCTCCAGAATGGAAACTTGATAATTCTTGGAATTATTATATTAATAGATTTCAGATTAATTTCTCTATATCAAATGCATTGATGGCTTTAGATTCATATATAGATAATTTAACTGTTGAAATGATTGGTTACTCAGGATCATCTTATAAACTAGGATTATCAGGTAATATTAAAGGAGTTTTCGAATATGATAGCGGAGAAGGAATGGTTCTTAAAGGAAATCTACTTTTTACGAAATTTTCTGGTAATTCATTTATTAGAAAAAATGATTTAGCCAACGAAAAAACCCAAATAATAATAAAAGGAATAGTTTTACTAACGGAACATACATTTAGAATTCCTTTACCAATTCCATTACCTTTAACAATCACCGTTAATATGATACAAAATAATCCAAGATCATTTGTTGATTTTCCTTTATATGATGGAAAACATGGTTTGATAAATGAGACTATTATCTCTTTGGATATTAAAATTGAATCTATTATTTTAAGGATTTTTAGTTTCTTTTTTGAGGAAATTCCATACAGTATTTATTATAAGGATACATACATTTTCCCAATGCTTAATTATTCAATTAAAACCAGTAATATCACTGTTTATGCTGGGTCATTTAACACTTATAATATTAGTTTTTCATGGGATTTATTTGGTTCAATATTTTATGCTCCTTTGGTTGGTAATATTGTAAAAATTGAATCTGTAATAGAGGTACCTGATCAGTTTATGGTGCTATGTATTGGTGAATTAAAAGATTATTATTATCAATAAGAAATTTTTTTATTGTTAAAGGTTTTATGAATAAGAAACATGTTATTAAATCTGAAAGTGAATGGAAAGCAATTTTAACTAATTTAGAATTTAATGTTTTAAGAAAAAAAGCTACAGAACCTCCTTTTACAGGAAAATATGTAAATAATAAAGAAGATGGTATTTATCTTTGTGCAGGTTACGGGAATCCTCTTTTTAGTTCTGATAAAAAATTTAATTCTGGTAGTGGTTGGCCTAGTTTTTGGGATGCTATATCAAAAGACAGTATTAATTTAAAGCCAGATCATAGTCATGGTATGAGTAGAACCGAGGTTCTTTGTAGTGTTTGTGAAGGTCATCTGGGTCATGTTTTTGATGATGGTCCAAAACCAACTGGTTTACGTTTTTGCATAAACTCTGCCGCATTGAAATTTAAAAAGAAGAAATAAATTTTTTATACAAACATTTTTCAAAAATAATTTTCTTATTATTGTTGGATTTAAATCTGTTTTAATCATATGTTGTAACCCAAATATTCTCAGCTTTACATCTAGCAAAAATTCTTAAGCTATTGGTTAAAATAGATTTTTGACCCCAAAAAAGTATACCTGTTGCCTTGTTAAATTCAATTAAAATATTTTCAACGTCAATGTATGTTGCAAATTTATTACCACGTATCATGACATTCAACTGTTCCCCTTCCTCGCCACTTGCTCTTATTAAAAAAGATTTTTTGAAAAAAGGAATGTACAAACCAAATATCCAAAATAATGGACCTTGCACAATTTTGCATTTTCCTATGATGAGTATTATACTATTTGAGTAATAATCTGTTGTTGTTTTGATTATAAATCGTTTTTCTTCAAAATTATTATTCGCACTTAAGCCAATTGGTTGTACTAAAATTATTAAAAAAACAACAAAAATGATTAAAAATTTTTTTAAATAATATTTTCCTTTCATGGTACCTTCCCTTATTTTATTATTTACATTTTATGTATTAATTATTAGATTATAAATATATTTGTATAGTTTGTAATCAAATTTTATTATTAGAAAATATACAATTTAATAAATTACTAACTAAATCATTATTTATTGATTTTATTATTTTTTTATTAATTACCAGTAATTATTATAACAATATTTATATAATAATTAATATAATAAAGTAATTAATATTGCATTTACTTAAAATTAATAATATTGGAAGTTTGAAAATATATGACGAAAATAAAAAAAACTATCACATCAGTTGTAGTAATAATCCTTTTTTTAGGATTATCATTTTCATCTATTGCAATAGCAGAGCCTATTGATGTAAAAAATAAAAAAATGACTGTATTAATAATGGGTATAAACAATAATGATTACAAAATTGAGATAGTAATAGATGAGGAAGATATAAAAGAAATAAATAATAAAATACAAAATTTAATAGAATTAATAAATTTAACAATGAACATAAATAGTGAGCAGGGAATATATATTTCAAATAATGAGTGGAATTTATTAAAGAATGCAATTAATAATTTAATTGATATAATAGCTAAAACTATTGGTGAAGATTTTCCAAAAGAAGATATTAAAATTTTTATAGATTATTTAATTGAGCGATTAATTAACCCAATTAATCTTTTTAAACAACCAATCATCAGTACAGGAATTGGTATTACTTTTATTCCTTTTTATGATTATGAAACATTCTTTGGAAAATTAATTAGACCTGTAATAATACAACATTTAATTGGTTTCTCAGCAACAGTTAGATTAAATCCTTTTATAGTTGGCTTTCCATTTATAAAGTTTGGTTTTCATAGAATAAGAACATTCTTTTTTGATGGTCTTATGATAAATTTTGCAGACTTAGGAATAAACAAAATAGTTGGACCACAGCTTCTACTTGGTTTTGGATGTTTTACAGGATTTGCATAAAATAATTTTTTCCAAAAAGCCCTTTATAAATAAAAACTAATAAAAAAACGAAGATTTTTATATATTAAAAATATTAACATATGTTAATTATGGGGAATTAGATTATGAAAAAAAAGATCTTGTCAATATTATTAACTATAGTATTTTTAATATTTAATGCTAGTTCTGCGATAGGATATTCTATAAATTATCTCAATAAAAATAACGATTTAATCAGCATAGAAAATGAATCACAAGAAAATTTTTTTACACCTGATTGGTACCATAAACCAGCCAATTACGCACAGTTAGTTAGTTGGTATAAAGCTTTAGAAGAAGCTTATCCGCAATACCTTGAAGTTTTCAAAGCAAATGAATTATATAGTACAGGTACTGCAACAGGTGGTTATGATCTATACTACGTGAGAATAACAAATGAAGCATTGGGTTTACATAAACCTGAAGTTCTTTTCCTTGGTGGTCCACATGGTGATGAAACTGTTGGTACCATTAGTATGTACTGGTTTACAGATTGGTTAATGCGAATGGCATTCACTGAAGAAACAAGTAATGAGTATTCAAAAGAATACCTCAACTGGATTCTTGATAACAGGGAGATATATTTTGAAGTGTCACATAATCCTTATGGTTTTGATCATGGACCACAACGTTATGATGGTAATGGTTGGGATTTAAACAGGGAAGCAGATTTGGATGGTCCAGGTTCGCCCACTGGTGGTATATGGGCTAGTGTTAATGGGAAAACACTTAGAGCTTTTGTTGACAGTCATTTAATTAGATTAGGATGTGATTTCCATGGAGGTGCAAGACTGTTACTTTATCCATGGGGTTCAACCCATAGTAATATTGTAGGTGTAAGCCCGATAACAGGTTATTCTTATACATATGCTCCACCTGATTTCTATTTCTTTGATGCATCAAGCCTTAGATTGGGAAACTATATTGGGGATTATGGTGGAAATCTTGACAAATACAGTATTGGTACAATTCCACAAACAGTTGGATACTCTGTAAAAGGAGGAATTGGTCCTTGGGCTTATGGTGCT
>JBNVCE010000010.1:18996-27402 GCA_050410885.1 Thermoplasmatota archaeon | reverse complement strand
ATTTAGTCTGTTAATTTAATTCTGTTTTAAAAAACTCCAAGACCAGCTTTTGGAGAGGGTATTTACATCGTCACATTTAAAAATAGGTATACTATTTCCCACTTCTTATGTTAAGAACAGAAAAATGTAATTCTTGTGGTAAAGGCTTAATTTCACGAGGTTGTACAACATTTCCATGTCCGATTTGTAATGAAATAATTGGAAGATGTGATAGTTGCAGGGAACAAAGCGTTAAATATACTTGTAAAAAATGTGGATTTACAGGTCCATGAAGGGGGAATAATAATTGGGAGAAGTTATAGGTCTTATACGTGTAATGCCCAGTGAAATAATAAGTGATGAAAAACTACAGAAGATGATAGAGGATATAAAAAGAGTTATTAAACCACCAGCAAGACTAGGAAGAATAAACATTAAAGACATTGCTTTTGGGCTTAAAGGTCTAGATGTTACTGTTTTAATTCCAGATGGAGCAGGTGGACTTGAACCAATTGTTGAACTAATTACAAAAGTAAAAAATGTTGACAGTGCAGAAGTAACAGACGTGGGAAGGATATAAAAAAAACAAGTGATTTTTTTGATTAAGAAGCAGTTACTGTTTTTTTAGTGTGAAAAGAATAATTTCTTATTGACTGAATACCAATCTCAGTGGGATAATAAACAGGATAAGCAGAATTACTTGTATCACCCTCAATTAACTCTGCCATGTACATTTTTTTAATATGCCATTTAACAGTATGATGGTTTAGATTTAAGGCATTAGCAATTTCTAACAAATGTTTACCAGGATGATCAACTAAATAAAGCATTATGTTTCGTGCATTTTGGTTTTTCAATACAGATTCTGCTATTGCTTCCCTTCTTGCCTCTATGCCTCCATCCACCAGATAGTATACTTTTTTTCCACCAATAACCCTGCTTCTAACAAGGTTTGTTTGTTCAAGTTTTCTTAAATGCCATGCTGCATTACTGGGTTTTAAATCAAGTTCTCTTGCAATTTCTCTTAAATGGGAGCCAGGGTAATCATCAATATAGTTATACAAATTTTTTCTAACCTCGGTATTTAAAACATTTTCAGGTGTAACATATTTTATGCCACCAAGGGTTAAAAATGTTATAATGGTTGCTATTGCTGCTACAATTATTGCAATCGATATACCAACTGTATCAAGAGCAGGCTTGATACTATCTGCTGCAGCAGTTTCTATTATCAAAAATTGTGTAAATACTAAAAGAAACAAACCTGTGAGCATCTTTTTCAACATAAACATCCCATCGCTATTTTTCCTATATGAAATTAAAAAAATAAAACGATTATTAACTTAAAAACTTTACTTATGAGCAAAAAAGCCTGTTATCTTATTATCAATGTTTTCAATTCTTACAAAACCAAATCTTTCAAACTGAACAATTTCATCAGTTTTTATTTGTGAAACAGCCTCTTCAGCGTAACCTTCTACTATTTCAAGACTGTTTTTATTAAACTCATCATTAACAAAAAGTAAATGAGGGATAAAAACATTGATTTTAATAAACCTTTCAGTTGTCCATTGTATTTTTGCTGAATCAGGTATTAAATCATCACCTACGTACTCCCCAATAATTTGATCATTTTTTTGTTTAACTTTTACATTAAAAAGATCTTTTAATCTAAAAATTTCACCAATTTTAAAATTATCAGCATCTGATTTTTCAATAAAAAATAATTTATCAGTTGATATGATTCTGTATCCAAGATTTTTATTTTTTGGATGCAGATCTATTTTTTTTGTTTTTTTAGGTGCATTTTCAACAACAAGTTTAACAGGGTTTTTCACAAAAAAATATCTTTTTGCAATAGGATCAACAATTTTTCTGTTAACAGCGTCCAGTAGATTAAAACTCACATTAGACTCAACCTTGGAAATACCCTGAGAAATAACAAATTGTTTTATGGCACTGGGTAAAATACCTCGTTTTTTAAGGCCTTTTAAAGTTGGTAATCTAATATCATTATAACCTGAAACAAAACCGTTTTCAATCAACGGTTTAATCTTTCTTTTTGAAACAGGCATGCCTTCAATTGATAAACGGGCAAATTCCATTAAATGAGGTTTTCTTAGTTTAAGTAAATCAAGTATTTTGAAGTAACATTCATCACGCAACTCATACTCTTTTGTTCGAAAAGGATGAGTAACACCACTGAGACTATCCTCAACAGGTCCTGCAAAATCATAGGTTGGCCAAACCCTGTATTTAGTACCTTGTAGTGGATGTTTTGTTTCAATTATTCTAAAAAGAGTTGGATCACGCATGGCTGTGTTTGCACAAGTCATGTCACCTTTTAATCTAAGAACAGCACCATCAAGTGAGGAAGAAACCATTTCATTCCATAAATCCAAATTGTTTTCACTTAAGCAACTTCTGCAATCACAGACTTGCCCATGAAAACGCCTTTTTTTTATTTCTTCAGGGTCACATCTACAAACATAAGCATCTCCTTGTTTTATCAACTGTTTTGCTAGTTTGTAATGTTTTTCAATATTATCAGATGTGTTGTATTCCTTGTCCCATTCCAAACCAAGCCATATTAAATCTTCTTTTTGAGCATCATAAAATTCAAGTTTAGCATTTTCAGGATTTGTATCATCAAAACGTAGTATAAACTTACCATCATACATTTTTGCATATTCATAATCAACAATAGCAGCTTTTGCATGGCCAATGTGCAAGTACCCGTTTGGTTCAGGGGGAAAACGTGTTACAACCATCCCTTTTTTAGCATTGG
Source organism: Thermoplasmatota archaeon (assembly GCA_050410885.1). Taxonomy (GTDB): domain Archaea; phylum Thermoplasmatota; class E2; order DHVEG-1; family DHVEG-1; genus JBNVCE01. Next base: position 24,635 of record JBNVCE010000010.1, on the reverse strand, counting down.
GTAGTTCAGGTAGTGTAAAATCCCTTTCTTTTTTTTCTTTTTTAAGTAAATCTGGTGCAAGTTTTTCAAGCTCAGAAACCTGTTTATCAAATGGTATTTTATTTACCTCTTCAATAACAGAGTTTACTATTGGAATGATATCCTTTGGTGAAAAACCATTTTTTTGTAAAACAGCAACAACCTTACCCATTACTGCTTTTAAATCTGCTTTACCATTAAATTGAACAGCATTGGAAAGAGCATAAATTCTTGCGGTTTCTCGGATTTTATCCTTAGACATAAAATTTTACTTACTCCTGTTAATTGCATAAATTGCTAATTCCAATAGTATTTTTTTTGCATCTGAATCTGTTAACAAATCCAATGCCTTTTTTGCTTTTTCACAATAGTTTAAAGCGCGGTTTTTTGCATAATCAATTGATTTTAATTTAATAAATAAATCATAAACTTGTTTCACCTGTTGTTCTGTTGCAAACCTGTTTCCAAAGATTTCTTCTAAAATTTTTTTATCATCCCCTGTAGCAGCGTTTAAACAATGAACTGCAATTAATGTTTTTTTGCCATTTCTTATATCATTACCAATATCTTTGCCTAATGTTTTTTCATCACTACTAATATCCAGGTAGTCATCCCATATTTGAAAACCAAGTCCCAGGTTTAAACCATACTCGTTTAATGCATGAATTTCTTCATGAGTCCCCCCACCTAAAATCGCGCCGCCTTCAGCTGCAAACTGGAAAAAAACCGCTGTTTTTTTACAAATCATTTCAATGTATTCATCCTCTGAAATGATTTTTCTTTTTTCGTATTCTAAATCCAGTTGTTGTCCTTCACATATTTTTTTAACACAATCAATCAAACCATATTCAACATTTTTAAAAACATGATAATCAGTGCAAATGTTATGCATTGATTCAAAAGCCATTGCAAATAAAAGATCACCTGCTAGTATAGCAGTGGGTTCACCATATTTAATATGAACAGCAGGTAGATTACGTCTTAGTTTAGATTTATCCATGATATCATCATGAACCAATGTAAAATTATGTACAAGCTCTAAAGCTATTGAAAAAGGAACAACCTTTATTATGTCTCCTTTAACTGATTCACATGAAATCATTGCAAGACATGGCCTTAATCTTTTCCCTCCAGCAAGTGGAAGATGCCTTGCCGCATCATAAAGAGCAACAGGTTTACCGTTTCTTAGAAATTTTTCTATCTGTGCATTAAAAAAATCTGATCTTTTTTTAAGTTCTGTTTCTAAATCCATAAATCTACTCCAATATTTTTCATCTTTGAAACTTTTTCAACTCCTACTAAAAACATTGCAACATAAAGCTCTTTTATTATTGAATCAATCTCAGAAATAGTTGAGTTTTTACCTTCAATTGCTGGTTTTAAAAGAGCTTGAGCTATTCCAGCACAACTAGCACCCAATGCCAAAGCCTTTGCCACATCAAGACCATTTCTAATTCCACCTGTTGCAATAATAGGTATTTTCCAGTTTGTTGCTTCCCCAACTTCCAATATTGCAATTGGTGTTGGAATACCCCAGTCCCAAAAAGTTTTTGCATTTCTTGCATTAACCTCGTCACCAATTAGTTTAGCTCTGTAGTATTCAATGGCTGAAAACGATGTACCACCAGCACCACCTACATCAATACCAGCTATTTTTGTTTTTGAAAGTTTTTTAGCAACATCATAAGAAATTCCTGCACCAGATTCCTTAACAACAAGCGGAACGTCTAAATCTTCTGCTAGTTTTTTAATAGCATCGTAACAACCCTTTGCATTAGCCTCACCTTCAGGTTGAACAATTTCTTGTAAAAAATTTAGGCAAACAATAAAAACATGTGCATCAATCATTTCTATCATTTTTTTTGCATTCTCTAAGGTTTTTTTGTAACCCCATAAAACTAGTTGAGAAGCCCCAATATTTGCAAAACGAACAGGAATATTAAAATCTTTTATAACTGAATAAGTTTCCTTTAAACTATTTTTTTCAAGTGCAGCCCTTTGAGAGCCTACTCCCATTCCAATTTGGAATTTTTCTGCAGCAGCAGCTAGATTTTCATTAATTTTTTTTGCTTTTGAATAACCACCAGTCATTGCTGAGATAATCAATGGCGCACCAAGTTTTTTTCCAAATAATTTAATAGATAAGTCTATTTCTTCCTTGTTTATCTCTGGAAGAGCATTATGTATTAACCTGATTTCATCCCAGTAATTATGATGAAATGAAACATCTTTTTCAAGTGAAATTCTTACATGTTCATCTTTTCTATTTTCAATTTGGTTCATTTTTTAACCCCGTAAATGATTGTAGACTTAGTATTTTTCCCAACCAGCACATTGAATAACCTATCTGGTTTATTACCATTTAGTAAAATTGTGTCAATACCTAATTTCGCAATATTTTTTATGGTTTCTATTTTACCTGCCATACCACCTGTAACATCATCATGTTTATCAGCAGAAACAGTTAGTTTTTTTAGTTTTTCTATTGTTGCTGAACTGATAAACTCTGCATTTTTATTTATCTTTGGGTTTGACGTAAATAATCCATCCTCGTCAATGATAAAAATAGCTTTTTCTGGTTTAAAATAATATGATAGTATCTGCATAAGTAGATCACCTGAGCATATTGAAAAACCTAATGTTTCATCAAGTACAACATCTCCAAATGTTACAGGTGTAAAACCAATTTTAAGATAATCATTAAAGATACTATCATTGAAACTAGAAAATTTATGATTTTTAAGCTTCAAAATATTATGAGGCGGCAATGAAACAGCAGGAATACCATTTTCATGTAAAGAGTTTAAAACCAATAAATTAAGTTTTTGTACCAATGCATGCGTAAGGGAGAAACCATGGATTTGATTCTTGTAACCTTCATTTAGATTATATTTTTTTGCCAGTATATGTCCAAATGAACCAGCACCATGAACCAATATTATTTCTTTTTTTGATTTTTTAATCTGTTTTCCCAGGTTATCAATAATTTTTTTTTTAAAAGTGTTTTCTTTTGATTTATCGGTAATGACACTTCCACCAATTTTTATTATAAACATATTGTGCTAAACCAACTACATTTTAAAAAGGGTTTTCATAAAAAAAGGTTTTGTTTTATTTTTTTACAGTCTTCATTGTCTTATTTTTATTTTGTTCATGGATTAACCATAAACCAATAGGCATTCCAGTATTTGATGATTGCATAATGGTTTTTGTTAATTCATTTAATTCTTCTTGAGAATGTTTATCACAACATTGTTCACATACAAAATGTTGATCTGTAAAAACTAATCCTGATTGGTTTTCAATAAGTGAAAATTTTTGATTACAGATACTACAGATTTTTTCAATCAAATAAAACCACCTTCATCGGATTTAATAATTATTTTATATCTGCATTTGATTTATAAATTAAACTGTTTACAGTTACTTTAAAAATTGTTCTAGAATTGGTTTAAATAAAATGTTTTATAAAAGTATTATAATTACGCTTTTTAATTTGTGGAAGTAAATACAATGGTAAAAGAAGTAACTGAAGATCTTGAGGATAAAAAAACAATTACACCAAATGGTAAACCAAAGATTGCATACTTAACAATGGAAATCGGGATAGATGAAAATATTCCTACATATAGTGGTGGTTTAGGCATTCTTGCAGGTGATACAATTAAATCCTGTGCTGATTTAAATGTTCCAGTTGTTGGAGTTACACTTTTATCTGGAAAAGGTTATTTTTATCAAAAAATTGATGAAAATGGTAACCAGATTGAACTACCTGTTGAATTCAATGTTTCTGATTATTTAAATCTACTGCCAACAACAACTGTTGTCAATATTGAAAACAGGAATGTTAAGATTCGTGCATGGTATTACAAGGTTAAAGGAATTGGTGGATATATAATACCTGTTTTTTTCCTTGATTCAAACATAGAAGGTAACACAGAATGGGATAGACAATTAACCAATTATCTTTATGGTGGGGATGAAAAATATCGCCTTGCCCAAGAAATAATACTTGGTATTGGCAGCGTTAGAATGCTTAGGGCACTTGGTTATACAACAATTGATAGATACCATATGAATGAAGGTCATGCTGCTCTTTCTACTCTTGAGTTGTACAATTGTTATAATGATGTTGAAAAGGTACGTGAACAATGTGTTTTTACTACTCATACACCTGTTGCTTCAGGTCATGATCAGTTTGATCTTTCTCTTGCAAAATCAATGCTTGGAAATATTCTTCCTGATTTCATTTTAAAAGATGTTACTTATGAAAATAAGTTGAATATGACAAAACTTGCGCTTTTTTTTAGTCATTATGTTAATGGTGTTGCAAAGAAACATGGTGAGGTATCCAGGATAATGTTTCCAGGTTATTCTATAGACTCAATTACCAATGGTGTTCATTCTATTACTTGGGTTTCAGAACCGTTTAAAAAAATTTTTGATAAGCATATGCCTGGTTGGAGAGCTGATCCTTATATTTTAAGATCAGGTTTTAGTATCAGTAAAACAGAGATATGGAATGCTCATATGGAAGCAAAAAAAATACTTATTGATTTTGTTAATAAAAACTATAACGCTGATATGGATTATAACAATTTTACCATTGGTTTTGCTAGAAGACAAACAGCTTATAAAAGACCTGATCTTTTAATTTCTGATCCTGAAAGGTTAAAACAGATTGCAAAAAAATTTGGCTGTATTCAGATTATTTATGCTGGAAAGGCTCATCCAAAAGATCAATCAGGAAAGGATGCAATAAAAATCACCAATATTTTTCATAGCACAAAATATTGGTGATAATGTCAAAATAGCTTTCATTCAAAATTATGATATGAGAATCGGAAAAATGATGGTTTCAGGAGTTGATCTTTGGTTAAACACTCCCAGAAGACCACAGGAAGCATCAGGAACCTCTGGTATGAAAGCTGCTCATAATGGTGTTCCACAACTAGGTACTCTTGATGGTTGGTGGCTTGAAGGATGCATTGAAAATATAACAGGATGGGCAATTGGACCTGAAAAAACACAACATGAAGCCTCAGATGATGATATTGATAGATATGATCTATATGATAAACTTGAGAACAAAATTATTCCAAAGTTTTATTATGACAGGGAAAACTGGATAAGAACAATGAGAAGCTGTATAGCGATTAATGCATCTTTTTTTAACACAAACAGGATGATACAACAATATGTTTTAAGTGCTTATTTCAGGTAAAACAAACAAGTCTTTAAATTCAGGTGAAATATTTTCTATATCCTCAACACATGCACGTAGTATCTCTGCCACACTCCAGGCCTGTGTTATGCAACCTCCAGGGGCATAAATTGGGTCACCATCAAATATTTCATTTATAGAACCATCCCATATGTCATTAAAAACATCAATCATTGGTTTTATAAAATTGTTGTAAGCAAATTCTCTGCTTTCAGCAGTATTTTTTTCTATTTTTAGATAAGCTTTTATAAACGGTCCTAGTAACCATGGCCAAACAGTACCATTATGGTAAGCTAAATCCTTGTTGTAATTTCCTAAATAACTTCCCTTGTACCTTGGATCATCTGTTGATAAGGTTCTTAGTCCAAAGATTGTTAAAAGTTTTTCTTTTACATCA
>JBNVCE010000010.1:0-18986 GCA_050410885.1 Thermoplasmatota archaeon | reverse complement strand
ATCATCTATCATTGTGAAATCAAGAGAAACCAAAAATATTTGATTAGGTCTGAATGATAAATCTTTTGTATCAATTACATCAAATTGTTTCGTGTATTGTTTATTGAAACTATTTTTAACTTTTTCAGACAGTTCAAAATATTTATCTTGTTTTCCAATAATATGAGAAAGTAAACTCATAATTCTTAAAGCGTTGTACCACAAAGCCTGGATTTCAACTGCTTTTTTTGATCTTGGTGTAGGGTAGTAATCATCAATTTTTACATCCATCCAAGTTAGCCCATGATCATGACTAATTAGATAATCTTCATCCATGAAAATGTTAAAATCTGTCCCAATTATATAAGAATCTATAATTAATTGTAGTGTCTGCCAGTTTTCTTTTAAAAAATTTGTATCATTTGTATATTTTAAATATTGAAAGACCCGGTCAATGTACCATAAAGGTGCATCAACTGTGTTATATAACACTTTTGATTCTCTATCCAAAAAGGCATTTGGTAAAAGACCTTTTTTACAATATCCTGCAAAATTTTGAAGTATCTTTTTTGCGTCATCATATCTTTTGGTTACTAATGTAAGTCCTGGAAGTGATATTAATGTGTCTCTTCCCCATTCACCAAACCAATGATAACCAGCAATTACTGTTTTTGTATCTTTTTTGTTTACAATGAAATTATCAGATGATAAAACTAGTTTATCAAATTTTTTTGGTAAACCAGCCTTTTTTAGTAAATTTTTTTTCCTAACGATTTCTTTTAAATAAATATTTGAAGGGAAATTGTTTATATAATCCTCAATTGTGAAGATAAGGAAATACTCTGATGTTTGTTTTATATTTTTTTCTATGTTTCCAATGTCGATGTTGTTATCAACCCATGATTCATTTCTTTCCCTATCTTTTTCGTAATAAAACTCCTCCCAATAATACATTGGTTGATAGGTATAATTTTCTGAAATGATTTTCAAGGTTTTATTTATGTTATCTGGTTTTATATAAATTGTATCTCCAATCTTTTCTAAATTAAATGCCAAATGTCTATGTTTGGTTACATCATAAAAATGTCTTGAATTTAGAATAGGGTTATGGATCATTTTTATTGGTTCATCAGTTTTTACATCATATTTAATAAAAGCAGTATTTCTTCCGTATTCCATGAAAAATGTTTTTTTAATCTCCACATTCTGAACCTTATAAGAAAAAGACGGGAAAAAATCAAATTTAAAAAAACCTTTAAAATCATTCAAATTAAAAATCTTATTTGAAATTTCTATTTTATCAATAACATTTGAAACAAAAACCCATCTTTCTGTTGGCGGGTTTAAACTAGCAATTAAAATACCATGGTATTTTCTTGTATTTGTATTTTTATAAGTTAATGATGAATATCCTCCTAAACCGTTTGTGACAATCCATTCCCTCATTTTTATCAACTAAACAAATTCTTTATAAATGTTTAACAATTTTTTTGTAACAATATCCCAGCTGAAATTTTCAAGGACTCTTTCTCTAGCGTTTTCACCAATAAGATGCCCCTTGTCATCCTTTTGTAAAACCTGTTTAATACCCCATGCTATATCATTTGGATTGTATGGATTAATGTGAATGCCACATTGTTTATCCCCTGAAGGAATTATCTGCTCACGCATTCCACTTGTGCCACTTGCACCAATAACAGTTGGTTTAGCCATGGGCATAGCCTCTGTGCAAACAATACCAAAAGGTTCATATATGGATGGTATAACAACGCAATCAGCTGCTGCATAATGTTTTATTCTTTCATTTTCACTTATAAATTCTGTTTTGAAAATAACATTATTTTTAATCCCAAGATTTTCTGCTAAAGACTTAAGACTCCATTCCATGTCACCAACACCAACGATAACCAGTTTTTGGGTAATCCTTTAAAACACTTGGTAATGCTTTTAAAAGATTATCAACACCTTTAACTGTTACAAGGCGTCCAATGAAAAACAACATGTTTTCATCATCGTTTATTCCATAGCTTCTTCTTAACTTAATTTTTTCATCATCAGTTATTTTTTTTGGATCATATTTACTAGGATCCACACCATTGTAACAAACTCTTATTTTATAAGGGGGGAAACCAAATTTTTCAAGTTCATCCTTCATTGCATATGAAACCGTTATTACACAATCAGCAGTCTGTCCACCTTCAAACTCAATTTCTTTTATATTATGTGATCCCCTGCCAACAGATCTACCAATCTCGGTTGAATGAACATGAAACATAAGTGGTATTTGTAATTCTTTTTTTACAATCATTCCACCTGGTATTCCCAACCAATCATGCGCATCAATAATATCAAAAGTTTTTCCTTCTTTTCTTACAAGTAGATTAACTAGTTGAGAAGCAGATATGGTATTATAAGAAATAACATCAGCAAAAAACTTAAAATATGGTCCCCATGAGCGTAACTGTGGATCAGCAAATAATTGAAAAGTAGATGTTAAATCCAAGGTTTTTGGTCTATAAACATCTATACCATTATATTTTTCATAGGTTTTATAATTATTATCCTTGTTTAAAGAAAAAACTGTTACCTCGTGTCCAAAATAGGCTTGTTTTTGTGTAACCTCAGTTGTAAATGTTCCAAGACCACCAAATATTATTGGTGGAAATTCCCATGAAAAATGTACAATTTTCAAATAAACTCTCCTTCCAATTTCATAAACGAATCTAAATATAAAAATTATATGATTTTTTAAAAAAATTGTAAAAAATTTATATCCTTTGTTTTAAATCTTGCAATATGTTCATGTAGTTTATAAAACCTTCATAAGGACCACTATATGGACTGAAATAAGCATGAACATCTCCATCTTGCATGCCTTTTGTTGATAAATAATAAAGATGATCAGATGTTTGTAAAAGTCTCCAAATATAAAGAAGATTTTCATCTTTTTTTTGTTTTAATGCTTTACCAATTTCTTTTAATTCATTAAAACATGCTACCTGCATGTTATTACCAAGCCAGGTGGATACATCCCGATCAGCATCAGCCCAAGAAATAGCCCATGGTACATCAATTTCACCAACAGGTTCATATCTTTCAACTGCTTCACTAACTGTTACAAAATCAAGATGACGATGCTTCATAACCTCTCTTGGTAAATGATCAAGAAAATCAAAAATACCGGTTTCTATCCATTGATGCTCACCAAAGGTTTCATAGTCTATGAACAAGTTTATCAAATCACCTTCACAACTGGCTAACCAGTAAGCATACTTATCTGCAGTTAGTGGGTAACCTGGCCAGCCCCGTGCTGAAAAACGAAAACCAACATCATCACTTAATGTATAATTTCTAAGTAAAACCTTTATATCTGAATTAACTGGTTTGTAAATATAATTTGGCGACCTCCAGTCTAAAATTTTTTCTGTACCTTCTGTTAAAATCCCCTTGTAGCCTAATTCACTGACCTTTTTCGCAATACGATTATCAAAGATAGCTTCAGTATTTCTAAAAACCTTTGGTCTGTAATTAAAAATTCTTTTTATCATATCTCTATGCATTAAAACCTGTTCTTCGAATTCGTCAAGATCATCAAATAAACTAGAAAGAGAATGGAAATATGTTTCCTCGATTAAATCAACTGCACCGGTTGCAAATAAGTCTTTGAAACTATCAAGTAAAGAAGGCATATATTTTTCACAATATTCAACAAATGTTCCTGTTAAACTAAAAGATAATCTAAATTTTCCATCAAACTCATTTATTAAATCCAGTAAAATTTTATTTGTTGGTATATAACATTTTTTTGCAACCTTTTCAAAAATCCAGTAATTTAATTCGTGATTAAAATATGTTGAATATGGATCGCTTTTTTTCCCAACATTAAATACAGAGAAACGATTTAATCTTGTTGGTTGATGAACCTCAAAGTATAAACAGATTGATGTCATTCTAACTTACCCCGTTGTAAACATCTATTGTCTGTTTAGCAACGCGATCCCATGTAAATAAATTTATTTCACGTTTACCCTCTTGAGTTATTGTTTTACGCAAGGGGTCATATTTTAATAAGGAAATAATCTTATTTGCCATTTCATCTGTGTCCCAGAAATCAACTTTTAAACAATTTTTAAAAGTCTCTGCAACACCAGCAGTTTTAGAAACAATTGTTGGTGTACCAGCTGAAATAGCTTCAAGAGCAGTTATACCAAAGGGTTCACTAACCGAAGGCATAACATAAACACTTGAAATTGAATAAATATGTTTAACTTCTTCTTCTGTCAGCCGCCCTGTGAAAATCACTCTATCTGAGATACCAAGGTCTATTGCCTGATCGATTAAACGGGGAAGCATGTCACCTGCACCAGCAACAACAAACCTTGCATCAGGTTCATGTTGTTTCACTTTTTGGGCTGCTTTAAGGAAAAATTCTGCACCTTTTTGAATGGTTAAACGACCTAAAAATAATACAATTTCTTGTTTTTGACCTTCAGGGATTGGAAAAACTGCATTATGAATAACACTTATTTTATCAGGGTTAATACCATATTTTTCAACAATTACTCTTTTGGTAAAATGACTAACAGCAATTATTTTATCTGCCTTTTCCATGCCATATCTTTCAATATCAATGAACCATTGATTAGGATAAAGCCATCCAGCTCTATCATACTCTGTTGAATGAATAGTAATAATAAGGGGAAGACCTGTTTTTTCTTTTAAAGAAACACCAGCCCTCATTGTAAGCCAATCATGACAGTGAATAACATCATAGTTTCCATATTTTTTAATATTATGTAGAACCTTTGCAACAACAATATCATTATAACGGTAAACTGCATCATAAAAATAACCGGCAAATTCCTTGGAATCAGGGCGATCATATGGGTAAATATCAGTTTCTCCCACTTCAATTATGTTTAGATTAGGATTATCACTATAAGATTTTTGTTTTGTTTTTGGCATGTAAAAATCTACTATTATCCCTTTTTCAGCAAGACCATGAGTAATTCCATAGCAATGAGTAGCAAGTCCGCCTGCCTTAAACGGCGGATATTCCCAACCTATCATTGCTATCCTCATTTATTTTCTCCTCACTACTCATTTTGCAAGTAATTTAAATGTCCATGAAATTTGGACCGCAATTATGTTTTTATTAATTAATTTTTTGTAATCTAATTATTTTAAATTAAATTTTTCTTTTTCATTAATACGGATTTTGTCTTCTCTGGCAAGCCAGCCTAAGGCTGCATGAATCTGTGATTCATCTGCCTCAGTTAAACGTTTCATGGTAGAAATATCTGCTTCATCCCAGATATCAAGTATCCTCCAAATCCTGCCAGCTGTTCGACCAATTTTTGTTGTTAAATTTGTATTGGATAATATGAATTTGTTTTTTTCATCAACTGCTATTTTATCTTCTCTGGCAAGCCAGCCAACACCAACAAAGAATTCATCATCAGTTTGTTTAGTAAATTCCTGAATTTCTTCTTTTGTTAAAGGACTTCTTTCGTTTAAAACTCTCCAAATCTCTCCTGCGTTTTTGCCAAATTTTGTCGTTAGGTCCATCACGAAATTCCTCCGTTTTTAAAAAGTGTATATCAAATTGTATAATATAAGATTATCTATAATTTAAAAAAAATAAACAAAAAAATTAACATTATTTTTTCTTTGATTTTTTAATGTTAATCATGATAAATTAACAAAAACAGTATATGAATTTAGAGCCTCAAGCAAAAGCCTAAAAAATTCAATTAAGTAAAAAATGCTCTGTTGTACTAATTTTCTGCCATTGGGCAACGGGCTTGAGGGGATTCGAACCCCTGGCCAATCGGTTAAGAGCCGATTGCTCTACCTAGCTGAGCTACAAGCCCAAAAAAGGATAAAAAATTAAAAATTATTGATTGTTTTCTTTTTGCTTCTTTTTTTTAGGTTCATCAACTTTTGAGATAAACTTAGCATCAATTGCATCTGTTACAAATACATCTTTTCCTGCTTGATATATCTTAAGACCTGCTTTTTTTGCTTTTTCACCATCAATTCTTAAAATAATTGGATTATCGGTTCTGATTTTTCCTGCTTCTATTGCTTTTTCAATGCTGCCACTTAAATGTACTTTTTTTCGATCAATTGGATGTAAACCTCCTTCAAGTATTATATCAATTTCTTCCTCAGTTACTGGATAAAAAAACTCATTGTTTTCAGCAATAGGCAAATCATCAAGTTTTACATCAATTGTATGCCCATAAGTTGCTCTAATCATACCACCATATATCTGATATCTACCTCTTGGATCAGTTGATACTAATGCTTCAATATGATAAGGTTTTAACCAATTAAAACCAGATCTACTGATTCCTATAGCGTTTATTAATGATGAAATATCAACCCATCCTCTGCCATCCATCATAAGACCGAATTTTTCAGGAAAATGCCTTAAAGCCCCAGCTAGTATACGACTTAAAGAATTAAGCTCTTTTTCATTCATTAGGAATTTACCTTTTTTATTACAGATTGGACAGGTTTCACCCCTGTAATACCCATGCTCTTCACATTCAGATAACATATTCTCATGCCCCTAATCAAAATATTAAGTATAAATTTTTGTACTAAACAACTATTACAAGTTTGGTGAAATTTTGGAAAAAGAAGAATTAAAGAAATTAGCTGGGGAAAAAGCAGTGGAACAGGTTGAGGATAATATGATTATTGGGCTTGGTACCGGTTCCACAATTAAATACAGTATAATAAAACTTGGGGAGTTGGTTAGAAACGGTCTTAAAATAAAAGCTGTACCAACATCTGTTCATACCCAGAGACTTGCCAAGGAATATAACATCCCTTTAACAACACTTGAAGAAAATTCAGTAATAGATTTAACTATTGATGGTGCAGATGAAGTGGATAGTGATCTCAATCTTATCAAGGGTGGAGGTGGAGCTTTAACCCGTGAAAAAATAATTGCATTTAATTCAAAAAAGGTAATAATTGTTATTGATGATTCAAAGATTGTAAAAGCACTTGGCATTGATTTTGCTTTACCTGTCGAAGTTTTAAGATTTGGTTGGACCTCAACAAAAAGGGCTCTTGAAGAATTTGGTTGCAATGTTGAGCTAAGAAAGGTTATGGGTGATGAACCTTTTATCACAGATAATTCTAATTATATTTTAGATTGTGATTTTGACAGAATTGAAAACCCAGAGCAACTTGAGAGAGATATAAATAATATTCCTGGTGTTGTTGAAAACGGTTTGTTTGTTGGGCTTGTTGACGAGGTAATAGTTGGTGGGAAACAAGGTATTTTAACTCTCTGTAAGCAATCTGTTGTCTAAATTATGGTTAAAGTAAATATTGTAGAAAAACTGGAAGATGTTAAAAAGAAGATAAACTCTATTGAATACGATCCCCATTGGTACAGACGAGTATTTCACACCTTTAGTTCTTCTTTTATTTTATACTACATGCTGCCTAATTTATACTTGATAAATCTACTTAAAATTTGTGTACCAGTTTTTTTATTAATTTTTATTTTCATAATTGAATATTTACGAATTAATGGTAAAATTAGTAGCGATTATTTTTTTGGTCTACGTTTTTATGAAAAAAAAAAGAATTGGTAGTTACCTTTTTTTGGTTTAGCGGTTTTTATTCTAATTTTGTTTTTCCCTCAGCAGATAGCTGTACCTTGTATATTATGTGGCAGTATCGCTGATCCTGTTATAGGTGAACTTAGAATGCGTTTTGGTGAAAAAAAATCCTGTTTAATTGGTTTTTTTCTTTGCATGTTTTTCTTTTTTGTAACATGGTTTCAAACTGATTTATGGATTGTATTTTCTGTGTCCTTGGTTGGAGGATTTGCTGCTGTTGTTGGTGAAACAAAAAAATTTAGTTTTTTAGATGATGATTTTATGATACAAATTCTACCTGCTGTTTTTTTACTTGGTATATGGGTTTTTGCTAAATACTTTGGGTTGAACTTGCCTGATCCTGTTATTTATCCAATTGTTTTACCATGGTGATATTAAATGCAGAAAAATGATTTTGATTATTTAAAAATTCATTATAATAATTTAAGGTTGATTAGAGCAGAAATACTGTTTACCCCTCTTCTTATTTTATTACCAATTATTGTTTCTATTTTTTTGGTTATTAACTGGTACTTCAATGGTTTTTTAAAAGGAGTTTCTGATTACAATGTCGGTGTTGTACTTGCTTTAATTATTTTACTTTGCAACATTGTTTTTGATATTCCTTTTATTAAAACTCTTTTAAAATATAATAAAAAATAGTTTATTTTAAAATCCTTGATGTTAAAATCGTTGGTAAAACAGTTATGCTTGCAAAAAATGAGAAAGTAATTAGTGATATGACTACTATGCTAAATTGATGTAATGTTGGTATTGGTACTAAAAAAGTTGAAACTAGTGCAACTGATGTGGTTATTGCTGCCCCAATAATTGACAAACCTGAGGTTTCAATTGATGTTTTTACTGCATCTATTTTTGATGATCCTTTTTCTATTTCTTCTCTTACTCTTTGTGTTGTTTGTATGCTGTAGTCTATGCCTGTTCCAAGCATTATTGATGCAACTGTTATGTTTATTACAGACATCGGTATGTTTAATGATACCAAGGTTCCTGGTTCCCATGCAAGTAAAAATAAAACAGGTAGCATTGCTAGAAAACCTATTCTGGTTGAATTAAAACCAATAATTAAGCATGTTAAAACCAAAAGTAAAGCAACAATTAATGATGAAACCTGTGATTTCATCAACTGTTTATTTATTTCAACTGTTATTACATCTTGACCAATGAGTTTTGATAATCTTCCATTATAAGGTATTTCTGCCTTTGATATTATTAAGTTTATTTTTTCAACCAAAGTCTGTGTTTCTGAAATGCTTCTACTTGCTGGTACTGATACAACAATTAATGTTTTTGAATAATCACTATTTATTAAACCAGTTTCAGCAATTTTATCAAAAATAATCTTATCTATGTTTGCTAGTTCAGCAAGTTTTTCTATTATTTTACTTCTGTTTAATATTTCATTAACCTGTTTCAGCTCATCTGCAATAGAATACGCATTAACACCTGTGTTTCTTATTTCTTCTTCAAGATGATACATTGCATCTATTACTTCTGGATAAGTTAAACCCTGGCTTTCTGTTTCAACAACAATAGCATTAAAGTTTGTACTTCCGCCAAGATTTCTTGAATACTTATACAATGCATCTATTTCTGGGATGTCTTTTGGTGCCATTTCAAAATAATTAACATCTGTTTTAATCTGAGGAACCATAATCAAGGATATAACTACAAAGAAACATGCAAGCATAAACAATCTTTTTCTATGGTTTACGATGATGCAAGCAAAATGTTTCCATCTATGGTTTTCCTTGTGTTTTTCAAAATTAAGAATGATACATAAACAAGGAACAAGTATAAAGGCTGATGTAAAAGTAAATGATATTCCTAAGGCACATTCAAACCCAAAGGTAGCAATTGGTGGCATGCTTGAAGTCATAAGTGAACCAAAAGCAAATATTGTTGTAAATGCACATAAAAAAACTGCCTTACCGGTACTACTGAGTGTTTTTTCAACCCTTTCCACCTTATCTTTTATAGCATGTTCCTCAGCGTATCTATTTACTAGATAAATTGAGTAATCAATACCAAGACCTAGTAAAAGTGCAATAACGGCAATGGATAAAAGATTCATCTCTGGCTGTACCATACCTTGAATACCAAATGTTAAAGCAATGGCATACAAAAGTGGTAAAAATCCTATAAAAAGACCTTTAACACTTCTGTGTAAAACAAAAAGAACAACTGCTATGAACAATACTGCAATTGGAATTACGATTTTTAGATAATAAAACGTTTTATCCCTCATGGCACGTTGAACGGCAATAGAACCTGTGACACTCATCAGTGTATCGTCATTTCCCCTGCGCTCGACCGATTTTTTGGTTCTTGCTAAAATCTCATCATAGCTTGCATTGTCAGCAAGTTGTATTACTATAACACCTAGTTTGTAATCATCTTTATAAATTATCCCCTTTAATTTCTCAATTGTAAGTCTACCCATGAATGTGTATATAAGGTTTTCATCATCAGGTATTTTGTACTGCCCTGTTCCCCTGTAAAAATTTTCTTCTTTTATATATGATGCCAAGCTTTGAACAGATACAATACCGTCTAATTGCCCATTATCATTGGGGTATTTATCCACATCATCATTTGATACAACAGCATCCATTTCCTTTAAAGCAGCAGGATTACGTATATCATCTGCTTCAACCAAAATAATAATTGAAGATCCTATCTGGAAATCCTCATATACTTGTGTTAATAGTTTTATTGTCGGATCATCTTTTGGAAGATACTGTGCTATATCTGATTGCATGTATAAATGAGTAGCTTGTGAGCCCACCAGGATTGTAATAATGGTGAAAATAAATAAGACCGTTTTTGGTCTGTTTGCAAGTATTTTGGCAATAGGTTTTATATTCATATTCAGTCTTTTTACTCCTTAATATCAGTTTTTAAATTTCTGTTTTTTTTATTTTCTTGGTAAGATAAAATCTTTAGTTTATTCAGGTTTTCTTGAATTTCATCTGCATGTCTTTTTAAAAGTTCAACAGGGGAGACTGGAAAGTAAATAAATGGATTTTTTCCTATGTTGTTATTTTTTATTTTTTCTCTGAAAATAAGTTTTTGAGCATACATTGCTGAAAGTGTTTCTCTTACGGTACTTGGATGAAGTTTTGTTCCTTTGATTATTTGTTGGGTTTTTGCCCCATTTTTTTTAATTAGGTAAATGTAAATCAGTGACTTAGCTTTAGTTTTTAATATGTTATAGATTGTTTTTTCTAAGTTTTTGTAGTTGTTAAGATTATTTTTATGCATTTATTTTACACCAATTTTATTTATTTTTTATGATAATTTGGTTGATTTGTGAATTTAAATAGTTTTCTATTATGTCGGCTTTTAAACGACAAAATATTTTATCGGAATTAAAAACGATAAAAATTTATAAAAATAATTTTAAATATATCTAAAATTTTTTAAATAAAAATAATCAGATATAGATATTAGTAATATTTATATACTACCATATATATAAAAGTTTAATCTTTTGGAAATAATAAGGAGGAAAAAATGAATAAAAAAATTTTGATAAATTTGATTGTAGTATTGTTACTAGTAACTTCTACATTCTCGGTTTTAGGTGATACACAAGAAGCAAAAAAGTGTGAACAAAGTTGCCCACCTGAAGGTACAATTAATTTTGGAAAAAAGGTTTGGAAGGATGATCATTGGGACAACTATGTAACAAATGTGGAAATAGGAACAATTTTACGTTTTAATATATCATTGACATATCATAAAAATTCTCAAAATTCTTATAACTGGAAATTAAGTAACATTGTAGTTACAGACTACTTACCAGAATGCCTTTTATTTGCTGGAAACGTTACTTTTTACAATGCTCCTACTATTGTTGAACAACAAAACAATGGAACAATAATTTGGAATTTCACAGATTATTGTTTAAGTAATGCTGTTACCATGTCAATTGAATTTGATGCAATTGTTGTTGAATGCCAAGAAACTGAAAATGAAAACATTGCTGATGTTTCTGCTGTGGAAGGTAATTTTTATAACCATTATGATCAAGATTTTGTTTTGATTATAATTGCAACTATCAGTGATCCTGTTTTGTCATACTGGCCAAACTATTGTGATTTTGGTGAACAGGAACAAGGATGGACTGGAAGCGCAACATTTGAAATTTGGAACAGCGGAAATCAAACATTAATCGATGAGGTAAATGAAAGTTTAAC
The DNA here is from genome assembly GCA_050410885.1 of Thermoplasmatota archaeon. Lineage (GTDB taxonomy): Archaea > Thermoplasmatota > E2 > DHVEG-1 > DHVEG-1 > JBNVCE01. The sequence continues at coordinate 7,159 of JBNVCE010000010.1, read as the reverse complement.
GTGGATTGAAGTAAATCCAGAAAATGGCAGTTCAACAGGAGAAAAGGACATTATAACAGTTTCAATATTAAATACAAGTAGTTTATCAGGATATTATTCTGGATATATCTATATCAATTCAAATGATGGCACTGGGCAAATCTATGTACATCTTTATGTTATAGCACCAAAACTTATGCTGAGTATAACAAGAAGATTATTCCTTGGTAATGTTTGTGCAAAAATTTTAAACATTGGTGATTTAGACGCATCTAATGTAAATTGGGAGATTAATATAACTGCTGGAATAATAAGGAAAAAACCTATATCTGAAGTAGGCACAATTCCACTGATCGAAATAAATAAAAACGAACAGGTTTGTTTAGGAAAATTAATTGGCAGAACAGCAATTAAACTAAGATTTGGTAGAATAAAAGGGGAAGTTAAAGCAAGTGTTGATGATTATACCACTAAGATTGGGTTCTCAGGTTTAATATTTGGAAGAATAATAATAATTATTAGAGTATATCCCATTTTATAGGAATAAGCTCCTTCCATCTTTTTTACTAAGTTATATTGTAAGCTAGTATTAACTATAAGTTTACTAATTATTCTTTTTCAAATTCATGCTTTGTTTACGTTATAGTTAATTTAACTGTACCACTATCTATTAGGACATAGTTAATTTATCTATTTTGTAAATAATGATAGAGTTTTTGTTTTAGTATTGTGAATGCATTTGTGAATCGTTCAAGGATCTCAAGCAACAAAGAATTAAATGATATCTTATTTCTTGGGATATTAACATTTATTTCTGACCAGCCACTTTCGGCACCTAAGACGTCTTTTGCCTTGGCTTTAATAGTAATGTTTGCTTTTTTCGTCCATGTATGATTTAATGTAATTTTTGTTCCTGATGCAACGTAATCAGTCCAATTTGTAAAAGTACCATCGCCCCAGTCAACATAATAGCTGATTGTATGTCCTTCTGGGTCATTTGCTATAAACGTAAATTCATATTTTATTCTTGGTTTTCCAGTATTTGGACCATCTATAGTTGGTGCATTTGGTGGACTGTTGGATACCGTAGTAAACATCCATATAGGCCCCTCACTTGAGGCTTCATTGTTGTCTAAAGCTATAATTTTCCAGTAATATGTTGTTTTATAATCAAGTGTTCCAGGATCCCATGTAATTTGTGTTTGTGAAGCTGGATAAGGACCAATTGTTGTAACATGTGGGGGATCTGGGTTTGTTCCAAAGTATATATCATATGTAACTGTATCACTTTGATCCTTATCTCCACCATTCCATTTCAGCTCAACATCAATACCTATATTAGTTGAATCATTCTCTGGATAAGGATCTTTAGGAGTATAAGGTGCGGTGTTTCCCGTAACAGTAACCACTGAGGTTGTTTGATTATTACCATTATTTTGATCACCTGGTAATTGTGTTGTAACTTTTATTGCGTATACTGCTGCTGTGGCATCCCATGGTGGTGTGAATTCTACATAAGCTGTTGAATATGCTGGAATGCTAACAGTTTCATCAGATGTATAAACAATATCACCCGGATCATATAGTTTTTCTTCTGAATATATCTTTACATCATCAAGATACCAGTAGTTGAGATTCCAATAGTAACCTTCAAATTCAAATCGTACTTGTGTACCTGATCCAATATCAGCAGTTATGTCAACAGTGCAAGTTTGTGGTCCTATATCACCTGGCACAGGATTTTGCCATGGTGTTACATCTGTCCAAGTATCAGAAGATGAAAACCGCGTAAGTACTCTGCAATTAAAGGGATATGCGTAATAATCAATGTAATGTTTAAACTCTAATGTTAATGTTGGTGCACCTATTGTATCAACTGGTACTGAATCAAGATAAGCATAGTCACCTGAAATATAGGACCAGGGTAAATAGGCTTCAGGAGGGGTCCCTCCAGCATAGTTACCGTTATTTTGTTGCCATTCACCAGACTGTTCCTGTGACCATCCATTTGGCGGGAAACTTCCAGAGAAGTCTTCATCTAAAAATGTTCCGAAAATACCTTCCATGATTTCACAATGAACTGGAATAGCAGGTTGATTACTACTTCCAAAGTTTTTAACAGTTGCATTTACTGTGTATGATCCATTTTCTATTGTTCCTGTTGGATAGTTGATAGAAATAGTACCAACATCAGTACTATACACAACAGTTAAATTAACTGGTATATACACAATAGGTTCATCAAGATCATTACTAGTTACAACAATGTAAGCATTATAAGTATCCTGAGCTAAACCAAGGGTGTCAACTATTACATCTAAATCCATAAAGTTGCCAACTTCTACACTTCCCTCTGTTGGATCAACTGATAACCATCCTGTTCTGAATTCAACAATCCATTCCTTTCCAAGACCACTATTTATATCACAAGCTTTTACTTCGTTTTTACCATCATCATCCATATCAGCTATAATAGCACCGGCTAACATACCATCTGTTTGTGTGATAACACTTTCTTCATAATAGATGTAACCATTGTATCCAATTACATGTACATCATCTGTTCCTACAATAAGCTCCATGTTTCCATCATTATCTGCATCACCAAAGTACATTGCTTCGATTATATACTCTTCACCTGGATAATTATCATGCCATGTCTGCACATAACTGCTGCCATCCCATTCATAAATATAAGCATCTACTCCATATAGACCTATACCAATTTCATCTATTCCATCACCATCAATATCACCGCATACTATTGCATATGGATGATCTGGTAAACCACTTGCTACAATTTCAGCATTCCAGGAACTGCCGTCCCAGTTAAGTGCATGGACTTTATTATATGAAGCAGCAACAATTACTTCAATATGGCCGTCATTGTCAGTATCACCACTCCAAATCATTGGATTTTCTGTGGATTCACCTGAACTCCAGCTTGTTTCATATACAAAATGACCTGAACTCCATCCAAGTGCTGTCACATGATAACCACTACCTGTATCTGGCCAGTTTGCTATCAAAACTTCCATTTTACCGTCTTCATCATAATCACAAGCATAAATGTCAAAGGCAAAATCAAAACCTATACCACTATAGTAATCTAATTCTGTTAATGTAGATCCATCCCAGTCATAAGCATAAACTCCGTCAGCATAGCCATAAACCCATGACACACAAAACTCAAGGTCACCATCATTATCTAGATCAACAACACACGCACCTGATGGTGTACCTGAACCTTCCTGCCATTCATATTCCTGTTCGTAATTACCAGAAACTGGGTTATATGTAAGAATAATTGCAGTATAGCTTGCGTATCCTCCAACTAGTGTTTCATTTTTTCCATCCTCATCAATATCTCCAACAGGCTGGGCAAACTGTGAATGACCAGAACCGCCATATGTATGACTCCATTGTTCAACCCATCCACCACCCCAGTCACCAGCATATGAAATTTCAAATTCTAATGTTCCCTCAGCAGTTTCCTCATTTCCAATGGTAAGGGTGTCAACATAGGTGACTCCTTCATCTAAATATAAATCAAACTCAGTTGGTTCAACCCATATATCAGGAGCAGGTACAACATGAACAGTTTTGTACATAGCATTATTTGAAGTAATATTTTCACCTGGTACAGGTTTTGCCTCTATACCTACTAAATAAGTACCTATACCAGGGTTCCAAGCAAAGCTTACCTGTACAGAATGCCCAGCATTTAAACTACCAATAACTGTACTATCCACTACAATACCATCTACAGTGAAATTAACAAGTATATTTGTCTCATCATTTATACCACCATTTAGTATTGTTGCACCAACATAAGTTGTTACACCATGTGGAATATAATCAAGTACATCTAGATTTAAAACAGCAATGTCATGTTCTGCTGCCATCCATGCAAGTGACCTGCTCATAACTGCAACTCTATCATCCATGTTATTAATTGCCTCAAAACCAAAGGATAAATAAACAATTCTATATGCGCCTGATTGAACCCTAATACATCCTTTATATGAAGTTGCATCACCATAATAGAAACAACTAGTTGCAGGTGAAATTGGTTGTATACCATCAGGATAGTTTTGATTATTAGCTCCATCTCCACTCTGAATATCAAATTCTAAACCATCACCTATCACATCTCCTGTTTCACCGATTAAATTCAAGCCAGCAGAATCTGTTTGATAAGATGCATGTAAATAATTAGAATAAAAGGTTGTTGAACCTATTTCATATCCAATGTCCTGTCCTGATACAAAAAGTTTTCCACCGTTACCAAGATATGTAGCTAGATTATTTTGATCATCAGTTCCTAGAGTCTCATAATAGTCATCACCAGTAAACCATACAACAGCAGTATAAGCCTGCATTTGACTTGGTGTTGGTGAGGGTTGTGTACTTCTATCCCAAATATCATAAACATAGAAAGAAGCTAATAAAGCATTTTCATACCATGTCTCATAGCTACCTCCTGCATCATCATCAACAAGAAGAATATTACCTATTGCTGCAAATACGGTAACTGTGTGATTTTTTTCTTGATTTTTCAAATATGTTTCACCTGAAACAGGTACAGCATGTATAATCACATCATAAGTTCCAAGACCAGAGTTTGTTCCATCCCACATGAAGGTAACCCAAGTACTACTTCCACTTGTTAGGTATATGTTTGTACTATCTTCTAAAATATCATTTGCTATGAAATTAATTGTTATGGTTTCATCTGTGGATCCAAGGTTTTCTATATAACCTTTTACAGGTTTTGCAAATCCCTGACCTAGAAAGTCAGGTGCTTGTATCTGGGTAACTGCTATATCTGGACCGTATATAACATCTTGACTTTTTTCATTATCATTTGAAATGTTTTCACCTGAAACCATAGTAACATTTACAGTTAGTGTTTCCCAACCAGAAGATGGTGTATGGTATAACCATCCAACATCAATTAGTGTGTTTTTTTCAAAGAAAGTAATAGTTGTAGTATTTTCTTCTGTACCGTTTACTAAAAAACGCACTTCAACATTTGTCTCATTAAATTTACCATTATTATATAATGTTGCATTAACCCAAATGTCAGCATCAGCTGGCTCATGAGATTTAACATCTAATTTCTGTATTCCAATATTATGATCTGGTTGAATGGGAGGCTTAATCCTTTGGGCTGGATCACCAAAAAGCAAACATCCTTGAATCACTCCTCTCCAACTACCTGGGGCACCACTATAAGTCCAGTCAATAGTTAATGCCATTAAATCTTTAGACCAAGCGTGTGCTTTTCCAAGCTGCCAGTTCATAGGGCTTATAGAGTTATTTGCTGTATCAAACATGTAATCCCAGAAACTTTTTTGTTGCAATGCACTAGAAGAATTTGTATCATCAAATGAACCCCATCCATAACAAGTATTATAGACGCAAGCAAAAACAAGCTCGGTATCACTGTGAAACAACATGGAATGCAAAACACCATCATCTGCAGCATCCATATCACCACAATGACACCCATAGTCTGTTATGAAAAACGGTTTTGTATTATGATAAAGACCTTCCCAATCATCATAATCTACGTCCATTGACATGTACTCATTTGCATGGGCTACAGCGCTAATGAGAGTTACTTGATCATTGTTGATTGCATTTCGAAGTCCTTGAATAGCTGTGGATTCAGAGCCGCCCATCCAACCACCAGGGTTTGGAGGCTCAGCAGTCCATTTCACAGAAAGATTATACTCCATACCAGGGTTTTGCGAATTCCATGTCTCAAAACCATATTGAAAACCTAACCAAGAAGGATAAGCCCCATGTGCACCAGGATTAGGACCAAGCCAGTTTGAAGTTCCTTTTATAGCACTGTAATCAATAAAATCATCTCCTTCACAGTTCCATCCAAGATCACCACCATAAAACGCTGCATTTTCAAGATAATCTTTATCAACATTATCAGCGTAATAAAAACTTTTTTTCATCCAATTTGAAACATCCTGAGGTTCATCACAAGTAATACGCCCGATGAATAACTCTGAATATAAATCAAAACCACTGTCTCCTTCTTCACCCCATGCGCTATCATGATCTGCATTGAATGTATTATCAAGATTGCTCCAGTACAGATCAGAGTCTACATTAGATTCATATTCATAATTCATAAGTCTAGCTGGAATCCATTCAGCATCTCCACCAATGAATATATAATCTGTTTCCCAGTCCTGATATGCATCTTTGCAGAACTCACGGATTTTAGCTTGTGAATCATTAAAAAGTGGATCTGAATTATAATAATCAGAGCAAACATATATGTTTTGAACTGTTACTAATGCACAAACCAAACCATCATCAGTAAAGTGTTTATCCATAAGACTTGTCCAGTTGTATGGGGTTGAACTACTTGTTTCCCAATGATCTAAACCTCCATGGGTTGTTGTAATAATTACATAATCATAATGATCACTAGGATCACAAAGACCTCCTGGATAATCCATAATAGGCATATTGCTATTATTATAAATTTCAATTATCTCAGGATTGTATACAAGACTTTTTACCCATTGCTCATCATCAGGGTTATTACGGAAAAACTGGTTGTTATATTCTGTCGCTTGTAATTCAATATCTATTTTCATTCTTGGATAATAATACAATTGACCTTTACCTGGATTATATTGTATTGTATGGAAAGCAACATCAAGAATAGCATAACCGCGACAATACCCAACATTTTGCTTATCAAGAACAGAATTTGGGTAAATCTCTAGAGAATTATAAACATCATTATTAAACACAAATTCCTTTGATGGTTCACTGCCAATTGTTACTGGGTTTTGATAAGGAACAATTGGTTTTTCTCTAAGATTCACACCTTTTACAGCAACCTCTTTAGATTCACCAGAGACTAAAACATTTTTTACTGTTTTTCCAGGTGGAATTAAAAGTTTAACAAATTTTACTGGTAAACTGGGTTCACCAACATTTTTCCCAAGTGCAATACAACCCTGCATGTTTATTTTTGAAAACTTAGTTCCACGCAATTCAATTTCCTCTAAACCTGGTTCGAGGAAGGAAAACGTGTAACTCAAGCTATCAATATTATTATTAAAATTATTTAAGTTAGAATTTTTAATAGAATTTATTTCTGATTTTAAATTATAAGATTTTTCAGAAATTTTTATAACAG
>JBNVCE010000105.1:972-3973 GCA_050410885.1 Thermoplasmatota archaeon | reverse complement strand
CAGTCTTTGATCATTTCATGAGTATAAACCTCATTATCATATGAAACATAAAACATTACAGTGGATGCTTTTATGAATTGATTTAATTTAAAAAGTCTGTTTTTGATTTCATTACTTTTTTCAAAAACCTCTTTTCTAGAGAGGTTTTTCCTTAGTTCTATCAGTTCTTTGCGAACCTTGTCTTTCATCTATTACAAATATTTTTTAACCTATTTAGTTTTTATTTCTTTTACGGTTATTTCAACATAGATTCTCTTTTAATATAGATTTATTGAATTTTTTAATTTCAAAATAGGTTATGATCGCCTCAAATTACACTTGATGATAACTATATTATTACAAACCAAAATAAGGAGAGAATCACTACATTCTCAGGAATAACATCAAAAAATGAAAAGATTGTAATTAAAGCTGCTTCTCTAGTTCCAAGCCCATATATTGAAATTGGAATAGAGGCAATCACATCAGCAACAATAAAAATAAATTTTTTTTTAATTAAGATATATTCAAATACTATTTTGTCTATCTTGGAGTTTGGTTAATTACATGAAATTTTTGCTTCTACAAATTCCACCTGGGTACGAATTCAACAATGATGTTAACATTCCACAGAAAATATCATCATATCATCCCCCATTGGGTCTTCTTTATTTAGGTAGTATTTTAGAAGACGAAGGTCATAAAGTAGAAGTTATTGATTTTCTCGCTGAAAAGTACCCATTAAAAACACTTTTAAACAATTTATCATCAACTGATGTTGTTGGAATCACTGTTTTTTCATCAGCATATAAAGAGTCGATATATGGTGGCAGGTATACATTTGCATATAAGGAATCTGCAAAAGTTGCAGATTTTATTAAAAGAATCGATTCAGATCTACCGATATTAATAGGTGGCCCGCACTGTACTATTCAACCAGAAAAATCATTAACTGAAATTTCATCTGCTGACATATGTTTAGAAGGTGATGGGGAGGAAGTAATAAAAGAAATAGTAAAAACTATAGAAGGAACAAAAAATTTATCTGACTTACCAGGGGTTTATTATCGCAAAAATAATCAAATAAAAAAAGGAAAAACAGCTAAAATAATTGAAAACTTGGATACAATACCATTTCCAGCTAGACATCTTGTTGATAAGTATGACTATGGTAAAACACTTAAATCATATTTTTTTAAACCAAAATTTACATCTATAATAACTGGACGTGGTTGCCCTTATAATTGTAGTTTTTGTACAAGAAATGCTCTTGGTTATAGAATTTTTAGAAAACGATCTGTTGAAAATGTTGTAAGTGAAATCCAAGAAATCAACGAAAAATATGATTCAGTAATGATTGTAGATGACACCTTTTTTGCGGATGAAAAGAGAGCTAATCAAATTATAGATAAACTGATAGAAATTGGAATAGATATTGAAATTTATATTCAAGGTGCAAGGGTAGATATAGCAAAAAAAGACACATATATTAAAATGAAAAAAGCAGGCGTAAAACACTTATATTATGGGCTTGAGTCTGGCAATCAAGATGTATTAAATTTTTATAACAAAAGCACAACAATTGAACAAATCAGAAAAGCAATAACTCTTAGTAGCGAAACAGGTTTTTTTACAGTAGGCACATTTATTTTAGGCGCTCCTATTGAAACAAAAAAACATATAGAAAAAACTATACGGTTTGCTTGTTCATTACCACTTGATGCAGTTATTTTCACAATTTTAACATATAAATATGGTTCACCACTATGGGATCAGGCGGTAAAAGAAGGTAAAATCCAAGAATCAGATGATTATGCTGTTGTTGCAGATTCAAAAAGGGGGCTAGGAAATTTAACCAGAGAAGAGTTGGAGGATTTTTACAGAAAAGCAATTTTTAATTTTTACCTAAGACCTAGTTATTTAACAAAACAAATAAAAAAATTTTTAATGGAAAAAGATTTTGATGCAATGAGATCCAGATTAACAAAATTAACACATCTATAAACATTTAATTTTTTACCTATTTTTTAATAAGTAAAAAAGATTGTGTCTTTGGATTTTCTAATTTTGATTCTATACGAAAACTTTCCAACAACCTCTCGTTTTCAATAACATCGAGTATATCATTTTTCGAACTTTTACATAAAACTCTTGTATTAGTTTTCAAATTTTTTGCTAAATTCCTTAAAACTAAGTCAATTGGCCAAACATTAATTGCTATAAAAACAACATTGAAATCATCTGGATGGTAATTTATTCCATCTGCGTATTCGATTTTAACAAGATCAAATACTCTCTTTTTTTTAACAATTTTTTTTGCCATATTCACCGCTTTTATTGAATTATCAATACAAACAACCTTTGCTTTTGTCTGATCTGCAATAAGCATAGCCTCAGAAGGAAAAATGCCGCAACCTATCAAAAGTACTTTGTCTTTTTCTGTAACATTAGCAAGTTTTATTTCATTTAAGAAAACTGGTTTACGCCAACTCATTAAAAGATTTTCAAAAAATTTAATTTTTGTTGCCAGTAACTCTAAAAAATTATATTTATAACAAGAAATAATCCTTCTATAATTTATTAGAAATTTTGAAAACCTACTTTTTTTCTTGTTCACCAGATACCACCCAATGTCAACATCTCTTATATACCAACACAAGACGTCTGCAAGCCCACACAAAAGGAATTCTTCCTCTAATTATCTTCAATTCAAAGCCATGTTTTTCCATCAAATTATTTACTTCAACAACTGAATTAGTAAATTGGGGTAAATCCTTATAAAATTTTGGCAGTAAAAATTTTTGATAATAAAATTCTAAAAAATTATTCTTGTTTCTAATTTCTATCATCAGATATTTATCTGTTATACGAGTTAATTCATCAATTGCTAGAGCAAAATCATCTTCATGAATGTGATGTAAAACATTTAAACAAACCGTTAAATCAAAACTTCTATTTTTAAAAGGTAAATTCAACATATTACCTTGAATAAAATCAACATTTCCAAAATATTGTTTATTTT
>JBNVCE010000105.1:0-962 GCA_050410885.1 Thermoplasmatota archaeon | reverse complement strand
TTTTCATATGCTATATCAATAGTCTCTTTTAAAAAATCAATACCAATTATTTTTTTAAATTGCTTACAATAAACTAGTTCTAATATAAAATCACCTGTTCCGCATCCGATATCAGCTGCATTTGAAATCTGTTTATCCGCCTTTAGTATTTTATTTAATGTTGATGTATAGTTACTCCAATCACTACGTTTTTTAATATCACGTTTTATTTCATTTATATCTTTAGAGTTATAGTATCCTTTTTTACTGACTGCACTTTTGATAAAATATTTTCTTATCAATTCATAATGTACTTTTTTATCAGATTTTGAATTATCCATAAAAAAACATAATTTATCCATGACTAATAAACTTCATTATTTTTTATTTTAACAAAAAAAGATTATTTAAATATATTAAAAGACTAAAAATATGTAAATATGGGAAGTATGTCCGATAGTCTTTAAGTTAAGTTTTTTCCAAAATAATAAATAAAAAAAAACCTTACATTATCATCATGTCAAAAAAAATTTATAAATTTATAAAAAAATTCCTGCCCTTAATAGGAATTATTGTATTAATCATCATAATCATAAATTTAGATTTAGAAAAAATAAAAACAGCATTTTTGTCTATTAATCCTATTTTTGTAATTTTATCAATGTCACTTCTGCTTCCAATAATGATAATTAAAAACTATGTGTGGCAGATAATATTAAAAGAACAAAAAATAAAACTAACTTTTTATCAATCATTAAAAATTTACATGATAGGATTTTTTTATTCAAGTATCACACCAGGATTTTTAGGGCATTTAATGAGAATTCCATATATAAAAGAAAAAACAAATGAACCTTATGGTAAATTATTTGTAAATATTTTTATAGATACTACTATTCGAACAATTGCTCAATACTTAATGATTTTTATAGGTACATTGATTATTTTTACATCTTTTCCACAAATATTTACAATATTTATTG
>JBNVCE010000104.1:0-4016 GCA_050410885.1 Thermoplasmatota archaeon | reverse complement strand
ATTGTATTTAAAAAATTATTAGTTTTAATCATAAAGGTTTCTTTTGTCTATTAATCTTTTAAATTTGATCGAATCCCTATCAAAAGTATTTGGTTTTACAAGTTGAACTATAGGTTTTGCAATTGTTTTTGAGGATTCTATACCATTTTTTATTTCAGGCATCCTCATAATGTTATCAAAAATTTTATTCTTAACATTATCATTAATAATTTCACTTTCGGCAATAACAGTTATTAGATCCTGCCCATCTTTTTTATCAAAAATAACCTGGTATTCAATTATTTCAGGGATACTAAAAATTGCATCATCAAACATTTTTGTAAAAAGATTATCACCAGATCCAATGGGTATTAAATCATCGGTTCTTCCTTTTATTTCAATTTTTTTAAGAGGCAAACCACATTCACATAAATCAGGTATGATACGACCTAAATCACATGAATTATAACGAACAAGAGGCATCCCTTCTCTATCATATGTTGTGAAAATTAATTGCCCGATTTCACCATCCTCAAGTTGTTCACCAGTATTTGGATCAACAACTTCTGTGAAAAAATTTGTTTCACTTAAATGCATTCCATGCTTCATTTTACATTCACCAGCCATAAGCAACCCAATTTCTGTTATCCCATAACCAATAAAAACATCAGCATCCCAGGCTTCCTCAATACTTTTTCTCATGGAGTTTGGCGTTGGTTCAGCACCAACTAGGAATTTTTTAATACCAAGTTCTTTTAAATCACAAATTTTTCTCATTTCCCTTGTTAGATAATACACACGTGAAGAAACATCTGCAAAAATATTTGGTTTGTATTCTTTAATAATCGCAAGTTCATATTCAACAGGTAATCTTCCAGTGGAAATGGTTAAAGCACCAATAATTCTACCATAAGCATTATCCAATGAATAACGGTTGCCCCATATCTCTGTTCCATATCCTTCATCAAATGTAATGCGGATAACATCTTTATTGCTAATACCGTACATTAATTTCCCACCAATAGCGGCAGAATTTAATATTCTATCAATATCTTTTTTTGTGAAATATGCTTTTTTTGGTTTACCTGTTGTGCCTGATGTGGTAAAAACTTTTATAAACATTTCTTCTGGAACAGTAAAAAATGCATTGGGATTATCTGCCAAATCTGAAGGAGGTGTTATTGGAATTTTAATCAAATCTGAAAAAGATTTTATATCACTAGGTTTTATGTTGTTCTGCCTAAAAATTTTATGATAATAATGAGAGTTATTGTAAACATTTTTAATACATTTTTTAAGTTTAAATAATTCTATTTTGTCAAGAGTTTTCCTAGAAAAATTACCAAATATCTTTTGATAATTACTTCTATTTTTAGATGGTTCTATTTCAAGTGTTGATTTAACAAATGGTGCAAAACGTTCTATTATGGTGTTATTCCTCCTGGAAACATTTTTATTTTTAAGCTATTGACTTGTTATTTAAATATTTTACACTTTTATTTTATAAACATCAAAAAACAAAGATTATTTTTTAGACAACAAAACAGATATCATCAAACCATTTTTTTTTTGATAAATTATTCTATCGAGTTTGAAAATTTCTTTCAACATTAAATCTTTTTCAGCAAGTTGACCATCAACAGTTGAGTTTGTTCTAACAATAATTCGGGCATCATTTTCCATATTCTGTGAAATATATTTTAAAACCTCTTCATATGGTTTTACCCCTAAAGAAACTATTATTAAATTAAATTTTTCTAAGGGAAAATTTAATGCATCAGAATAAATAATTTTAATTTTATTTGATAGTTTAATATTTGAAATTAGTGATTGTGCTTTTTTTATACATTTTATGTTTTTATCAATTGCTGTAACATCCGCATCAGTTTTTTTTACAATATTAATAGAAGTAGCAGGTATTGAACCACAACCCACATGTAAAATCTTATCTTTATTTGAAATATTTGCTAATGCAATTTCATTTTCTATCATTGGTTTATAAAAATCCAGATAAACAGGTACTATTTTATCAAATGAAACAACAATATTTTCAATTAAAATAAAAATCAAGTCACTTAATTTTTTTATATTATCTGCATTAAATTTTATACTTATTTTTTCCAAAAAAAAATAGATTATTTTTAATATTATTTTGATGTCCTCCTATAGAATTTATCAATTTGATTTTGTTATTATTACCTTGTATTAAAACTTTAATATTTCTTTTTTCGATTATATAATACTGTTTTATCTACTGCCTCTTTAACCCAGTACCTATTATTAATGGTGAAAAACTCAATAAATTTAATCTGAAAATAAATGGGATATTTATTATTATAATGGGTAAAAAAAGAAAGATTCTGTAAAAAAAATAGATAAATTTTATGGAAACTGATTTGATATCACGATTATAGGATTCCATCATAAGAAATGGGAAAAAACCTCCTATAGAATGAACTTTTACTTTTGTTAGATGTAAATTTTCTAACCATGATTTTAGTTCTGAAACATCAATGGTTTTAATTCCCCAGATAAAATCCTTTGAATATGCTGATTCTCTTGAGCTTTTTCTCCATACATTCATTTTAAAAAAACTTCCTTGAAAACCTATAAAATTTGGAATAATGCAGATAAGTAACCCACCAGGTTTTAAAAGTTCCAAGTGTTTTTCTATTACTAATTTTGGTTCATCAAAATGTTCAATTAGACCAACACTAAAAACAATATCAAATTTATTACAAAAAGGGCTTTTAAATATATCGCCACAAACAATTCCGCCTAATAAGGTATCTTTTTTTAAAGAAAAAAGGGTTGATTTACAACCCTCCATGGATTTATCTAAACCAAAGATTTTAAGATTTTTATACCTTTTTTGAAGGTATGGTAAATATGAAGAACCACCACAACCTATTTCTAATATAGTGTATTTTTTATCAGATTTTATGTGTTTATTTATGTATTTTGATAATAAACCTGATGCACTTATATAAAAATAGCCGGCTTTTCTTAAAAAGTTTAGCTTTTTAAATGTGCTTTTTTGTTCCCATACTGCATCCCAGCTGCCTTCATCTGAAATCAATTGTGTGTTTTTTTTATTTGAAAATTTTTTAAACATGTTTAGTATAAGTTAATCAATATGAAAATAAAATTTTATCTATAAAAAAAAATTGTATAAACCTTGGTTTTATTTAATGTTTAAAATTTCTCTTAATTTTGATGGTTCAAAACTTTTTGTTTTATTTGTTTTTTCTGCTTCTTTTACTAGTTCAACAAGTTTTTTATTAATGGGTGCGTCTAAATTATTTTTTTTTGCAAGATTTACTATCTCACCATTTATATAGTCAATCTCAGTTGGTTTACCCCGGTTTAAACTCTGCCATATGGAACCCCTGGCAGTTTCATCTAATTTCAAAATCCTGCTTCCAAATTTAAGCAAGGTTGAGTTTAACAGTTTTAGTCGCCTAATTGTAATTTTTGGATCAATATCTGGTAAGATTTTATATGGAATATTTGATTTTTGTAAAATATGTAAACCTTCCTCCATTGTTGCAATAATAATGGCTCTACTGTCCTTGTCTATTAAGGATTGTTTAATAGTTTGACCTGTTAATGCAGTTACTGCATTTTGAAGATTAACAATAAGTTTACTCCAAAGATAACCTTTAATGTCTTTATCTAATTTTGATTTGATACCAAACTTACTAAGTAAATCACTAAAACTTTCAATTGCATCCTTATAAAAATCATTGTATTCTAAAACCAAACCACCTTTTAAAGTTAATGTTACTGATCCTGGTTTATCATAAAAAGCATTAAAAAGTATAACACCAGAAAAAACTGTAACACCAGTTGTTTCTTTTAATATTTCTGAGTTTCTAATACCATTTTGAAATGAGAGAATAAATGCTGATTTTTTAATAAATTTTTTCAATTCCCCAGCTAAATTTTTAGTGTCTTGAGATTTTACACAAACTATTATAATATCAGATTCACTAATCAATGAAAAATCCGAACTTACTTTTACATTTTCTACAAGA
>JBNVCE010000103.1:0-4075 GCA_050410885.1 Thermoplasmatota archaeon | reverse complement strand
TTTTAATACATCGGGTTTTGTTTCTTTCATTTTTTTCTCGATGAAATCCCCTATTTTTTCAACATATACTATACCATCTTCTTCAAAAACAATTGGCATATCTTTCGTTAAACTGTTATCAACTCCCTCCTTTACACTTGTTACTAATGCCCTTGTTGGGTTACCAAAACCTAGAATATGCTTGTTTCTCTCAAAAAACTCTGCAACAGAGATTTCTTTTTGTTTTTTTGCTAAATCATATGCAATTGCGTTGTTATTAGTCAAAATCATCCCTCCGATTTTATGGGAGAATTATGCATCCAGTTACCCGTAATAGGGATGGTAATTATAAAATTATTCCCTTAATATTGTATTTTTTTTAAGAAAAGTATAAGTTTAAATTAATAATTCTTGATTTAATGAAGTTTAAAAAAAATGTTTTTAAATTCTTTTTCAAATTATTTTTAGTTATACTCCTATTTTTCTGTTTATTTAATAATTTTTTAAATAATAAGTTTTGCAGAGCTTTTGAAACAAGTATTTTATTTGTTGGTGGAACTGGTGATAAAAATTATTCAAGGATACAAGATGCGATAGATAATTCAAAAGAAAATGATACAATTATTGTTTTAGAAGGTTTATACAATGAAAGTGTTTTTATTAATAAGTCTATTAACCTTATTGGATTGGATAAAAATAATGTTATAATAAATGGAAATGAAAATCTTTATGTTTTTTTAATTAAATCCTCGTATGTAAATATTTCTAGTTTTACTATTTTAGGTGGTAAAATTGGAATTTACGTGTCAGGTAAAGAATTTTTATTTAATAATTTTTCAAATAATAATATTTTAAACAATATTGAAGGCATCAGGTTTGTTAATACTTCTTTTAACAAAATTTTTAATAACACAATTCAATCCAACAGAGGTTTTGGTATAGTGTTTTATGAATCAAGCAATAACAATATTTCTGAAAACTTACTGTTTAACAATACAAAAGCATTTAATATGAATAAATGGTCAAGTAATAATGTTATTTGGAAAAATAATATAACGGAAAATAAATTTGGTATTTCACTTGATTTTTCATTTTATAATCTAATTTTTGAAAACTATATTAAAAATAATAGTTTTGGTATATATTTAACAAATTCTGAAAACAACAACATTACAAATAATTATATTGAATTTAATAATGAATCTGGAATATTTATTAGTAATTCAGATAATAATACAATTTCTTCTAATATTTTTTTAGAAAATAATCAAGATATTAAACTAGATACCAAACCTCCAGATATCAAGGTACCAGGTTTCGAGCTTATTTTCTTTTTTGTTGCAATAATTATTTTTATATGTATCAAAAAACACATTTTATAGAAGATTTTTTTCATAAAATATAGATGGAAAAGTATAAATAGAATAATTAAGAAATATTATAAAATAGAATTTAAAAGATGGGAAATTTATGTATAAAAACGAAAAAATTAAAAATAATATTTTAAAACAAGATGATCTTGGTTTTCTTTTATGGCAACTTGAAGAAATCGAAAATTTTTATCCATGTTATAAATCAATGATAAAAAATGAGAAATAAGCATTTTTTAATTTTATATTCATTTTTTTTAATTATAAATTAATACTTTAAATTAGATTTGGAAATGAATTGGGAATAATCAATATATACCACTATTTTTATTATTGTATTATTTAAATTAATCAATAAAAATATAGATATGGTGGAAAATATGAAAAGCAATTGTTTGAAAAAAATAAAAATTTTTATCATGTTTGCACTAATTATTTGTACATCTTTGATACCAAGTACTGCAATGGAATCAACCTCAAAAAACAACTTAAACATTTTTGATCAAAAAAATAACAACTTGTCAACCCAAGAAACAGAATACTGGGCTTTATTAATTGCTGTTGGGGTTTATGCTGATTACCCTGAACAGAATCGCCCTTTGATGTTAAATGAGGTGGATGATTTTTATAATGTACTTATTCAATCTGATGTATGGGATGAGCATCATATAAAGGTGATAAAGGCTGAGGATGCAACTGTCTCTAACATAATTTCTGGGTTTAGATGGTTAGATAAAATGGAAGATGAAAATGATATTTCTCTTGTTTACATCACTACACATGGTTCACCTATTGGCTTTGATATACCACCTTTTGATGAAAAGGATAAAACTGATGAAATGTTATCAACTTATTGGAGTTTTGCATATCATACCCAAATAATCTGGGATGATGAAATAAATTTCTTTTTAAATCGTTTAGAATCTAAAGGTGTTTGCCTTATTGTTGATAGTTGCTATGCTGGTGGTTTTAATGATCCACCTGATTGGAATCATAGTAGCAGGAACATTTTTTCTTATATTAAAAAATTCAATAACTATTCTTCAAAAGAATGGATTGATGGTTTTATAGAAGATGTAGGTAAACAAAACAGGGTTGTATTAATGGCCTCACGTGAGGATGAACTATCATATTCTGGTGGTTTTGCTCCATATTTAATTGATGGATTAAGAGGCTATGCAGATAGTAATTCTGATGGCATTGTTACTGCTGAGGAAGCTTTTTTCTACACACAACCACGAACCTATCGTCAACATCCAACAATCTATGATGGTT
The DNA here is from genome assembly GCA_050410885.1 of Thermoplasmatota archaeon. Classification (GTDB taxonomy): domain Archaea; phylum Thermoplasmatota; class E2; order DHVEG-1; family DHVEG-1; genus JBNVCE01. The sequence continues at coordinate 1,451 of JBNVCE010000103.1, read as the reverse complement.
ACCCAGGTGAACTTCCATTGATTTTTTTAAATAAAACATTAAAAAATTTTGAAAATGAACAAAAATTTTTAAAAAATACAAATACTAAATCAAGTACATGTTTTGATATTATTTCAGAAAATTCTGTTATCAAAGGTTTTGTAAAAGAAGCTGATACAAATAATTTTATAAAAGATGCAGTTGTTTATGTTTCTGGTCGTAATAATCAATGGGAGTTTTTTGAAAATCAAACTACAACAGATTATAATGGTTTTTATAGTGTGAACGTCCCAGCCGGTAGATGCCGTGTTACTGTTTCATCAGATGGATACTGTAGCGCGCAATCAGGTTTTTTGTTAATTGAGGAAAATGAAACATTATGGGTTAATTTTTCATTGTTACCACGTCCTTTTGAAAACTCTATAATCTGTGGTTATATAAAAGATAGGGAAACTGGTGATCCAATAAATGGTGCAAATATTAATTTATTATGGCAAGACAATCTAAATCATTTTTATTTAAATGATACATTTTCAGATTATTTAGGTTTTTATCAAATGAATGTTGCAGCAGGGACAATAACCTTAGAGGTTGAAGCAGATGGGTATTTCCAAAAAAGCTTGAAAGAAATGAATATTTCTGATTATGAGACATTATGGGTTAATTTTTCTCTGGATCCAAAACCCTTGGAAAACTCAGTTTTATGCGGGTATATTACTGATAAAGAAACAGGTGTTCCATTAAATAATGTACGTGTTACTACCCAGTGGGTTGACATAACATTGGGTAATAGGTATAATAATCAAACATATACAGATAGTACTGGTTTTTACAAAATAAATGTGGCATCAGGTGAATTATATCTTGATATTCGTAAAATGGGATATGATTATTATGATCCTTATAGACATGATGTTGGTGAAAATAAAACTTTATGGTTGAATATTACTTTAGAAGAACAAACAATTGATGTTGATATAGCAAAACCCTTAAAAGCTCTTTACATTAATAATAAAAGAATAATACCTTGTAATAAAGCAAGAATAATTGGAAGCATTGACATTGAAGCCTATATTTTTGAAGATTGGTACGGTCATAGTAGTGTTGATAAAATAGAGTTTTACATTGATGGGGTTTTAAAGGAAACTGTTACATCTGAACCATACGTTTTTAAATGGGATGAAAAAAAATTTGGTAAACACACAATAAAAGTAATTGCTTATGATCTCCAAGGAAAAACTGATTCCAAGGAAATAGTTGTTTATAAATTCCTTTAAAATTTTTTATAAAAATCATAAAATCAGATCTTATGTTTATGATCATGACAAAGATTTTTTTATGTATTGGACGTAGGATTATTCTGTAAAAAGGATTTTTGGTGCTAAGATTTTTGATCTTTCCATAAAATGGTTTTCTTACTTGACTTTGCCACGTAGTGCCTAATGAAAAGAGATATGAGGATGTAAATCTAA
>JBNVCE010000102.1:0-4204 GCA_050410885.1 Thermoplasmatota archaeon | reverse complement strand
AATTTTTGTTATGTGGGTAGTTTATTATCAATATGGTAATTTTCGTATTGGTCATAGGAAGTTTTACGATGAAGACAAGTTTAAGGATTTTTTAAAAAAACTTCGTGAGAAAAATTGTTCTTTTTGCTGTTTTGAATGCCATTTTAGTAAAAAAAATTAAGTAAAACTATTATGTTTTAAATATTCTTTTTAATATTTACTATATAAAAAATGTATGGTGGTGGTTAATGGCAAGACGTAAAAGATATTATGGTAGGCGTTATTATTCCAGACCTTCAATAAGAAGGGTCTATAGTAGGGCAAAAGGTGGTTTTAAGGGAATATTAGCGCCGGTTTTGGCTGGTGTGGCTGACAGTGTGATTAATCCCCGTTCTCCTATTGATGGTATAGGTTCTACGGCTATCGGTTTTTTTATGCATAATGAAATAATTAAAAATTTAGGATTATACCAAGTTGGTGGGTCTATTGCGAGTTATCTGCCATTTGTTGGTAGTGGTAATAAAGTAGGAGGGAATTATTAATATGGCTGCTGCGTATGGAACTTGGATTTTTAGAGGACAAAACACAGGTCGGACTTATTCGGTTGATATTTATGTTAGCGACACTGCTGGTCAATTGGTGCGTTTTGATGCTGGTGCTGGTGCAAGTGCTAATAGTGAAACTTTTTTAACTTTTAGTGAACCTGTAAGTTTGGTTGATTATGCACAAGTAAGCGGAACGTCATCTACTACTAAATTAAGAATTATTGCCAATGGTGTGCCTACTACACATATTTTACGCTATGACGTGCATTTAACTACTTTGAATAATCGACCTGCTCTTAACATTGGTTTTAATGCTGGAACTCGTATATCTGCTTTGCAAATGTAACGGTAGGGGGGCGTTTTAATCTGGTTAAATATCCTTCCTCTGTTTACGTTAAAGTTGTTACAGCAGAAAGCGATTTGCCGTTTAGGGTTGAGACTGACAACACTATTCTTTTAACTTCTGTGAATATTCATTGTTATGATAATCCCTGCTTTTATGGTAATGCTTTGAACCTTGACGCAGTTATCGAGCAGAATGCTATTATTTGGTTTGATAATAATGCTGGTATTCGTATAAGTGATTTTCTTTTTAAAAATTATTTTGCTGGTAAAAATACTAAAATTGTTGTTGTTGGAATGGTTAAGGAGTAAAATATGGCATTGCCTTATCAATATGAGGAATTAAAAAGTAGATTAGAGTTACAAAAACGGATTACAAAACATTATGAAATGAGAGCCAAACATATACCTACTTTTATGTCTAAAACTTTATCTAAAGCAGTTACGGAAGGAAGGGTTGCGCCTATTGAGGCTATAAAAATTCATAGTGGTTTGACAAAACATCTTGAAAGTTCTTTAACCAAGTCTAAAAGAAGGGAAGCCATACTTGAAACGAAGATTGCCAGGGTTGAGGAAATGATAAGAATGGAAGAGGAAGCAAAACCAAAACAAAAAACTACAGATTTTTTTACCGGTGTTGCCGAATTTATTGGGGGCGCTATTGCTTTACCAGGTGTTACTAAAGCGGTTGTTAGCAATATTGGGGAAGGAACGGTTGAAACTGTTGGCAGTGTAGGTCAAGGTATTTCTGATTTCTTTGGAAGTATTGGGGAAGGTGCTAAAAGTTTTTTTGGGGATATTGGTAATATTCTTAAATTGGTTATCATTATTGTTATAATTGCTATTGTTATTAGCATTGTTAAAAAAAAATAGGTGGTGGTTAATTAGTTATGGATAAAATGAAATATGGTGTTATTTCCATTGCCTTGCTAATCCTATTGCAAGGTTTTGCTTGGTTTATGGGTAAAGATGGAGTTATTTTTGCTTCGATTTCTGGTCTTATTGGTTTGATTGCTGGTAGTATTTTCGGTTTTACTTATAAAAAAGAAGGTGGTTAAGTTGGGTGCTGGTAAACAAAATATGCTGATTATCCCTTTTAATTCAAGGGGATATGATAATCCGCCTAATGCTTTTACTTTTTGGATAGGTATGGCTGAATGGGGCAATACGGTTAATTTGAATAGGTATAAGTTTGGTAAAGACGTTATTCTTAGTAGAATTCATTGCTATAGTAGGACTTATTCCCCATATGGTAGTAGTGAGCCTTGCACTGTTTATATTAGGGTAAGTGATACGACTGATTATTTTCTTGGTAATGTTTATTATAATGAAGGTCTTATAGAATATTTATTTGAACCTAATATACGTATTTCTAAAGATGATTTTTTTAATATTAAGTTTATAACTCCAAATTGGGTAACTAAACCTGTTGCTATTTGGTTTTATGGTCATATGATATTGTTTTATTAATGGTGTTGTAATGGGCTATGCTTATCAAGTTTTGCTTGGTCAGTTACCTAAGTATTGGTTTTTTGAAAAATCTACTAATCTTGATGATTTATTAAAATCAAATGATGCTCAAGCAACTACGTCATATACTACTTATGTTAAATTAAAAGAAGTTGTTTTTAATCCTGAGCCTAAAGATTTTTTACCAGAAAGTTCGGTAAATAGTTTATATTTAAAATGGCAGATGAAGACGTCAGGACCGTCTTACGTTTATTCTAAGATTTACGTTAATGATGTTGCTAAAAGCACTGATTTTTCTACAATTAGCGGTTCTTATACGGATTTTAGTTTTGATTGTGGAAATCTAACATATGGGGATAAAATCCAAATTTATGGTCGTTCTTCTGGTAATTCTGGAACTATTTGTTTTGTTCGTAATTTTAGACTATATGGTATTGTTAGACCTTTTTTGTATAGTGCACCAACTTGGTAGTAATCTTTATAAACTATTTTTTTATTACTTGTATGGGGTTAGAAAAATGATGTATGATAAAGATTTTAAAACAGGCTTAGAAATGTATTTAGACGATATTAATGAACATATAAATAAAGCCTTAGAAAACATATGCTATTGGTGCAAAAGTTTACAAGACGCTTTAAGAAACCGTTATAACAAACGTATGCTGATAAGTGAAGGGTATTTACTTTATTGGTTTGATGATTTAGAAAGATTATTAAAAGAAAGAAAAGATATTATCTCAAAATATGGGAAGGGTAAATAGATTTTTTTTAACTCTAATCCCTCACAGCAATCCGTTTCCTTCTGTTTATCCTTCCCTTCCCTTCATTATTTAGAAACACAATTTACTTTTTTTGTGTTTGAACTAAAAAAAGCATAAAAACCGTAGGTTTTTCTTACCTTGATAATATATATATACAAAACTGACCGCAGATTTATTGGTAACTTTTACCAATGTTGATAATTATGAAAAGTTTTTAAATCGTTTTTTGTTAACAATTTTTTAATAAAAAAAAAAAGAAAAGGGTGGGTATGACTAAATACGGTCGTATTTTTAACCGATGTTGTTCTGCTTATACGTATTACACAAGTGTTAATAAACCTTTGCGTTTCCTTACTTTAACCTTATCAAAAGCATCTGTTGACGGTTTATCCGATTATGATGCTGGTGTTTTTTTGTCTAATTCTTTTATTTTGTTACGTAAACGTATACGTCGAAGGTTTGGTTTTTTTGAATATCTTAAGGTTAGGACTAATGAAGGTAATGGCGTTTTGCATATCCTTTATGCTGGTTGTTATATTCCATATGCTTGGCTACGTTGTAATTGGAATGAGATTACAGGGTCGTTTATTATTGATATTAGAAAAGTTTTTAGTAAGGATGGTATTGGTAATTATCTTAAACAATACTTGAGTAACCAAAAATGTAGTTATGTTAGGTCTAACTTGAGTTATAATTTTGTTTTTAGGGGATTTGTTACTTATTGGAATTTTTTTAAAAGTTATTTTTGTCGTATTGGTGGTTTGTTTTATTGTATTGATAAATGGGAAAATTTTTTAAAAGGCAAAACTACTTATATTGATTATTTTATTATTAAAATTAAAAATGGTGTTGTTATGAGACTTATACAAGCAAATTTAGATGGTGGGCTGATTGATGATTTGATTAAATGTTGTGAATGTGGGGAAGTTAAAAAAATGCCGTAATATTCTGGGTGTTTGGGTGTGCTATGATTGTTATGATTATAAAGCCAATGAAAATAATATGATTTTATGGCGTAATTGTGAAAATTGTGGCGTTTTTGACGTAACTAAAGGCAGTGATGAATATTATATTTGTAGGACGTGCGATAAACCATTCCTTAAAAGT
>JBNVCE010000101.1:0-4215 GCA_050410885.1 Thermoplasmatota archaeon | reverse complement strand
ATGACTCCGCTCTGGCGGAGTCATAGAACACCTGCCCCAGGCGTGAAAAAAATTTTATGGATTTAGTTAGCGGTAGCCATAGCGTTGGCCAGAATTTGTACCACCTTGAGTGGTGTCCTAAGTATAGGTACAATATGTTTAAGCAAGAGGAAAATAAAAAACTTTGCGAAGAAGTTTTGCGCGAAGTTGCAAAACGACATAAAATAGAGATAACTGAGCTTAATGTGATGCCGGATCACATTCACACCGTCGCTGAAATCCCTCCAACGATGAGTGTCTCTAAAGCACTACAACTGTTGAAAGGTGCTTCATCTAGAGAGATCTTCAAAAGAAAACCACATTTCAAATGCAGGTATCCTAAGGGGCACCTTTGGAGTCCTGGAAAATTCTACCGGACTGTTGGCGATGCTGATGCAGACACAGTAATCCAGTATGTCCGTGATCACAGACTCCAGCAAACCAGTTTGGACTCCTATACATCGACTACTAACCATGCGTCGTAGGAAGCTCCGCCATTTATGGCGGAGAGGATGTCACTTAAACCTTTTTTCTCCATGTCAATAATGTTATAGTCACCATTTAACTGCTTAAAATCTCGTATAACAGCTAGTTGATACCCAGGTGTACCATACAGATCATCTCCAATAACCTCTGAGCACCACAAAACCTCACCACCAACATAGGCATCATAATCCACATTTGATGTTGGGAAACTATGCCAAATAAAATTACCGCCTCTACCTGTACCTTTTGCGTTATGATCGCCAATAACCAGGTAACTAATTCCATCTGTTTCAATATTTCTAGGAGTACCAAAATCATTATTTGTAAGAACAAGGTCTGGGTTTTGATTATTTTTTGTTGGGAAACTATTCCAAATCAAAATACTACAACCCCTTGTACTAGTTACAATAAGTTTCTCGCCATTAGTCCAAACAGCCCAGGGCCAACAAATTGAGTTTTGATCAACATTTTCTGATGAGGTGGTAAAATCATCCTGACCTAGAACCAAATCTGCTGGTTCACCATTTTTGGTTGGGAATTTATTCCAAATTAAAAACCTGTTGTTGTATGTATCTGCGACAATTACTTTTTCTCCATCTGTTGCCACAGCCACAGGCCATCTTAGTTTATCCTGTGTTGTTCCTGGAGTATTTGTATTAAAATCTTTCTGACCAAGAACAACATCAGGTGCAATATTTCCAGTTGGTAAGGTATTCCATATTAAAATCCTGTTATTGCACGTATCAGCAAGTAGCAGATGATTTTGATCGCTGGCTATTCCCATGGAATGGTAAAAACATAATGGTCCGCCAGAGTTATCAAAATCAAACCAGTTTAGTACAATATCTGCATCTTGCCCATTTGTAAACCATCCTGATATAGGTATTGTGTTTTCTTTTTTATAAGAACTTCCAGTTTTTGTAATTTTTACACTTAAACTATGTTCACCATTTTGTGGTCCGGTTGGGGGGGTTAGGGTGTCCATTGTTTGGCTTGTTTTCACTAGTTTGCTTTATGTAACCATATAAACCTGCTATAATCAAAACAAAAAATAATACAATAACAAGCAAACTTTTTTTCATGTTCCATTACCTCAAAAAAACTTAAACAAATTTTTATTTAAAAAATATTTCAATTTAAAAATTGTTTGCAATTAACAAAATGTAATTACAGTTTAGACGGACCTGGCGGGTTGGGAACAATTCAACAGGAGAAACTCCACTGGAAATTTCTGAATTATAACCAAGTTTGGTATTGCATGTTTTCTCTCTAAAACCATTCTTTTTTTTCTTTCTTTTTCTGGGAGGTTAAACCATGCAAAAAGAATCAATCTATGATAAAATAATAAAATAAGTAAATATCATCATATAAAATAATGTGGGATAAAACCAATTTTTGTATTTTCTATTTGTTTCACACCTAAGTCTTTTTCTGTGAAAACTAACGCTCTTTTTGGTTTGTATGATTTAATAAAACTATGAAAACTTTTACCAGGTTTGGTCTGACTTTTTACTTCAATGGGGACAACACCTGAATTAATATGTAATATAAAATCTACCTCTGCTTTACCTGCTGTTCTCCAGTAATTTATTTTCCCATTAAATTGAGTCTTTAGTTCATTTAAAATAAAATTTTCTAGCATAACTCCTTTGTCTATCCTGCTTTCCAATAACAGAAAATTATTTAGTATAGAATTTCTCAAACCAAGATCATTGAAATAGATTTTTCTTGCTTTTTTTAACTCAGTTGTTAGATTTTTATAATATGGCGAAAGAAGAGAAATGACAGAAGTATCTGATAATATTGATAGGTAGTTTTCAATAGTTTTAAAATCCATGTGCAGTTCACTGATTATTGAAGAAATTTCGAGTAAAGACCCATTATTGAAACTCAGATAATTTAATACTTTTTTGAATTTTTCCATATGCATGACATTGAAAAAAAAGAATACATCTTTTTCAAGATACGTTCTGGCGAGATTTTTTAGTAATTCTATTTTTATTTTTGTATCTTCTTCTTTCACAATAGCAGGATATCCTCCAAAAAGGAGATATTCTTGCAATAAAGAGTTAAATTCTTGTTGAAAAACAGGTTCCATTGTAATATTTTCTTCTTTTTCCAAGAGAAAATCTTGTACTGTTTTTTTGTAGTCTGTAAAGATTTTGTGTAGATCTTTTGCTTTCCATAGAAGAAATTCTTCAAAGTCAAGTGGGAGAAGCTCGAAATAGACTACTCGTCCTACGAGGTGTTTTCCGATTTCAACTTTTATATCAAAGGATCCAGATCCAGTGACAAATATTTTTATTTTATCTGAAAAAAGATCATAAATAAGTTTTAAATTTTTTCCTACATTTTTATTGTATTGTGCTTCATCGATAAAAAGAAGATTTTGCTTGTTTTCGATGTATCTTTTTATAAATTCTTTTGGGTTTTTTTCAAAGCTTTGTAATAGTTCTTCGTCTTCAAGTGTTATATAGTGACCTCCTAGTTGTTGTTGTAAATGCTGTAGTACTGTTGTTTTTCCACTTTGTCGTGGTCCTTTTATTAGAATGATTTCTTTTCTTTTTACCCAGTTTTCCAGGTTTTTATCTATTTTTCTTGGATAGTACTCCATGAATTATTGAATTATTATTTGGATTAATAATGTTTTCGCTGTAAAAAATATTGTACGGACCTGGCGGGATTCGAACCCGCGATTTACAGCTTAGGAGGCTGCCGCCGTATCCAGACTCGGCCACAGGCCCAAACAACATCAATGACAACATAAAGAAGGGTTTTTTAAAACTTGGCAGAAAAATCATTCTAAGGTTCTTTGTAACTAATATTAAAAGATGCTGTCGAAGGATCATACCCTGATTCTTTTTGACTTCTTAGTTCACTTAAACGTATCGTCTCAAAAACCAATCTTTTATCATTTAATAACCTAGAAATACCAGGTATATGTCCATCACCAACCAACGCCATAATCTTATTAAAACGCTGGCTAACATCAACTAATCTTTGTACCATAAACTCGTTACGCTCATCGATCAAAACCCTTTTAATCGTTGGAAAATTTTTACCGATCTCCGCTATATATTTTTCAAGATTGTTCTCAAATTTATTCAGCTCTTTTTCAACACGACTTTTACTTACAAAAAACCCACCGATGCCAGTAAAAAACAGTTTTACTCTCTCAGAAAACTTCATGGACTTCAACATCTTTGTGAAAAGAACTTGAGCGTTCATATCAATGAACTCGATAGGTAGTTGGTGACTCTGCGCATAGTTGATCGCTGTAAGCATCTCCTCCCCAGCTGTTACACCATATTTCTGGGCCATACTTTCCTGGAACTTGGCTAAAAGCTTGTAAATAACTGGTAGATTCCTGCTGTTTTCTTTATATCTCTCAGGATTAGAGGTTTTCATCGTCAGTGCATTGTATCGTTGTTCATCTAACTCAACACATAAGACTTCAGGGTTTTTTTCATCAAATATCCTAAGGAGAGACGAAGAAAGATCAAATACGTGACCTGTTCCTATTAACGTAATCATCTTTTTTTCATCCATTTTTTGTTTTTTAAGGCATCTTTTCCCGTTATTTTATTTTTATTGTACACTACTCTCGTTAGTTGAAAAATAGTGCTTGTTAACTTAAGATTTAAGTAATGGTAGCATCCATCCATGTTTTTTTGGTGAATAAAATATGGAGGGGATGCTACCATATATAGA
>JBNVCE010000100.1:0-4218 GCA_050410885.1 Thermoplasmatota archaeon | reverse complement strand
CTGTTTCGGGAGAAAAACACTTCTGATTAACGTATGACTTACCATATCCCATCCCTACACCCTTGGTTATATTTTCAGTTGGTATATTTATCTCTCCGCTAATTTACTGGGGAGAGCCATTTTATTTTTTATCGTTTTCAGAAATACATTTAAAAATTCCTATAGTAGAAACAAATACACCGTCCTTAAAATAACTCTTTGCTCTACCTTTTACAAATATTTCTTTACCGGTTTTTGAAACAAAAAAAGTTTCAAAATCTTTAATACTTTCACCTTGACAAACCTTGTTAAAAAGCTCTAGACAATGCTGAATTTCATCCTTACGAATAATATCAACTAGTTTAAGATTATTTACTTCTTCTTTAGAATATTCTAACGTGTTTAACCATGCAGGGTTTACCTCAACAAATTTTCCATAAGCATCCATAAATTGTACAAGATCAGAAGTGTTTTCAAATAAAATTTTGTATCGTTTTTCATTATCTTTTAAATTATCCAATGCTTTTTTTTTTTCTGTAACATCAGAAACCATAACAATATCCATTGATATACCATAGACATGATCACGTAATAAACTACCATAAACTTCCCCAAACTTACGCATTCCATTTTTATGAATAAACTCAATTTCATAAACAGGGATTTCTTCTCCGCGCATACGTTTAAAAAAATTATCAACAATAATTTTTTTAGATTTATCAGGTAAAAAAGGAAGATCTGCAATTGTTTTACCAATAATCTCAGATGGTTTATAACCTAACCAATCATAAAGTTTCTTGTTTGCATCCAAAAAAATACCTTTTTCATTAATAAAAACAATTGCAATAGGAGAACGATCAAAAAGAATCTTATTTCTATCTGTACCAATCAAAATCTTATCAATGTAATCATATTCATCCACTTTAGAAGCAGAGTCAAAGTCATCAAAAAGATTCAAGTTTTCTTTCTTCATCCCATTTTCCCTCAATATTCTAAATAAAGAATTCACTTATAAATTTAATCATGCTTTTGATAAGAAATTTATATACTAGAAACTAAAAAAAAACAAAAATTCTTAAGGTTAATATTATTATAAAAATAAAAATTTCCTATTTTAAAAAATATGAAAAAAAAATCATAAGAAAATTTATAATATTTTGATAAAATTTGTTACTGCTTCAAAAGTATTACCAAAGTAATCAGTAGCAAAAACCTTAAATTCACAGTTTTTAAACAAAAACCTTGGAATAACAATTTTGTAAGGTTCCCAGTAAATTTGACCAATGAGTCTACTATTAATATAAAATTCAACCATTAGAATCGAATCATCATTTATCAAAACATTTGCTTGTAATTTTCCAATAACAACTGCTTTTGGGATATCTGGATAAATAAGAGTTTTAAATCCAAATAAATACAAATATCCTTTTTCTGGATCAACAATTGTAACTTCAGGTGGTTGGGAATCAAAACCATTTTTTTCTCCAATTTGTATAAGAACCAATGGTTCATAATCTGTTAATTGTAATTCACTAGTTATCATTTCATGATAAAAACCAAATAAAACATTTGATGAAAGATTAAATGTTGCAGCCTCAAGCAGCATGTTATGCCAAATCGCCCCAGCTTCATAATACCATGCCCAAGAAGTATTTGTTTTTGATTTATTCAATAAAATAATAAAAACATCAGCAGATGAAACCCATGAAAAAGAAGCATTTGCAATTTTATCACGAACATCATCATAACATAATTTCTCAAGGGAATGATTCAATGGTTTATATTTATACAAACCTGATGCATTTGCAAACAAAATCTCAAGAGGATATGTGCCATGAGAACTTGGTACAGTACGATGACGTTTATTATTTGTTTTATCAATAAAAAATGATGTACCATAACCTGCCCATAACACCTGCGACAGAACGTTCTCTGGCAATGCTGAGGTTAAATAAGCCCAGCGCTGTTTACTTACAACAGCATCAAAATAACTAACTGATGAAATATTAGGAAAAGGTAAACCACTTTCAAATGGTTCATAAACAAAATCGTAATCAGTTTTTGGATAACCAATCTGCATGATAATAATCGGTTTTTCTGATAAAGGTAAACCAAGAAGATAAAGTTGATTTGTTTGTTGAGCGGTTGTAACTGTACCAAGACCAAGAGCATTTGCAATTAAATAAATATTCTGGCCTATCATACCCATTTCAGCTGCAGCAACATTCTTGTTTTTACAAACTGAGGTATCCCAGACAAAACCAAGTTTTAATGCTGCAGTATCATACTGACCGATTTTTCTATAATCACCATTTCTAAACAAAATTAAAGAATGATTAAAACTATTATATCTATAGACACCATCATCTAATAAAACATAAACCTTTATAACATTACAACCATTAAAAGTTTCTATACTTTTTGTACCATTATAAAAACCATAAACACCCCATAACAAAGTGGATAAATTCTCAAGTGAAACAGGCTTATCTGAAAATTCTCTAACCGACATGCGACGGGCAAGAGACTCTTCAAAATAAATATTTGGAAAACTTGGTGGCGGAAGTTCAATATACTGCTTGGAACTAAAAACTGTTTTAACATAATGTTTTTCGCTAGCAGATGGTATTCCATTACATGATAAAAAAAACAGACAAAAAACCAATGTCATAAAAACCCATTTATTTTTCATTAAATAACCCCCGTTTTTAATTAAACTAGTTTATATAAAAACAATAAATTAACCCTTATTTATAATTATTTGTTATAAAATAACACAATGAAAAAAATAAATTACCTGTATTTTTGCTACATAATCAATTTTACCTGTTATGATGAGATTTCAATCTTAATGTTAAACACATTTTAGAAGAAAACTAACTTTTAAGAATAAACAATTTCAAGGTTTTATTATAGGAAAAGTTTATAAGTAATTAATAAATATATTATTTAAAAAAAAAATAAAAATGTTTATAAAGAAGGGAGGTAAAAATGAAAAATAGGAAAAATGTTTTAAAAGAAGCTGTTGTTTTTCTAATAGTAGCAATAATTATGTCATCAACTATGGCTGTAGCGACAAACACATAAGAAGCAAAAAATGTTGAATCCTTTATAAAAAAACCTTTACAGATTAGCCGTGACGTCTTGTTTGAAGACGATTTTGAATCATACGATGATTTTGTACTAGATTTTCCACCATGGATTCAATTTGATGGTGATGGATCTCCAACGTATGGAATGACATATTATGATTACCCAAATGAATATTATACTGGTTCATTTATAATCTTTAATCCTTCTCAAACAACCCCACCATGTCCTTATGCACCACCTCATTCCGGGCAAAAATTTGCAGCTTGTTTCAATGCTGTACTACCTGCAACAAACGATGATTGGTTGATTACACCACAACTTGGACCTGCTAGTTATGAGGAAGTTTCTTTCTGGGCTAGATCTTATACTGATGATTATAATCTTGACCGTTTCCAAGTAGGAATATCCACCACTGATACAAATCCTTCAAGTTTTACAATTATTTCTCCAGGTAATTACATTGAAGCTCCTATTACATGGACACAATATACATATGATATTTCAGCGTACTCTGGCAATAGTATATATATAGCCATACACTGTGTTTCTTATGATGCTTTCATTCTAATGGTTGATGATTTTTCAGTAACAGGTTCAACTGTTATTTCAGAACCAAAAATATACTGTGAAGGGAACATTAATTGGGAAAATGTAAAAGCAGGATCCACAGTAAATGCAACATTTAGAGTATACAACTCTGGAGATCCAGGTTCACTACTTAGCTGGAAAGTAGATTCATTCCCGACTTGGGGTACTTGGACATTCACACCAAGTTCTGGAATAGGTTTAGAAAAAGACCATTATGTAGAAATATTAGTGCAAGTTGTTGCACCAGCTGAGAAAAAGAAAACATTCACAGGAAAAATTAAAATAATTAATACAAACAATGAAAGTGATTTCTGCGAAATAGATGTAACCTTAATAACACCAAGAACCATAAAAGAATTTACCTTGCTGCAATGGATTTTACAAAGATACCCTAATATGTTTCCTAAATTAAGACGCATATTAATGTGAAAATTTAAATAAAAATTCTCTCTTTTTTTCTTTTTTTAAAATTACAAACTTAAGTTTATAAAATTTTAATAAGAAACTTGACTTCGCCAAATAAACCTTTTCACAACTAACACACCTCTCTAAATCAAT
>JBNVCE010000099.1:0-4324 GCA_050410885.1 Thermoplasmatota archaeon | reverse complement strand
TATAACTGTGGAAATATTTGATTACCATGGGAATACAAGTAACTTAAAAATAAAAGTAAGTTGTTCCAGATTGAGTAGTAAGTCAAATGAAAATGAACTTAAAATTAAAAAGATAAACAAAAAACTTGTTCTGATAACGAAAGGAATCTATTCAAACTACACATTAAATGAGCCATATTCAAACTATTTTTCCTGCTTTCAACCTTCTTCAAATTATAAATATTATATACTAACACAAGAATGCAACATTAACTCAAAAAATATAATTGATGGAATTCCTATTGATAAAAATATTGTATTTATTAATAATACAAATATTTTATATTTAACTGATTCGATTTCAATAAAACCTTCCCATAATTTGTATTTTTTATATAATACAAAAGATTTTCACCATAGAGAATTTCAATCTGCGTCCCGAATGTTTGATTTTAGTTTAACAGATGAAATGACAAAAAATGAAATAAAAATTTTTTTGAATGGTTATAATAATTACTCTTTCTATACTGTAAACGGAGAAAAGATAAATTTTGTTAAAAAACTTGCCTTTTATGATTCTATAGTAGTTAATAAGTTATCCGATTTTGTAATAGGAAAAGATACAATAAGTCCTAAAGTTTTTTTACAGAAAAAATATATATCTTCAGATGTCAGAATATACATTTTTAAAATAATAGATCAGGGAAGTGGAGTTGACTGGTTTTTTGTTGCAGATTCAAACAATTTTTATGTTGAACCAATACCAACAGAATCAAAGGTAAAATTAAAGATAAACAAAAATGAAAACAAATTTTTTATAGTCAAAGATAAGGAAGGGAATAGAGACACTATACTTTTGTATTAAATATATTATACATAAAATGTATTAATTATAAATACATTTATAGATCCAACAAATCAGAAAATTCGTTGAAAATGTCATCTCCATCAAACTTTATTTTCTTGTTTGATTTTTCCCTGATCTTTTTTACCATATAAAAAATTTTATCTTCGATCAACATGTTTTTATTATTATCTTTTTTTATACTTTCCACGACCCTCTTTTTTTCTGTTTTTAAAAGTTCGATAAAAAGTTTTTCCATCTCCGGAAATGAATTATAAAGGTTCCAATTTTTTATCTCTTTTTCAAAAATAAGTAGATACTGTTTGTCCTCGTCAGTTAATTTTTGCGTTTTAAAGTATTTAACTCCACTGAAAAGTAAAAATTTAAAAAGATCCTCAGAATAAAAATCAAACAGACTTTCTATGATGTATAATGAAACAAGATAATAAAGCTCGGGATTATAGTAATCGTTATCTTTAAATGCTTCGCTTTCCATCAAAATATTTTTTGTAAGATTAACTATTTCCACTTCGTTTATATTTTTTTCCATAAAAATCCTCTCTATTTTTGTCTGACATTCCAACAAAGGGAGATATTATAATCAAAAAAAATTAAAAATCAACAATCTTTATATTAAAAGTTAAAAGTTAATCTTCCGCAAACACCTTTGTTTATTGAAGGATAAATATAAAACCCCATATTAGAGCCAAAATCGGTTCCTGAATGTATGGCATTCTTTCTAAGAAGATAAACAAGATATTCTCCAAGAATCATACTGAAAGCACCGATGGAAGAATGAAGATTATCATCGTCAGTGTATGCTGCTATGGTTCGTTCGATACCCTGTCCAAGGGCACCTCCAACAATTCCTCCGATCATCATTAAGATTGCATTTCCATCATCAAGATGCATGTTTCTCATAAAATAGGCTGTAACTCCCGTGGAAACTAATCCTGATATACCTGCAACCAGAGGAAATTCATCCTTTCTGTCAATATAGTTATACACTTCGATTGTAAGCAAAATTCCAGGAAGCATATTAAAAGTATAAAAGTATCCATCAAACGATTTAAATTTTAAATCCTCACGGTTTCCAAGAATAAAACCAAAAGATCTCAACAATGCAGAAGATAAAAACGCTGTTGTAAACCCATACAACTCTCTTTTGTTATCAAGTTTTAAAATAGAATCGTTATATTGAGCGATCTGAGCACTATCGTTCCAATCAATATTCGATTGATCAGGATTATCTGGAACAAGTTGCTGTGCCAGATAAATACCCACCAATCCGCCTGTTGCATATCCTAACACTGCTCCAGAGGCATAAAAATCACTTGCTGCTCTTCTTAAGTTTTCATTTTTCCTTGATAAATAATAACCAAGCCATGACTGTGTGTATCCTGTTAAAGATAAACCAAGAAAATCAAGATTAAAAGGACCAAAATCGAGATTTCCAAAGGAAGATCTTCCAAAAGCATTCCTTAAAACTATAAAATCAAAAGGTCCTAACCTGTATCCCCAGTCGATGAAAGCAAGAGATCTTATTGGAACATCATCTTTTATCAAAAGAGGAGGCAAAAAAAACATCAAAGAAGGGGTGGACAGATAAATCAGTGGTGCTATTCTACTTGTCGACAGTCCCAATCCTTCTGTTATAAAAAAGCCATAAGAAAAACCCTGCCATGCTCCATACCATCCAGCCTGCCATTTGTATGGTACAATTCTTAAAAGTTGCGGGTTATACTCCTTGATATTTTCGCTTTTAATTTTTTCTTCTTCAATAGTTTTTTGTTCGACTACAATTTCTGCTTTTGATAATGTATCTCCATTTTCAGAAAGAATGATTTTATAAAGTTTTCCATCAATGTTAACATATTTTTCAAATGTTATGTTTTCCTGAGAAGTTAAAAACAAAAAGCAAAAAAATGAAATAAGAAAAAAGAAAAATGATTTTTTCACACTTCCTCCTATTTACATTTATAAACCGTTCTAAAATCTTTGGTTATTTTCCACGTAAGGTGATCGATCAGGTCATACTGAGATTCATCGAAAGTTTTTGAATTGAAAAAGATCATATCTTTACTGACATAAACATTCGAAAGTTCAGTTTTTTTCATTATAGATTTTATATAAAGCAGAGAACCTGTCTCGGTTTCATAAATTTTAAGCCTGAGTGTTGCAGTCAATTTTGCATTAGCATATAACGAAGGATTAACAAAGTTGAGATTAAAATTAGGCTCAATTTCGGAAAATTCGATTTCACTTAAAACAACGCTTTTAACTTTAAAATCGTTTCCAATCTTTTTTAGAACTTCAGAGGTTAAATCGGAAGAGTTATAACGATTTAGAATAGTTTCTAAACTTCCTATCTCTAAAAACGAACCTTTCTGTTCATAAGTAATATATTCGATTAACTTTGTTGTAACAACAGGAGAAATAGTTGAGTCAGCGTTAACAACCTGTGTTTGGAAAAATCCGAATGGAGAGTTCTCTGAAAGTTGAAAAGTCGGTGGATAAGGGTATTTTTTGCAGCAGGAAAACAATGTCAATAGAATAATAATAAAACTAAATTTCCTTAAATTGGTAATCATAATTAAAGTATAATTCAAAAGAATCCTTTGTCAATCAAAAAATTGGATCTTTGAAAATGAAAGTAAAAAGAAGTAGGTCCGACTGGAAAAATAAGAATATACAGGATCATTTTTTGAAAAAAGATTTTTAACTCCAAAAGTTAAATAAGAATTTTCTTCGTTGAAACCAATCGATAGGTCATAGATTAGTGTTCTATAAGTAAAATATTCTAATTCATTTATAAAATAAACTTGACCAATTTTATTTAATGAAAAAAGTGAAAAGTAAAAATTTTTAGAGGTAAAGTTATTGTAATAATTTCCCATTTTAAAACTGTATCTAAAATTTTTACCTTCGTTTTTGATATAAAAATTAATATCATAAAAAACGGGAGATTTTTTTAACTCGTCATAGGAATTCTGCCCATCAAGAATTTTTATCGCAAGAAAATTAAAAGCAATGTTTGAGAATTTTAAATTAAAATCTAAAAAGTAGTTTCTTTGTGGAAAAATCGAATAAATGTTTTTTCTTTTTTCTGAAAATATACCAAGAGTGTCTTTTTCATTCATTAAAGCATCAATACTAAACCTTATCTTAATATTTTTTATATTTTTTTCCAATAAATAAGATGGAAGAAAAAGTGTTGAATAAAAAAGTCCAAAATTACCATAACCAGTTAAAATACCTGCACCAAAATAACTTGTATTTAAATCGGTAAAATTTTGGTAATTTGATTTTAAAAAAATTTTTCTTTTGTAAACCAATTCAATTCTTGAATTATTTTTAAAAAAGATAACTGTTGGATAAAGGTAGAACTGTGGCTGAATAAAAATAGAGAGATCGTTAAACTGAAAATTTGTCTGATACAAAAAATTACTGAATATTATTTTTTTATTTGTAATCTGCGTATTATTTTCAAATAAAATCTTT
>JBNVCE010000098.1:0-4552 GCA_050410885.1 Thermoplasmatota archaeon | reverse complement strand
TTAAAATTCCAGTTATAATCAATATTGCCTTTTTCATAATTATACCCCCAATTAAATCTAATTATACATAATAACTATATATTTTATATAATTTACTATAAATAAAATATGATTAATTTTTATAATAAATAATATTTAAAAATAAGTTTATTATTTTTTCAATGAAACTTTGAAACATTCTTTTTTCAACATTTTTGTTTCGTGGTATAATTATTTCTTTTGTTTTCCATTCACTTTCAGCATTATGTGTATCTTTAACTTTACAATAAATTGTGTAATTTCCTTTATTAAACCATGAATGTGATTGAGTTATTTTTTCACCTGAAATAAAAGGTCCAATCCATCCAGTGTTTGTTTCATCACCCCAGTCAATAAAATAATACAAATCATCATTATCAAAATCTGTAGAAACAAAAGTGAAATTATAATTGATTTTTGGTTTTCCATTACTTGGTCCATCTATTTCTGGAGTATTTGGAGAAGTGTTGTTTCCTATGATTAAAGCCCAGGTTGAATCTCTTATTGTTACACCACTACCATCAGTAACAGACAAAACAACGCTAAAGTTTCCTTCAGTAGTATAAGCATGCTCAGGATTTTGTTCATAAGAAAATTCTCCATCACCAAAATCCCAAAAATAATTATACGGTGGTGTTCCATTTTCTGCTGAACCAATGAAATGAATAGGTTCACCAATTACTGCTTGATAAGGACCATGCGCATTTACATTAAAACCAATGATTTTAAAATCTGATTGGGAAATAGCATATGCACTGGAAAATGATGTAGAAACTATGATTTTAATCCGACAATACTCAGAACCACCTGCATCAACAAGCCATTGATAACACCCATTATTTGGTAAACCTGAGGCAATTGTATTCCATGGTCCTGTTTCACCATTTAAGGATATTTGAATCTCAACAGAAGAATCACCTTGAGCAGATGGAACAGCAGAAAGCCAACGTATTTTACGAATGGAACCACTTCTAAATGTTTCACCCCCATTTGGTGTTTGCACTAAAGAAGTAAGTTCTGATGGTTCAGACCATGGTGAAAAAGCTTTTAACTTATTTTGATAAGAAGGCCATGAACCTTGCTCAGCTTGAATTACTACATCCTCCCTACCATCATGGTCAAAATCTCCATCTACAACAATTGCTGAATAAGAACCAGGTGAAGGCATTGAACAGGTTCCATCTGCAACCCAGTTTCCATTTCCATCACCCAAATAAAGAGTGCCTAAAGGAGGTTTATAAGCAAAAATGTCAAGAAAACCATCACCATTCATATCACCAAATTGGGGATAGTATTGACCAGATGTTGGTAAACCATTTGATGCTAAAACCCAATTATTGTTTTGTTTATCGAAAGTATAACAACGAACACCTAATGAACTATATCCAAAAACAATATCATCACATCCGTCATTGTTTGCATCTCCACAATCAAGTCCTAGCCAGTTTGAACTTGGCAGACCATTTTGGTTTAAAGTAAAACCAAATTCTCCATTTCCAAGATAAACAAAGTATCCATCACGATTACCTGCAAAATCAGGATAACCATCAGAATTAAAATCAGCAGTTTCTAAATTATTGTAAGTATTTCCTCCTGTATTTGTCCATTTGTGTGTCCATGTTCCATCATTATTATTTTTATATACATGATAACCGTTACAACAACCAAAAGATTGAGAAACAATATCAAGTAAACCATCACAATCAAAGTCAGCAAGATCAGTTGCAAACATACCCCAATCCTCACCAGCTGTACCAAGTCCTGTTGCCCATGGAATCCAGTTTGAACCTGTACCATCACCTAAAGCAGCACCAATTAATGTATCACCAAAACCTGTTGGTCCATAATTGTGATGTATACCCCAAGCAACATCAAGAAAACCATCAAGATTCAAATCACCGGCTTCAATTCCACCATAACCAAAATTTCCAACTTGACTAACAGACCAAATACCATTTCCATCACCAAACCAAACCATGATTCCATGTTGATTACTATTGATGTATGGGGAGCCATGATCTCCAACACTTATTAAATCCAAATGCCCATCATTGTTAATATCTGCTAATTCATATTCTGTTTTACCTCCCTCTTTACCTGGATTATCAAGACCATTAGATTTTTCAATAAAAACTATATTATTTAATTTAAAATCTTTTTCAACTGTATTTTTACTTAAAATATTTGATGCAGTTGCTGAAAAAATTAAAACTGTGACTATTGAAAAAATAATACAAGATTTTACTTTTTTACAAACCATAATTATTACCCTTTAATTATTAAAAGTAATTAACCCTATATAAATATTTTTATTTTTTAGAATAAATTATATTTTTTAAAATTTGTTAAATTATTAAATTGATTTTAACTAATTAAAATTAAGTTTTAAATAAGAAAAAGGATTAAAAGTTGAATAAAAACTTGATAATTTGTAATATATTTGTCAGTTTCAAAAAAACCCTGTTTTTAAGTGAGGCTCTTGGAATAGTTATTTCAAAGGTTGCCCAAGTACTTTCTGCTTCTTTTACATCTTTTGCTTTGCATTTTATAATATATGATCCTTTTTTATTCCAAGTATGATTCAGGGTTATTTGTTCACCTGAAGAATATGGTCCAACCCAGCTAGTATTTGTTAAATCACCCCAGTCAACAAAGTAAAAAACATCATCTAGCTCAGAATCTGTTGTATAAAATGTATATTGTAGTTCAACTCTGGGTTTTCCAGATAAAGGTCCTGAAATTTCTGGTGTATTTGGTGGATTATTTAAGTCTTGAATGTTTGCCCAAGTAGTATCACTTGCATAATTTCCATTATTATCATTTACGGTTAAGCTTATTGTGTAATTCCCAGCAACCATGTATGCATGTATAGGACTTTCCAATGTTGAAGTATTTCCATCGCCAAAATCCCAGAGATAAAAATAAGGTGGAACACCACCAGTAACACTACAGGTGAAACTAATAGGTTCACCAACAAATCCTTCATAAGGTCCTTGTGCATCAACCACTAAAGGAGGAGCCTCATCAGCTAATATTTTTATAAGCCATACATCATGAACTCCTGATCCATATGAAAGGGTATGACCCACTACAATATAACCTCCTTCGCTTGTTTGCTGAACACAGTAACCAACATCAGAATAAACACCACCAAATGTTTCATCCCAAACTTTGTTACCCATGGAGTCTGTTTTTACCACCCAAACATCATCACCACCAGCACCATATGAAAGTGTGTAACCAGCAAGAATATATCCACCACTAAGTGTTTGTTTAACAGAGTAACAGTAATCTCTACCAGTTCCACCAAATGTTTTTGACCATTGTTCATTACCTGATGAATCTGTTTTAATAAGGTACATGTCCACTAGTCCTGCACCAAAACTATTGGTTTCACCAGCAAGAATAAAACCATCATCATTTGTTTGTTGAACACAGTATGCTATATCAGAATTAGTTCCGCCAAAGGCCTTATTCCATTGCTGATTACCCTGGCTATCTGTTTTAACAAGCCAGGCATTTAAAAGAGATCCTGGACCATAAGACATCGTCCATCCAGCAAGAATAAAACCATCATCTACTGTATGCTGAACACAATAAGCACCATCTGTAAGTGCTCCACCAAGAGTCTTAGTCCACATAGTATTACCTGCGGCATCTAATTTTATAAGCCATGCATCAACACTACCGGCACCAGAGGATGATGTATAACCAGCTATTATAAACCCTCCATCAGAAGTTTGTCTAACACTTGTTCCTCCATCATCAGCTGTACCACCAAAGATTTTATTCCAAACTTCATTACCATTAGAATCGGTTTTTATAACCCAGAGATCCTCCCCTCCTGCTCCATAAGACTTGGTGTAACCAGTTATAATGTAACCGCCATCAATAGTTTGTTGAACACATTTTCCTTCCTCATCATTTGCTCCACCAAAAGTCTTGTTCCATAGTTCATTACCTGATGCATCAGTTTTTATAAGCCAGATGTTTCGCCCAGCTGGACCATATGAACGAGTGTAACCTGTTATAACATACCCACTATCACTAGTTTGTTGAACATAATAACCCACATCAATATTACTTCCGCCAAATGTTACAGCCCATTCTTGACCTTTACTAGTAGTATTTTGTAAATAAACAAAGCTTGAAACATTTATGGTTGTTATTCCAATAAAAAGGAAATTAATTATTAGTAAACATATTATTTTTTTCATAATAAACCCCCGTTTAATATATATTTTATTATATCTTTACATATTATAAATTTTTCTGAAATAAAATTTTATAATTTAAATTTAATATTTAATAAAAAATAAAGTAAAAAATTGTTTTAAAATATTATTATTTTCCTTAAAATAGGAAAAATATTCTTAAAATGTTGTAAAAAACCGTGAGTTGATAAAGTCCTTGGTATTTTAACAGATAATGGATTTGACCATGCTCCTTCATTTCCATGAATGTCTTTTGCTTTTACTTTTATCTCATAAGTTCCTTTTGTTGACCATGAATGTGTAGTTGTTATTGTTTGCCC
>JBNVCE010000097.1:3545-4578 GCA_050410885.1 Thermoplasmatota archaeon | reverse complement strand
CCATTTGCACTCTGCATTTCTAAACGTGTAAATTAGTATGTCAAAAACATCAGAACTTGCATAAGCATGAGTTCCATTATTCCAAGGAGTTAGCATTTTAATAAATGGAGGTTCTTTAACAGTTATTGTTTTTGCACCATTAACTTGAAGATATTCTGCTCTTATTTCAGCAACTCCTGGATAAATGCCTGTTATTTTTGCAGGATTTTTTGATACCTGCAAAACAGTTGTATTATTAGAACTCACCGTTAAGTAATTTTCTAATTCATTATTACCTGTTATAGTTAAACTTGAACCATCATCATAATTTGCTTCTATCAAGTAATTTTCTGACTCCCCTACTTCTAACTCATTAACTGTATTTATTATTATGTTAACTGGTTTTTTAGGTATTGAAAAATTCACTCTAAAAAGATAAGTTTTATAACCATTAAGCCCTTGAATTTTAAAATCAGAATAAAAAATAGTAAAATTATATAATCCATCTGTTAAATTGAGTGTTGGAATGTATACAAAAGTTTGATTATTAATGTTTTCTTTTAGTTGCAAATTAAAATAAGTTGTAGTGTCGGTATTAATTAATGTAGCATTTGTAACATTAACTGATTCGTCAAATTTTACTGTTATTGAAAGCTGAGGATTTGATGTCTGTGGTATTGCAAGAGAGTGTTGTGCTGAAAAAATAAAAAGCGTTAAAAAAATAAAAAAGGGTAATACAAATGAAAATGAAGCTTTAAAGCAATTACCTCTTTTTTTACACTCTGAAAAAATCATTCTGCATCCTCTTAATCAAAAATAAAAAAGATAATTGGGAAATAAAAACTTTAAAATAATTAAATTTAACTAATTGTTATTGTTGGCTCTGGCAAGCTTGTATAAATTGCAAACTCTTTTCCAGCTATAAATTCTTCCCTAACTTTTGCTCCATTGTAGAGAGCGTCAATAACGAATTTACCTGCGACTTGTCTAAGATTTCTTGCCAATTCGTCTGAATTCTTGTCTAAAATTAGTGTAAAAGTATAAATTCCTTCAT
>JBNVCE010000097.1:2985-3535 GCA_050410885.1 Thermoplasmatota archaeon | reverse complement strand
CTTTTAAAAAGTATTCCTTTCCGTCTTTAAGTATGCTAACAGAAATATTATTTATCGTTATTTCTGGAACTGCTTTAATCCCCACTGGATAATTTCCCCAACTTACGATAGGTGTTGAATCCTGATGATAAGGAGTGTCTATGGTTATATTGATTAATTTATCCTTAACATAAGATATTGTAAATGAGTTTGGACTAAACACTATTTCATTACCAAACTCATCATAACAAGTAAAAACTGCATTAAAGCTTGTTTCTTTTGTGCCAGTAAATAATGCTGTAAATGAACTTGCATATTTTCCAAAGGTTGAATAATCGAGATTGCTGTCAATATCCGGACTTAATTGGTAAGTGCAGTTTGCAGATCTTGATGTTGTGGCTAAAATCATAAGGTCGTAAGTTTCTTCATCTTTAGGAGTAAAAGCGTATGTTAAGTTAAAATCAAACGGGTATGCTATAACATACATTTTAATACTTTCTATCGGAGCGATGTTATAATTTGAATCTGTTGCCTTATATCTAAAATAATAGATATTGTTTCCATTTGTTTT
>JBNVCE010000097.1:2561-2975 GCA_050410885.1 Thermoplasmatota archaeon | reverse complement strand
TTCTGTAAATTGTTAGAGTTTTCTCAGGGCAACAAGTATTTGTTGTGTTAAAACAATAAGAAAAGTTTATGATATCTTCTTTACTGTTTAACTTGATTTCATCACTATCTTTGCTTATAAGTAAAGAATCAATCGGCTGCTGAACAATTATATCAAACTTTGGCGGTTGGGTGTCGTTGATGCATATTTCATAAAATGTACCCTCTTTATCGATACAATCCGGAATGTTGTCATAATTTCCATCTTTAAAGCAAGTGTTTGTTGTGGAATTCCACTTGCAAATTCTTAAACTGCAAGAATCATTGCTAAATTCAAAACCACAACCTGCATTAATTAAAGAACTGCCTTCACAACTTAACTTATCAGTATAATCTTCACACCTTACTCCAGCAC
Source organism: Thermoplasmatota archaeon (assembly GCA_050410885.1). GTDB lineage: Archaea > Thermoplasmatota > E2 > DHVEG-1 > DHVEG-1 > JBNVCE01. The sequence goes on along the minus strand of JBNVCE010000097.1, from coordinate 2,582 downwards.
AATCAATGCATAATGAATCAT
>JBNVCE010000097.1:1109-2551 GCA_050410885.1 Thermoplasmatota archaeon | reverse complement strand
CTCTTTCAGAAATTTTCCTCATTGTTTTTATAACAATTTCCTAACAAAGAACAATCCTCTGAACTGCAATGCATAAACAGTTGATTGCAAACATCGCAAGCACTTTCATTTTCAACTTCAACCGTAGGATAACAAATTCCTTTATTAAGTTCTTGATTTGTGTATTTCCAAGTGCAATTTAGATTACAATTATTATTATTGCAAGCAAATTCTGAATTGAAATCATAACATTTTTTTAAAAATAGCATTCCTCCTTCCCACCTTGTGCAGTCAAAACACGCGTCCACATTTGTGCTCGAGTAATCATAAACGCAGAAATCTTGAAGACAAGAAGGAATATTGAAGAATAAACCCAAAGGCAAACCCTTAATCAAGCACTTTGATTTTGGCCTGCAATCTGTTTTTTTGTTTTTTAAAATGACACAGATTTGGCCATTTTCTTCACAATTTGTTCGTGTTCCTGCATTGGGCGCATAGCTAACATATTCTGAAATCTTATTATTTTCATCACAAGTTCTTCTGTGAGTGGCATTTCCTTTCTTTTGACCTGTATCTGGATTATAACAAAACTCTTCACCTTCAAAAACATTCTCGCAAACATAATCTCCTGTTGTTATTTCAGCATATAAAATGTTGCTCAAACTTCCTCCTTTAAATAAAATCTGAATTGAATAATTATATGTAGTTTCCAATGACGTTTGGTCATCAACAAATGATCTTTCATTGCTGGATATATATTTTGCTATGTTCCAGTCATTTCTCTTAATAATAAAACTAGAAATTATGTTTTCACAACCTATTTGATTTAGAACCCATGTTAATTTTACAAATGGTTTGCCCTTAACATGCTCTGCACTAAAATATGTAAGATTAACAATTTCAGGACTACATTGTTGTTCTCCTGGCCTGTAAAGAGTAAAATTGAACTCAGAATCCTGAACTAATTTAACGCTTCCATATGCAGGATTATAACCAAAAGCAGTTGCTATTAAAGAATAGTCTCCTGGCATTAAATCCTTAATTTCATAATAACCTATTCTGTTTGAAGCTGGGCTTAATCTTTGATACAAATTTGATTTAACTAATACTCTTGCGTCTTTTATTCCATTTCCAGTTGAATTCTTTATATAACCATAAATTCTTCCGACAGCAGAACCACACGCCTGAGGTAAGTAGTAAGAATCATCATAAGTTTCTCCACAGCAATAACCTTCCTCTGTTGAAGTATTATAATGATTAATTCCACACCAACACAAGGGATTTTGTTTATTAACATTAGCATTTATTTTGAAATTGAGTTTGCAAGGAAATATTTCACATTTCGCATTGCAACCTATTGGCTTGTCAGAAGGACATTCTAAACTCATGTTTCTTTTCTCTTCAGGGCACTGCTCTTCAAAATAACAACAATTATAGCTTTCTCCGGTAAGTTCTGATTCTAA
>JBNVCE010000097.1:0-1099 GCA_050410885.1 Thermoplasmatota archaeon | reverse complement strand
CTTTCCTAAATCACACTTTCCAGTTGATTGGTCACAAACAAAAGGAGCACAATTTTTACATAAATTACAGTTTGGAATTAATGTTCCTGTTATTCTGTTGCAATAAAAAATAGTTCCTTCTATACATTTATCAGGCTGAAAATTTTTAGTGCAGTTTTCAAACATGTCTGTAACACAATTACCAAATTGATTCTCAAAATTGCTACATTCATCTTTTTTAATTTTTGGCACAAAGTTTGCTCCTTCTCCTTGATACTGACACCAAGCTTGAGTTAAATAAGCACATTGTTGTCCTGTGTCACCGGATTTAATGCAGCAACCCAATGTATTAAAATAGGAGATTTCTTCACAACGTTGATTAAAATAAGTGTATCCTAAATTTTTACAATCATTCTCATTTCTATTTAAAATTATACTATAATCAGGAGCAACGCAGCAGCCAGTCTCTTCTAATTGATTTTGAGACTGCTGTCCAAAAGAAGAAACAATTGTCAAACAGAAAACTATAAAGAACACTATTAAAAATCTTTGTTTGCTTGTTTTCATCTTAAAACCTCTTTTTAAACTTTTTTATAGATTTTTTATTTTTAAAATTAGTCATAGGTAACTAAAAAATCATAATATTTAAATTTTTCTATTTGGAATTTTTATTATTACCATAATATTTCTCTTTAAATCATTAAACTTTATAAATCAGCAAATCGCATATTATCATAGCAGAGCCAAAATCATCAAATTTCACATCAAAAAGCATAGATTATAAAACACAAAATAAAAAATTTATTTTCTATTTAATTTTAATTCCAAATTTAATTCCAAAAAGCTTTTAATATTTAGGACAACAAAACACTATTTTAAAAACAGATAGAGCCAAACAAAAGGTCTTATTTCAAAACTCTCAACATTAAAAATTATTAACGAATCCTCATTCTTTATTTCATCAAATGTTTCCTTGTCAGTTATTATAAAATCATAGTTTTCATAGTTTAATCTGTAATCTGGTTTTTTTGAGTAGTAATGAACTGTAATGTTCCTAAAATACCATGGCAAAGGCCAGTATTCTTTGCTTATTATTAACCCTGCTTGCGGGTTTTTTGAG